>CAZXLM010000123.1:0-1538 GCA_964642055.1 uncultured Acutalibacter sp. | reverse complement strand
AATACACGGTGAGATGGTCCACGTTCATGTTGGCGCCGGACATGCCGCCGGTGATGTTGCCAAAGGCGATATTGGCGCCGATGGTCAGGCAGGCAAGGGACAGGGCGCCCCGAATAACGGTGGGGTTCACCGTGGGCTTTTCCAGCTTCAGTCTGCACATTTTTTCAGAAACGGCGTTCTCTCCCAGCTCCTGCTTGGCGATTTTCGCTGCGATACTGGAAATAATAAGGGAGCCCACAATGGTGTACACCAGGGCGTTTCCGGGATCCAGGGCCTTGGTGACGAGGTAGATGATCACCGCGGAAGCCACGGAAATCCAGCCTACCAGCGGATTTTCCTTCACCATGCCGAAGGCCACCTTGACCAGCATAAAGCCAACGCCTGCCATCATGGCGTGAACGATGGCGTCACCCGCGAAGGCGGTAATGGCCGAAAGAGCCCCGGTCAGGCCCAGGATCACCATGATAAGGCCGCCGAACATGACCATGGAAAGCCTGTCCCGGCGGTCTTTGCCCATGCTGCCCGCCAGCACGATGGTTTCCGCTTGGAAGGAAATGGGAGCTACCGAGCCCAGCGCGCCGCAGGCTACCGCGCCTACGGCGAAGCCCAGCGCCGTGGGAACGGACGCAAAGCCGTAGGTCAGCGCCAGCAGGCCCTGAGGAATGCCGTTGAGCACTACGCCAATGGCAGCCAGAATGTCTTGAAAGATCTCCAAAATAATGCACCTCTCTGCAAACAGGATTTGAGCGTTCAGTCTGCTGTACGGCAGGCTTTGCTCTTTTTCCAGTTTACTGGAAAACATCGCTTTTTGCAAGAGCGAGTCCTTACAAATTCATTTCCTTCTCAGAAGAAGTTTTTGTGAGATAGTAATCGTGCGGCAGTTATCGTGAAGAAGCCTTTCCCGTCCCGCTCGGAAAGAAGCTTTCTTCAAGCGGTCCACACAAAGCGGCGGTCGGGCTGCTTGCCTGCAAGTTAGAGGGAACCGGCTTCTCATATTGTCCGCAGCCGTAGCAGCCGGACTGTTCTGGGCCGCTTCCGGCAAAGCGCAGAGGCCGTTCCCGGGTTTCTCACTTGACAGGAGGGGCGTTTGCGGGGATAATGGAAGGGAGATCCGGCGGTCCGATCCATTTTGCCCCGCTGTTTGGGAGGAATCTGTATGGAATTAGTTACCTTTAAGCCTCTGGAGGATCCCGGCGCTTCGGTCACCGGGTATCTGCACACCCCTGTTTGGGAGATGGAGACCCGCCGGGAGAGCTTTCCTGCGGTGGTGGTCTGCCCCGGCGGAGCCTACGCCATGGTTTCCCAGCGGGAAGCGGAGCCCATTGCACTGCCGTTTTTTTCCAGGGGATATAATGTGTTTATCCTTACCTATTCCGTGGGGAAAGAAGCCGGGAATTTCCGGCCTCTGCGGGAGCTTTCCGAAACGGTGCGGATCATTCGGGAGCGCCCGGAATGGCGGGTGGAACCGGGCAGGATCGCCGTGTGCGGCTTTTCCGCCGGCGGCCACCTGGCCTGCTCCCTGGGCACCATGTGGGACG
>CAZXLM010000122.1:0-1690 GCA_964642055.1 uncultured Acutalibacter sp. | reverse complement strand
CACATTTATCGCGCAGCACCTTTATGGAAATCCCCAGCAGCAGAACCATGGCGGTATCCACAGCTTCCTCTCTTGCTTCGCTCTTTATCCGTTCAAGCTCGCTTGCCCGCATGGACAAAATCGGTTCTTTCTGCACCGTTTTCCCCTGTTTTTCCAACCGCCTTCCTTCTGCCCTGTTCCTAAATACCTGCCCCTTTCTTATTTCAACAAGCCATAGGAGCTGTCATCCACCGCTTCCAGCCATTCATTAGAAGTATCCACACCGGGAACCTCAACAGCCAGATGGGAAAACCAACTGTCCGGTGCGGCACCGTGCCAGTGCTTCACGCCAACCGGAATATTTACCACATCCCCCGGGTGAAGCTCCTGCGCTTCCTTCCCCCATTCCTGATAAAATCCCCGTCCGCCTACACATACCAGAATTTGTCCGCCTCCGGATGCAGCATGATGGATATGCCAGTTATTCCGGCATCCCGGCTCAAATGTAACATTAAAGATCCCCACCTGCTCTGTGGACAGCGGCGCTAAGTAGCTTTGCCCGATAAAATACTGTGCAAAGCCGTCATTGGGCTTTCCAACCGGGAACAGCATACTTTTTTCATGTGCCTCCTTCGCGTTTTCGGCGCAGGTCTCCTCTGTCCAGACTTCCTTTGCCATACGGAAAGCTGCCCATGCCTTCGGCCAGCCTGCATAAAAAGCCGCGTGGGTCAGGATCTCTGCAATTTCTTCTTTTGTGATCCCGTTTTTTTTTGCACTGATCAGATGAAACTGGAATGAGGAATCCACCAGCCCCTGCGCCATTAAAGATACCACCGTCACAAGGGACCGGTCCCTTAAAGAAAGTTTTTCCTCCCTGTTCCATACCTCACCGAACAATACATCATCGTTTAACTGTGCAAATTTCGGGGCAAACTCCCCAAGCTGATCTCTTCCTGCTGTCTGTTTTACCATTGTTCTCACCTTTTCCTTTCATTTCTTTTCAGATTATTTTAGTTTTCAAAGCTATCCACCCATTTTTTCAGTTCTCCGGCATTCAGCCTGCCGCTCAGGAGCTTTCCGTCTTTCACTGCCGCCGCAGGGACAAGCTTCTGCAGAGTTTTCGCCGTATCTCCAAGCCCGCTTCCGCCGGAAGTCGCAAACGGCACGATCACTTTCCCGCTGAAATCATACGCCTCCAAAAATGTCCGGATGATCGCCGGCGCCGTGTACCACCATACCGGAAAGCCTACAAAGACCACATCGTATCCCTCAATGCCTGCGGACATATCCGCAAGCGCCGGCCGTGATGCCGGATCGTTCATCTCCACACTACTGCGGCTCTTCTTATCCATCCAGTTCAAGTCCGCCGTCGTATATGGTATTTGGGGGCTGATCTCATACAGATCTGCCCCTGCAGCTTCCGCCAGGCTCTCCGCCGCTTTTTTCGTCACCCCGCTTGCACTGAAATACGCCACCAGTTTTTTACTCATCACTCAACCTCCTATATCTTCTGATTTCCTGTTGACCAGACATGTTTCTCTTTTGACGCTGCCCTGGTATTCTGCACCATAACGCCCACAAGGGCATGGGGAACATAGGGTTCTTCCAGATATGCGGTCTCTTCTTCCGAAAGGATCAGGTCCACTGCTTTCGCCGCCCCCTCAATATGGTGCATCTTTGTCGCCCCGACAACCGGAGCCGTCACCTTTGT
>CAZXLM010000121.1:0-1758 GCA_964642055.1 uncultured Acutalibacter sp. | reverse complement strand
AACCAGAACCCGCTGCAGCTGACAGAAGGCAACAGCGATGTGTGGAACAGTCTGAAGACAGGAAGCACAGCGGCGAGCCCGGACGCGGTAACAGCGGCCCAGAATTATCTGGATTCTGTGAATGCAGGGCTGGAAGACGGAGCAAAGCGTGACGTCAACTCTTACAGAAACGAACTGGTATTCTATTACGGCAACGAAGGTTATTACCAGACAACTACGTTGAATCCCGACTATGTGGCAAAGTATGTAGACCCTGAGGTGGACGCGAACGGAGCGCCGAAGGCGAAGGATTACTCGGCCATGATAGAGAAAGTGGGAGATAAGGATATAACGGCGTGGCTGACAGATCACCCGACAGCAGTAATAGATATCCAGGAAAGCGTAGTGGGAGATGACGGATACGGAAGCAGCCGGGCCCAGCTGTATACGGTGGGAGAAGGAACAGAAGGCCATATCCAGCCGAACACCGGGTCAGCAACAGTGAACTACTACGACAGCTCCAAGACAAAGGATTCTATCAAGAGAGGCGTGGAATATTATCGGATCACCTACACGGTAAAGGTAGATGGAGAAGTGTATACGGCGTACCGGAATGTAAAACTGACGTACGAGACGGGCGACATAGATGTGAGCGATGATATCAACACAGGTGACGCGGCGTTAACGGTGTCGAAGGTAAAGGGCGCTTTCTACCCGTTCCGGGATAAGAACGGGGACGTGGTAGACAGTCTGGTAAACCAGTTGATGGACGTCAATAAAGACGGAGACGCCAACACAGGTGACGCAGCATTGATAGTATCCAAAGTAAAAGGCTCATACACGATATTACCGACGAGATTCTAAGTAAAAAGAAGAGAGGAAAGGAGAATAAAGAAGCCGAGACAAAGAGACAGGAAAAGCAAGCAAACAAACACCAAACAGGAGGAATGAAGATTTATGAAGACAAAGCTCAAAAAACTGTTGACAGGACTGTTAGCGGTAATGTTGATAGCGGCGTCGATTCCGATGAGTGCAAGCGCTGCCGAAGCATTAGACTCAGACAGAGTGGCAGTGAATATGTCTGTGGTGACACTACCTCAAGCTGTAGCCGACGCTTTTTATGATGGCGCGACGGTGTTTAACACTGCAGTGAGAGGTGCAGCTAACGCATCAACTAACGCTACAACTTTGGAGGACCTTAAGACTCAGGTAGCGGCTATTAATGCTATAGCAGCAGCGCCGGAAAAAGGAAGCGGCACAGAAGACGATCCGTACATAGTTGCAAAAGACGACTATTTTTATCTGGCTGTAGACCTGGATTTGACCACTACGCAGATAACAGACGATATGGCCGAACAGGGTCTGGGATCGAACAGCAGCTTCCGGATAGACTTCCCCGGAGGTTCGATGGCGTACCAAGATACGATTAACACAAACCCGATTTGCAATACTAACGAGGTAGTTCGTGGTTTTAGAACTGGTTCCAAACCGGCTCAATACAACTATCCCAAAGCGGTCTTTGATTATAATCCGGGTGCCACCGGTTTCGCTTTCACTGCGACCGCGACAGAAAATATTCTTACGACAACGCCTGGAACTGGCTCGATAGTGGTAAATGCCGAATCGGGCACGGGCTTTATTCCTAAAGCAGCTGGTTGGGACTGCGTTCTGGAAATGCAAGCCTTAAAAGCTGGTAAGCATAAGGTTGAAATTGAGAAGTATACTAACAAAGGCGACATAACAAATGTAAACACCAATGCATACACCGCATTGGGCTCT
>CAZXLM010000120.1:0-1797 GCA_964642055.1 uncultured Acutalibacter sp. | reverse complement strand
AGATGAACCGGGAAGAAATTTTGGCGAAAAGCAGAAATGAGAATCAGAATAGGGATATTTATGAACTGGAAGTCATACGGAAAGGCCAGCGGATAGCCGGACTGATTGGCCTATCCGTTACGTTCGCGCTGATGTTTGTCGAGCGTGTGATACTGGACTCAGGCATGAATTACGGGTACTTTCTCATTATCCTGTCGGCGGCAACAGGGTTGTGGCTCTATAAGGCTGTGAAGCTGAAAAGAAAGCACGAAGCATTTTTGGCGGTGCTCTGGGCGGCTTTTATGATTTATGCCGGAGTGATGGTAGTGCTGGGCTTTATGGGGTGACGCTGTGAACGATGCTTTGATTTTAAAGAACAATTTGAAGGATATCCGCACAGAAAAGGGACTTTCCCAGGCCCAGCTGGCGGAAATGGTAGGCGTTTCCAGGAACACCATCAGCTCCATTGAAACCGGGCAGTTCAGCCCCACAGCCAAGCTGGCACTGGTCCTGTGCATTGCCCTGGATAAAAAGTTTGAGGAGCTGTTCTATTTTGACTGAGCGGAGAAGCGCAGCTTGAAGCGCCGTTCGTCATACCGCCGGTGAGGTAGAGAAAACTCAATGACAGCGGAGGTGGCTGCGGGTTTTCTGTAAAAACCCGGAGCGTTCGGACAGCGCCGCAAAATAAGAGTCCCGCCGCGACTTCGCGGCGGGACTCAGCGTATCAAAAGAACCGTTTAACAGCCTAAAAATACATTTCGTAATAGAACCAGCGGGAGCGAATGCGCTGGGTGTAATACTCGCCGCCGTTCGGATCCTGCCAGCCCCAGCCGGAGTTCTTCGCCGTCAGTTCCATGTCTTTTCCCTGGTAGCCCATAGGCTGGTCCTCCGGCGTGTAATAAAAGCCGCAGTAAGCAGGATCGGAGGAGCCGTCCCGAGCACCGGTGCAGAAATCCACCCAGTTTGGGGCGGTATAGCTGATCGTCTCCACACCCTCGAAAAAGGCGTCTTCCGGCACTTCGCCGGTTTTCAGTACGGTTTCGGCAAGACTGGTGATATCATTGAGATTTCCGTTTATGATCTTGGCAGAGAAGCGGGCCCGTTCCCCCGCCGTACACCCTGTGCAGCAGACGCACAGCAGCAGAACTGCCAAAACCGTGGAAAAGCCGCGTTTCATTGTAGTGTTCTCCTTTACCGTTTTTCACTGAGCTGCCCGCGCTTTGACGGGCAGGAAATTTCTTTATAAAATTATTTTAACACAATTCTAAAATGCAGTCAAGAAACAGACAGCTTTGCAGGGCGGGATTGATTTTTCAGGACGTCTTATCTATAATGAAGAAAAGAGAGGCGTTTTACAGGAGGCTTATATCGGGGCCAAACGGACCCGCGAAAAGCGGAAAGGAGAGACAGTCCTTTGAGACAGCAGACTTTTTTTGAGCCGGATCCGCAGGATACGCCGCTGGCTACCCGGCTTCGGCCTCAGACCCTGGAGGAGTTTGTGGGGCAGGAGCATTTGCTGGGAGAGGGAAAGATCCTGCGCCGCCTGATCGAGCAGGACCGGGTGTCGTCCATGATCTTTTGGGGGCCGCCAGGTGTGGGAAAAACCACCCTCGCCCGGATCATTGCAGGAAAAACAAAAGCGAGCTTTATCAATTTCAGCGCCGTCACCAGCGGGATCAAAGAGATCAAGGAAGTGATGAACGAGGCGGAGCAGAGCCGCCTGATGGGTGAAAAGACCCTGCTGTTCGTGGACGAGATACATCGCTTTAACAAGGCCCAGCAGGACGCCTTCCTGCCCTTTGTGGAGCGGGGCAGCAT
>CAZXLM010000119.1:0-1808 GCA_964642055.1 uncultured Acutalibacter sp. | reverse complement strand
CCCGGGTCGATGGAACCCTCCACATGGACGATATCGTCGTTTTCAAAGCAGCGCACCACATGGACGACAGCGTCTACCTCCCGGATATTGGAGAGGAATTTGTTGCCCAGCCCCTCGCCCTTGGAGGCGCCCTTTACCAAGCCGGCGATGTCTACGAACTCGATGGTGGCGGGGGTGAACTTGTTCGGCTCGTACATATCCCGCAGCTTAAGGAGCCGCTTGTCCGGCACGGTCACCACGCCCACATTGGGCTCGATAGTGCAGAAGGGGTAGTTTGCGGACTGCGCGCCCGCGTTGGTAATGGCGTTAAACAGGGTGCTTTTGCCCACATTAGGCAGCCCTACGATCCCTAATTTCATAAAATGCCCTCACAGTCTTCCAAAAATGCTACCGTCATTATACCCGCTTTCCCCCGCTTTTGCAAGATGGTGAGGACGTAGGAAAAACTTCCGGAGCTCCACAAGCGCACCTCCTTCCCGGGTAAACTGCCCGCAAAACAGAATATGCCCTGGAAGCGTGTGTTTGTGAAAACCGTCAATCAAATCTCACGCCGCAGACAGGGAAATCCGGCAAAAATCTAGTCCTTTTTCTCTTTTTCAGAGGGCTTCCTGCTCTGCTGGATCCTGTCCATATATCCGGCGGTAATGATGCCGGCAGGCAGGGCCACCACGGCGATCCCTACAAAGGAAGAAACCATGGTTACAATTCGTCCCACTGTTGTCACCGGGTAGATGTCGCCGTACCCGACGGTTGTCAGACTTATCGTCGCCCAGTAAACAGCATCGAAAAAGGTGGTAAAAGTGTCCGGCTCGATATTGAACACGACCAGCGCAGAAACCAGCACATAGCCCAGAGCCAGCGTACAAACGGCAAGCAGCGGTGTTTTCTGCTGCCGAATCACGTCCAGAATGATCTCAATGCTTCTGGAATACCGAAACGCCTTGAACGCACGGAACACCCGAAAGGTGCGAAACAGGCGGAATATCTTGAGCAGCCGGAACCCTGAAGACAGCAGGGAAAGCGAAGGCAGAATGGCAAGAAGGTCAATCACTGCCATGGGGGTGATGGGATAAATCAAAAAGGAAACCCAGCCCTTTTTCAGCTTTTTATCGGCTGTCAGCAGCCGTGCGCCGTAATCCACGATAAACAGGACCGCGGCTGCGGTATCGATAGCCGAAAAGGCAGGACTGCTCTGCTTAAAGGTCAAGGGGATCATGCTGAGAAAAATGACGCACATCATAATGACGTCATACGCGCGGCTCCATTTGTCCCCCGGTTTCGATACTTCAATGATCTCAAAGATTCTGTTTCTCATAGCGCGGGCCCTATGCATGATATTCAAACTGCCTGTCAAGCCAGTCTATTGCCAGGGGAAGCCATTTGGCGTTGTAGTCGTCGCGGCTGCCGGTTTCCACCGTGCAGGCGGACATACCGTGCCAGCCCGTAGGGAAAATATGGGCTTCATAGGATATTTTGTATTTTTGCAGGGCGAACAGGAGCTTCAAACTGTTCTCCACAGGAACACAGTCGTCCTCAGCGGTATGCCACACAAAAGCGGGGCAGGTCTTTTCGCTGACCCGCTTATCCAGCGAGAAATATGCATAACCTGGAGTCCCCTGCTTACAGCCGCTGACGTTTTCAATGGATCCCACATGGGCGAATTCGTCCGCCGTGATAACGGGATAGCCCAGGATCATGGCGTTGGGCCTGTTTTGACCGCCCCGGTTGTCGTAGACCTTCAAAAGCTCCGGATCGTCCCACATGGTGCCCAGGGAGCAGGCCAGGTGGCCGCCGGCGGAAAAGCCGCA
>CAZXLM010000118.1:0-1877 GCA_964642055.1 uncultured Acutalibacter sp. | reverse complement strand
GGGCAAAGTGTTACACCGTGGGGCCGCAGGTGTACATGCGGACCTTTCCCGGCTCGTGAGGGACGAACATTTCCTTTTTCATTGTCAGCGTGTTGGTAAGCTCCATAACGATATCCTCCTGATCATTCCCGGCTTTCGCCGGAGGTCTTCTGCTTTTGAGCGTCTTCCAGTTCGTTTACTTGATTCTGCATTCTTTCCAGCTGTCCCCGCAGGTGACAAAGTTCCATGGAGACCGGGTCCGCCACATGGATCTGATCCAGCTGGGCGCTGGCGGAGCCCACCCTTTTCTCGCCGATTTTTACTACCCGGGCGGGTACGCCCACCGCTGTGGCGTCCGGCGGCACTTCGTTGAGAACCACCGCACCGGCGGCCACCCGGGCATTGTCGCCCACGGTGAAGGGGCCCAGCACCTTGGCGCCCGCCCCGACCAGTACGTTGTTCCCCAAGGTGGGGTGGCGCTTGCCGTGATCCTTGCCGGTGCCGCCCAGGGTCACGTTTTGATACAGGGTGCAAAAATCCCCGATCTCGGTGGTCTCGCCGATGACCACGCCCATGCCGTGGTCGATGAACAGCCCTTTTCCGATCTTGGCGGCGGGGTGTATTTCAATTCCCGTTTTCCGCCGGGAGTGCTGGGAGATCCAGCGGGCGAGAAATTTCATGTTGTGCCTGTAGCACCAGTTGGCCCGGCGATGGGCACGCACTGCCTTGAAGCCCGAATAAAGGAAAAAGACCTCCGCTCTGGACCGGGCCGCCGGATCCCGCTCCATCACCGCGTCCAGATCTTCTTTCAGCTTTTGAAACATCCGTATCAGCTCCTTTCAAAAAAACCGCCCCGCAGACAGAAAAACTCCATCTGCGAAGGCGGTATGCTGCCGCGGTTCCACTTCGTTTTTTCGCTCATGAACGGCTTTTTTGACCGCTCCGGAATGTAACGGCTCCACCCGGGCGGGAATTTCCTCCCGCCTGCTCAGAAACGCATTTCCCCGGTGGGAGCAGAAAGGGCTTTCAGACAGCGGTTCTGCCGCCGGCCCTTATTCTCTGATGCTCCGCGCTGATGGGTACTCCCTTTTCTTCACGGCATTTATGTAAGTATGATATGCGCGGCAGAAATCATTCGCCACGCGAAAATGATCCGCCGCCGGACTTTTATTTTTCGAAGCTCAGTTGAGACCCCATATATTTACTGCGTTCCGCCCGGCGCTTTCCCAGCAGAAGGTCTATCTTCTGATGAGGGTCGATGAGGGAGCTTACGGAAATATCGTGGTTCAGGGCGGAGATGAAATAGGCGATATACTTGGAAACATCTACCTCATAGAACCAGGGGCGGTTTTTCAGTTCCTCCGTGCGATAGGTCAGGTTGGAACCGAACACTCCGTCGATGCAGCCCTCCCGGTAAGCCTTGTCAAAGGAGCCCAGGCCGTTGGTGAAAATAGCGTAGGTGGCATAGGCGAAAATGCGCCTGGCCTTTCTGGCCTTCAGGTTGTAGGCGATATCCAGCATGGATTCCCCGGAGGAAATGATGTCGTCGGCAATGAACACGTCCTTGCCCTCTACGTCAGAGCCCAGATATTCGTGGGCAATAATGGGGTTCCTGCCGTCCACTACCCGGGAATAATCCCGGCGCTTGTAGAACATGCCCATATCCACGCCCAGCACAGAAGCGTAGTACATGTTCCGGTTCAAAGCGCCCTCGTCGGGGCTGACGATCATAAAGTCCCCCCGTTCCGTAGAGAGGTCGGGGAAATTGCGGAACATGGCCTTTAATACCTGGTAGCTGGGCATCAGGTTGTCAAAACCCATAAGGGGAACGGCGTTCTGCACCCGAGGGTCATGGGCGTCGAAGGTGGCCACGTTTTCCACGCCCATGGCCTGAAGCT
>CAZXLM010000117.1:0-2040 GCA_964642055.1 uncultured Acutalibacter sp. | reverse complement strand
CGCAGAAGTATTCATACCCCCTGCGCCCGCTGGATACCGCCGCCCGGCTGGCAAGAAACTGAGAAATTTCCTTTTCTGTGATGGCCCTGCCGTCCCCGAAGATCCATTCCGTGGCGAGCTCGTCCGCGGTCAGGATCACCGCCGCAGCCATTGCCTGCTTTTCGGTGGTGTCGTTCTCAGAAACAGCCTTATAATGCTTTTTATAAAGTTCCTGTGCTTGTTCAACGTTGTTATCTGCATAAAGCTTTTCGACAAATTCCCGGCCGGCAAAGCCATAGTTTTGTCTCAGCAAATTTGCAGTACTAGCGCCATCTTCAATAATTTTTTTTGATTCCAGACATTGTATCTCAATAATCCGGTTTACCTCTCCACCTGCTGAGTTGGAAGCAGTCAAAGGCTCTTCGCCGCTGGTAATGATACAGTTAGACCATGTAGGCGTAATATCCAAGCCTCCGTTTTTATTACCTCTAGTTCGTCCCACACCTTCGGAAAGATTGTAAACATTGAACTTAGTTTTGCTGTTTTTCAAAAGCTGAGATTCGTCAAAAACAAGAGGTAAGTGATTCAGAAACGCCGCCAGTTTTTCCTGACCT
Source organism: uncultured Acutalibacter sp. (assembly GCA_964642055.1). GTDB lineage: Bacteria > Bacillota > Clostridia > Oscillospirales > Acutalibacteraceae > Acutalibacter. The sequence continues at coordinate 1,447 of CAZXLM010000117.1, read as the reverse complement.
ACCACCGTAGCGTTAAAGGTTTGAAAAAACAGACCTTTTTCCGGGTTGGCCCACACCGAAACCGCCAGCATCTGTGCAACTGTTTTTCCCGTTCCAGAACCGCCCCAAAGATGAACAAAAAATGGCAACGTCCCACATGGGCTAACCAATACAGACGCAAAAGACGCAGCCAAAATAATCCGAGCTATAATATTGCCTTGACGGATTTCTTTAACAAGCTGTATCCACTTTTTTCTACTACCTTTTTCATGAATGGATTCAAATGTTTTTCGGTATTCCTGCTGTCCGTCAAAGATCAGCCCCTCCACATAGGGAGAAAAGCCCTCGCCCTCGATGTGCCCTAGCCGGGAAATGCTCTTGCTTTCCGGGATCAGGTCGTAATTGAGGTTTTCCATGTCGGAAAGATACCGTACCAGCGCTCGGCTGTTCTCGCTTGTGACGGCCACCCCCATATTGGCCAAGGACAAAATGGCCGTGTTGGAGGCAAGGGTCTTCTTGTCTGAAATGATCTCCCGCCAGCGCCTGTCTCCCTTGCAGAAAGCAAGCTTCAACTTTTCTTCTCCTGTGTCGATGTTGATGAGCCGTTCCACCGGCAGGATCGGGTGAGGACAGGCGATCTCTTCCCCAAATTTACCGCGGCGCGAAACGCCGTAATCGTCCGCCTGCCATTCCCCGGCGTCCAGTTCCAGCTTCTGACCGGTAAATTCCGTGACCCGTTCCATATATACCATGCGGTCGCTCTGTGTCTTGGATTCGATGTAGGTCTTCATCATTTTCTTAAATCCGCTGGCAGTGATCCCAATAGCCTTGGCATATTCCGCAAGCCGATTCGTGGCCACCTCCCGCTCGAAGGGATTCGGGATCGCCAGGATATCCTCATAGGGCGCCGGGGTCAGAAAATCTTCTTTTGTATACTCAAATTGCAAGCTTTCACCTCCAAGGGTTCTCCTGGAACCATTCTTCCAGAAGGTCCATCTGTCCCATGATCTCTCCGGCCCGCCCGCCTCTGGGCAGGAAAAACAGCTCCTGCCGCAGCTCTACAAATTCCTGCTGCCGGCTCTCATACTCCCGGCGAAACTCCATCGCCTTTTTCTCTCCCATCAGACGGCTGTGATTTCGCGCCTGCCGCTCCAAAGTGCGGGGACGCTCCCCGGTAAGGCCCAGGGAAAAATCCGCATTGAGCTTCAGCGCCGCCTCTCTGGGTGACAAGTCAAAAAGCTTTACAACAAAGTCTATGACGCTGCCGCCCGTATCGCAGACGTAGCACCACCAGCCTTTTCCGCCGGAATAGAGCTGTAGACTGGGGTGGTCGTCCTCATGGAACGGGCAGCAGATCTTTCCCTGACGGTCAGGCTCAAAGCCGTACCGCACCGCCGCTTCCCTGACCGGAATCTGCCGCCGGATCTCTTCAAACAGATTCGGCATAAGGCGCCTCCCCCTCCGGCAG
>CAZXLM010000116.1:0-2049 GCA_964642055.1 uncultured Acutalibacter sp. | reverse complement strand
CTGCCGGAGGGGGAGGCGCCTTATGCCGAATCTGTTTGAAGAGATCCGGCGGCAGGTCCCGGTCAGGGAAGCAGTCGTGCAGTACGGCTTTGAGCCGGACCGGCAGGGCAGGATATGCTGCCCGTTTCACGCGGACAGTCACCCCAGCTTACAGCTGTATTCCGGTGGAAAAGGCTGGTGGTGCTACGTCTGCGATACGGGCGGCAGCGTCATCGATTTTGTTGTAAAGCTTTTCAGCCTGTCACCCAGAGAGGCGGCGCTGAAGCTCAACGCGGATTTTTCCCTGGGCCTTACCGGGGAGCGCCCACGCACTTTGGAGCGGCAGGCGCGGAATCACAGCCGGCTGCTGAGAGAGAAAAGGGCGATGGAATTTCGCCGGGAGTATGAGAGCCGGCAGCAGGAATTTGTAGAGCTGCGGCAGGAGCTGTTTTTCCTGCCCAGAGGCGGGCGGGCCGGAGAGATCATGGGACAGATGGACCTTCTGGAAGAATGGTTCCAGGAGAACCCTTGGAGGTGAAAGCTTGCAATTTGAGTATACAAAAGAAGATTTTCTGACCCCGGCGCCCTATGAGGATATCCTGGCGATCCCGAATCCCTTCGAGCGGGAGGTGGCCACGAATCGGCTTGCGGAATATGCCAAGGCTATTGGGATCACTGCCAGCGGATTTAAGAAAATGATGAAGACCTACATCGAATCCAAGACACAGAGCGACCGCATGGTATATATGGAACGGGTCACGGAATTTACCGGTCAGAAGCTGGAACTGGACGCCGGGGAATGGCAGGCGGACGATTACGGCGTTTCGCGCCGCGGTAAATTTGGGGAAGAGATCGCCTGTCCCCACCCGATCCTGCCGGTGGAGCGGCTCATCAACATCGACACAGGAGAAGAGAAGTTGAAGCTTGCTTTCTGCAAGGGAGATAGGCGCTGGCGGGAAGTCATTTCCGACAAAAAGACCCTGGCCTCCAATACAGCCATTTTGTCCCTGGCTAATATGGGGGTGGCTGTCACAAGCGAGAACAGCCGGGCGCTGGTCCGCTATATCTCCGATCTGGAGAACTTAAATTACGATCTGATCCCGGAGCGAAAAAGCATTTCCCGGCTGGGGTACATAGCAAACGAGGGCTTTTCTCCCTATGTGGAGGACCTGATTTTCGACGGAGATGCCAATTTTCGGCACATTTTCGACAGCATACGACAGGCTGGAAAGCGGGAGAAATGGTTGGAGCTTGCCCGCTCTGTCCGGCAGGGGGGCGTGATGGCCCGTATCGTTCTGGCGGCCTCCTTTGCCTCGGTGCTGGTAGAGCCCTGCGGATCGCTGCCTTTTTTCGTGCATCTGTGGGGCGCGGATTCCGGCACTGGTAAAACGGTGGCCCTCATGCTTGCGGCGTCCGTCTGGGGGAACCCGGAGATGGGGCGGTATATCCAGACCTTCAACAGCACCCTGGTAGGCCGTGAAAAACTGGCAGCCTTTTTAAACCATCTGCCGCTGATCGTGGACGAGCTTCAGCTGGCCAAAGACAGCCGTGGAAGGCTGCAGTTTGACGTGTACGCTCTGGCTGAGGGGGTGGGACGCACCCGGGGAAACAAGAACGGCGGCGTGGATCAGACCCCCACCTGGCGCAACTGTATCCTCACAAGTGGCGAAACGCCCATTACAGGAACAGCCAGCGGCGCCGGGGCGGTGAACCGGGTGATCGAGATCGAGTGCAGCGCCGCCCACAGGATCGTTGAGGACGGCCATACAACAGCCGGAACGCTGCGAAAGAATTATGGTTTTGCCGGCCGGGAGTTTGTGGAGAAGCTCTATTCTAGAGACAATGTGAGCCGGGCGCAGGAGCTTTATAAAAAGCACTATAAGGCGCTGTCCGACAACGATACCACCGAAAAGCAGGCTATGGCTGCGGCGGTGATCTTGACCGCGGACGAGCTCGCCACGGAATGGATCTTCGGAGACGGCAGAGCCATCACGGAGAAGGAGATCTCCCAGTTCCTTGCCAGCCGGGCGGCGGTATCCAGCGGGCGCAGGGGGTATGAATACTTCTGCG
>CAZXLM010000115.1:0-2280 GCA_964642055.1 uncultured Acutalibacter sp. | reverse complement strand
TGGCGGTCTATCTCTTGTTTTCGGTTGCTTGCTTCCTTACCGTACATGAGCATTCCGACTGGGCTACCACCGATATTCCCGCTGATATCAAGGAAATGTGGTACCGTTTGAGCCGCCGGGAGTCCGACTACTGCCTGGAGTGCAGCAAGGACGGGAAAATTTTTCGGCAGATGCGCATCTGCCACCTGTGGGAGGGCGCCGGAGAGATATCCTTTGGCGTGTACGCCTGCAGTCCAGAGGCTTCTTCCTTCCGCGCGGAATTTACGGATTTGGAGCTTACCGAATGTCAGTGGCACGCCCATGCATGAGAGGGAAAGGGCAAGCCTCCCCCTGCTGGCGTTTCGCTTTTGTAAAATAATAGGACGTTTTGCCAAGATACAGGAAGGAAAGTGAGACAGAGATGGAATTTACGATCGCAAAGGACTGCAAAACCTACCCCCACAAAAAGCATTGGCAGTACTGTGTGGGCAGCGGCCATGCGTTGCTTGCCCTGCGGACGGACTACACCCGGCAGTTAAAATTTATCCACGAAGAGCTTGGGATCCGCTATGTCCGCTTTCACGGGATCTTCTGCGATGATATGAACACCGTGCATACCCTCGCGGATATGATGCCCTTTCCCGGGGCGGAGCAGTTTACCGAGCAGAGCTTCCATGCCTGCGGCGTGGCCTATGACAATGTGCTGGAAGCGGGCATGAAGCCCTTTGTGGAGCTGAGTTTTATGCCAAAGGCCCTGGCCGCCAGGGACGATAGGGGCATGTTCTTCTATAAGCCCTGCATTTCCCCGCCTGCCGATTACGAGGCTTGGGCGGAATATATCCGCAGATTTGTCCGCTTTTTAGAGCACCGCTACGGCCCGGAAGAAGTGCGCGCCTGGCCCTTTGAGGTGTGGAACGAACCGGACCTGCCTGTGTTCTTCTCTGGCACCCGGGACGAATATTTCAAGCTTTATGAAGCCACGGCCCGGGCGATCAAGTCAGTGGACGAGAAAATCAGGGTGGGCGGTCCTTCTACCAGCAGCAGCCGATGGGTGCGCTCCTTTATGGATTTCTGCGAGAAAAACCAGGTGCCGGTGGATTTCATTTCCACCCACCAATACGCCGGGGACCCCCTGGGCGGGGTGGAGGACCAGGGCGATATGGAAAGCGGGAAAGCTCCCGATTTTCATTTTGAAATGCCCGACCTTACCGCTATAAAGGAAAAAACCTTCCTGGCAGGCCAGCGAGCCATTTCCCCAGACCAGTCGGAGTTAAAGGATATTCCCAACGACACCTTCCTCAAAAATGCCCCCATTGTAAAGCAGCAGGCGAAAGGACTGCCGGTCTACTATACCGAGTGGAACGAAAGCGCCGGGTTTTCTTCTTATACCAACGACACAAGAAAAGTGGCTGCCTACGATGTGAAGACCGCGCTGGACGTGGCGGAGCATGTGGACGGTTCCAGCATTTGGTGCTTCAGCGATATTTTTGAAGAGCTTCACCCCTTCCCTCAGCCTTTCCACGGCGGGTTCGGCATGCTCACCCAGGACGGTGTTCCCAAGCCGGTGTTTTACGGCATGAAACTGCTGGCCATGGCGGGGGAGGAACGGCTGGATCTGGGAGAGGACGCTACGAAAGGCGAAATAGGCATTGCAGCCTTCCGCCGGACAGGGACGGTGCAGGCGCTGTTGTTCCGTCAGAAGATGAAGAACCTTGATCTGCCGAAGGAGAAAGCTATTGTCAAGCTGGAATGCCCCAGAAATCCGGGGCAGGTCACCGTCTGCCGCATCGACGAGGAACACTGCAATCCCCTGAAGGTCTGGGAGAACATGGGCAGTCCCCAGGACATGAACCGAAAGGAGATAGAAGCCCTGAAAGAAAAAACCGCTCTGGTGCGGGAGCTTTGGCCTTTTACCTGGGAAAACGGCGTGCTGGCCGTTACCGCCCAGCTGGGTGTAAACGACATTTATTTGATCGAGATAGAAATGTAAAGTTTTCAGGAAACCCCTTGACTTTGCGGGGAATTTTGCTACACTGAAAATAGAGAAATGTAAAGTTTTCAGGAAACCCCTTGACTTTGCGGGGAATTTTGCTACACTGAAAATAGAGAGCTGCGACTGAAAAGCAAAGATTTGGGAGGAAATCAAAATGAGCAAGGCAAAGGTTTATTTTACGAAGGAGATCACTCCGGAAGCTGTGATCCGTCTGTATGACGCCCTGGGCGTAACGCTGCCGGGCAAAGTGGCTGTAAAGGTCCATTCCGGCGAGGTGGGGAACCAGAACTTTATCCGTCCGGACTTTA
>CAZXLM010000114.1:0-2344 GCA_964642055.1 uncultured Acutalibacter sp. | reverse complement strand
GCGGCAGATGGAGAGCGGTTCTACTGATCTTGCTGATTCCATTCGTGATATTCTTTTAGAACAATCAAAAGGACACGCAGAATATCTTCGGCCTCATCAGGAGTAAGATTTGGCATCATAGTTGAAACATGACTTGGAAAATCAGTTTCAGCAAGAGACTTACCGAAGTCGCTAAAATTTTTCATAGTTTCACCCCCTTCCCCATATTTAGATTTTAACGAAAAGGTCATAGCATGTCAAAAAATGATTGATTTGTATCTCAAATATAAGATGGCAATGGTGGCTGTTGCATGGATAGTGCTTTTTGTGGCGTTCCTTGCGGCGGTCATTTATTATGCCTATCTTTACCGGAAGTGATCCTATGCCTACCTTGAACCGAGCTCCCAATGAAAAAGAACTGGAATATTTGATCCGGCTGTTTCTTCGGGCCGAAACGTCTATCATAAACGAAATAGGCCGTCTGCGTTCTCAGGGGCTGGTGGATTATCACGCTGTGGCGGCATTGGAGAGGGTGCAGAAGATCCTCCGCAAGCTGGAAAGCGATTGCTGGGAATATGTTCCCAAAATGATCGAAAAGCAGTTTTATGTGAGGGTGCCGGAAGCAAGAAAAATCCTTGAACCAGTGAAAAAGCACCTTTCCGGCTATGCCAATGCTGCGGCGCTGACCTTGGAACAGCTGAACGTGGTGGAAAGCCTTGTGATGAACCTGATGGGAGAGATCACAGAGGCGAATATGACCACCATGAACTTTTTGCAGGAAAACATACTTGGTCGGCGAGAAAGCGATATTTACCGCCGAATCGGCCTGGAAAATGTGGCTTCTATGGAGGCAAAGGGGCAGGGCGTGAGAAATCAGGTGCCGGAATTTGTACAATCTCTTGTGAGAGAGGGCGTGACCGCCTTTGTAGACAAAGCAGGAAGACACTGGAGCCTGCACACTTACGGCGCTATGGTCTGCCGCACCACTTCCCGGCAGGCAGAGGTCATGGCGGTGCTGACCGCCGACCCGGAGCATGACCTTTACAAGATCAGCAGCCATTCTACAAGCTGCCCGATTTGCGCGCCTTTTGAGGGGCGGGTTTATTCCCGGAGCGGGAAAGACCCGGATTTTCCTCCACTGGCTTCAGCGTTTGGAAAGATAGATGTGAACGGGCCGAATGAGCTGTGGAACACCTATTTGAATATTCACCCGAATTGTCTGCACGTTCTTATTCCCTGGACGAAGGCGGGGAAAACACCAGAAGAAATAAAAAAAATCAAGGATTTTTCCGATCCCCGGAAGAATCCTTTTTCTGTTGACCCAAGGTCAAAAGAAGAAATTGAGTTTTACCGACGGAAGGAAGCAGCTAGAAGAAAATGGCTCGAAAACTACCGGCAGTGGGAAAAATACCGCATCGTACTGGGCGATAAGGTGCCTAAAACCTATCAGACGTTTGAAAAGCACAAACGGGCAAATGACGATAAATACAGGGCCTGGGAGAAGGCCTATCGAGAAGCAGAAAAGGAGTGATTGCATGGAATTTAAGCCGGAATACATAGAGCTTTTGAAGCGGGCGCTTGCGGCGGAAACAGAGACTGTGCGGCTGTATACCGCCGTTATGGCGCTTGCACCGCCCAGACACCTAGAAAAGTTCCTGGAGATCAATGCTGATGAGACCGATCATCAGGCGATTATTGCCGATCTGCTGCTGGAGGCCGTGGCCGGAGAATCGGCAGATCAAGAAACGCTTGTATCGGGGGTGGACTGATGCTGGCGTATTACGGCACACAAATCAGCCCCAACCAGATCGAGACGGCGGAAGGATATTTGATCTGCAAAAACGTTCCAATTGCGCGCACGGGATCTCAGGATTACCTGGCGAGGGAATTAAATCTTGACGGAGATCCTGAAAGGCTAGTATCGGTAGACAGGCCGCCGGAAGAGGTGTTTTCTCAGGCGGCCCTTGCAAGCTTTGAAGGCAAACCTGTGACAGACGGGCACCCCACGGAAAATGTAACACCGGAAAACTACAACGCCTATTCCCGCGGGCACGCGCAAAACGTCCGCCGGGAGGGCGATTTTGTTATTGCCGACCTTTACATCAATGACGCCAATCTTGCAAGCGATATCCGCAACGGCGTGAAAAGGGAAGTATCTTGCGGCTATATGTGCCAGTACGATCCGCAGGGTGCAAGGTACAGGCAAAGGCATATTAGAGGCAATCACATAGCTGTCGTCCCGGTAGGGAGGGCGGGCCATGAGGTAGCAATAAAAGATACTGCCTCGGAGGCAGAGAAAGGAAGTAAGCACATGAACAAATTTGGAAAAGCTGTCCTTACCGCCCTCGGAATGGCGGCAAAGGAC
>CAZXLM010000113.1:0-2446 GCA_964642055.1 uncultured Acutalibacter sp. | reverse complement strand
GAGTGAGCGTTTCTCGTTTCTTCTCCTGCCAGCTTTTCAAAAATGCCCGGCGGGCGTTCTCCGTTAAATAGATTGCGCCGCCCTCGCTTTTTTGAAAGTCCTCCGATTTGATCATTCGGTTGTTTACCAAAGTGAGCACGAACCGATCTGCCATACAGGGGCGCAGTTCCTCCATCAGATCCAGCGCCAGGGAAGCTCGTCCAGGGCGATCCCGGTGAAGAAAACCGGCGTAGGAATCCAAGCCAACGCTTTCCAAAGCAGAAGCGCAATCGTGAGCAAGCAGGCTGTACGCAAAGGAAAGCATCGCGTTAAAGGGATCCAGCGGCGGACGGCGGGAGCGCCCACGGAAGAAAAAGGTCTCTTTTTGATTCAAAATCATATCGTCCAAGACTGCGAAATAGGCGGCAGCGCCGGACCCTTCCAACCCACGCAGACTGCCCGAAGAAGTTTCCTGCAAAACGGCGGGGAGCAGATTCTTCAAGGTTTTAGAGGCGGAAGTGAACCTTTCTTCTTCAAGCCGCAGTTTGTGGTCTCGCCGGGTTCGCTCAATGCTCCAGCGGGCGTTATGCAGCTTGCCGAAGATCATGCTCCGTGAGATCCGGCAACTTTGCAGTGGATCGTCCGCCACGCGGTACTGCGTACGGCGCAGTAGGATATTGCCGCTGCTTTCACCTGACACCCGGGCCAAAAACTTTCCCCGGGGCGTGCAGAAGGAAAGGGAGATATCCCGCTGGGCACAAGCTCCCATAAGGGCGGGAGAAGCGCCGGGATATGTAAAGCAGATGATTCCGGACAGCGTGTGCAGAGGGTACCTTGCCACTTCGCTTTTTCCCCGGTTTGCGACTACGTTTTCCCCGTCCACCGATAGATAGATATCCTCAGAAGTTACAAACAGCGTGTTGAGCAGATGTTTCATAGAGAGTCCTTCACCGCCTCTTGCAGATAAACCTCGACCGATTTCTGTTTCATGAGTTTTGGAAGGCAGAGCTCTTTCAGGGAACAGGCAGAGCAGCTTTTGCCGGGCTTCCCTTTTGGCGTATACCCGCGCTGAAAATAGCCGTGCATTTCTTCCGCAAGCTTTTCCACAGTTTGGCGCAGCTCCGAGGTAAATATGACAGGAAACCGCCTGCGGGTCTCCCCGTAAAAAAGGGATCCTTCCGGGACAGAACAGCAGAGCATCTCCTCTAAGCACATGGCCTGCGCGCAGAGCTGCAGCTTGTCTTCCTCTCCGGCTTTGGGGGAGCCGCGCTTGTACTCCACCGGATAGGGGAGCCAAAAACCTTCTTCTCCCGTGAGAGGAACTCCTTGTGGATCCCGGTGAAATTCCGTGACATCGCATTTGCCAGACAAACCGAGACTGGCCGAAAAGACAGAAAGTCCCCGAAGGGTCAAAGTGTCTCCTCGCTTTTCCCGCTGCTGCTCATCGTGCGCTCTGGTGTGAAGCAGCGTTCCTTCCACAGTGCGGAGGTTTTCCTGCCACTGGTTCTCAATGTGGATCAGCGCCCATTGTCGGCGGCAAAAGGCGAAGTGCTGCAAACCGGAAAGTTGGAGAAAATCGTCTTCCTGCCACATCACGACATTCTCCGGCAGGTCACGCCTTCCGGCAGAGAGGATTGCTCCACATCGACCTGATACTCCTGATAGGAGCGGGCCGGGGCGGCGCTTTCCGGGTGAGTGCGGGCGACCTTTACCGACTCAAACAGCTTCCAGGCCGGTGCGCAGCCCAGCTCGGAATCGTGCTTAAAAATGATGAGCTCTCGCACTGCCATTTTGCCCCGTGCGGCGGAATGATCGTTTTCAAACATGTTGAGGATTGCTTCCCACAAAAGCTCCAGATCCTCTTCCGAAAAGCCGGTGGTTTTCCGTGCCAGATTGGCGGAGATATAGCCTTCGCAGCGGTAAAGAGCATAGGGGACGATGTATTTGCGGCCCATCTCCGTGCTCTTTTTCTCTGCGTCTGCTTCGGAGGCGATGGCCATGCGGGTGATCGTCACTTCCTGAGGGACGATCGGTTCAATGCTGTGTGCGAAGCTCAGCTGGACAGGCCCCCGTACCTGGCCGCAGTTGAGGGCGGCCTTGACAAAGGTGGTCATGACCGCGCCAAAGGTGCGGACGTCATAGAAATTGGCGCACATCCAATCCCGGATCTTTCGATCCAGATCGGGGTCGGACTTTTTTTTCTCCTTGATCGTTTTCTCTTCAATATCCAGAGCGAGGTATGCTTCTGCATCGCTCCGATTGAGGGGAACGCTGTCCTTGATGTAGATTCGATATCCTGGGGCGTCTTCTTTCACCGTTTCCACGTAATTGCGGATTTTCCTTTTTAGGCACACATCGGTGACTAATCCCAGACCTGTTTCCGGGTCCACCCGGGGCATATTTCCCGCATCTGGGTCTCCGTTTGGGTTGCCGTTTTCCACATCGAACAGGATCACAAAGTCATAGC
>CAZXLM010000112.1:0-2554 GCA_964642055.1 uncultured Acutalibacter sp. | reverse complement strand
GAACTCAGGGACTTCGCCGGATCGTCTATGTGATCCCCTATACGTCGATCATCGAGCAGACGGCCAAAACCTTTCGCCAGATTTTAGGCGAGGAGAATGTATTGGAACACCATTCAGGTGTGCTGTATGACCTGGAAGAGGAGGCGAAACCAGGCAGTACGGCTTTGACCTTGGCTTTGGCCATGGAAAACTGGGACATGCCAGTGGTGGTGACCACCGCCGTGCAGTTTTTCGAGTCTCTCTTTGCCAATCGTTCCTCCCAATGCCGAAAGCTGCACAATCTGGCTGAAAGCGTGATCATTTTCGACGAAGTTCAAATGCTGCCAGTCCCCTACCTGCGCCCCTGCGTTTTTGCCATTTCCCAGCTGGTGAAACATTACGGTGCTTCCGCAGTGCTATGCACCGCCACTCAACCTGCTTTAGAGGAACTCTTTCACGAATTTCTGCCGGAAAAGCCTGCGACAGAGATCTGTGAAATGAAAGAAGTCCGGCAAGATGTGTTTCAAAGAGTCAGCTTTTACAGGGCGGGGAAGCTGTCCTGGCAGGAGCTGGCGGAACAGTTGAATTCACATGAGCAGGTTCTGTGTATTGTAAACAGCCGAAAGAGCGCCCAGACGGTCTATGAACTGCTTGACCCGGAAGGCTCTTTCCACCTGTCCACATTGATGTACCCCGCCCATCGCCGCAGGATACTGGAGGAGGTCCGCAATCGGCTAAACGAAAAGCTTCCCTGCCGGGTGGTGTCTACTTCCCTGATTGAGGCTGGGGTAGATGTGGATTTTCCCGCCGTATTTCGAGAAGAAGCAGGGTTAGACTCAATCCTGCAGGCAGCCGGCCGATGCAACCGAGAAGGAAAGCGCAAGGCAAAAGAAAGCGTTGTCACGATTTTTCAGAGCCCCGATCCCTGTCCCCCGCTGTTCGACATTCCTGTGGAAGCGGGGCGCCTAACTTTGAACAGGTTCAGCGCCCCTGATGACCCGGAAGCGATCCACTTTTACTTTCGGGAAGTGCTCCAACTAAAGGGAAAGAGAGCTCAAGATCAAAAAGAAATCCTTTCCCTGATGCGGGAGAAAAGGCTGCCATTCAAAACGGTGGCAGAGCAGTTCCACCTGATCGACACCGATACCAAAACCGTCTACATTCCAATGGGCGAGGGAAAGCAGCTGATCGAGCGGCTGCGTATCGGAGAATGGGGAAAAAGCCTGCTTCGAAGTCTGGGGCAATACGCAGTCTCCATCTATCCCGAGCATTTTCAGTCTCTGCTCAAGGCAGGGGATCTTGAGCTGCTGGATGGAGGAGCCGCCGTTTTGACAAACTTAGCACTGTATTCCACCGATACCGGCCTTTCACTGAAATCCGATCCCGGCAAAGGGCTGTTCATTTAGTGGAGGTTGCCGGACTGTGGGATTTCAGAAAGATAAAGGAAAACAAACACATTGGAAAGGAGTGAACTACATGCCAATTTCTCTGGAGGTCTGGGGAAAATACGCCTCTTTCAATCGCCCTGAGATGAAGACGGAACGGGTCAGCTACGACGTGATGACGCCTTCCGCCGCCAGGGGACTGCTGGAAGCCATTTACTGGCATCCCGGTATGAAGTGGTGTATTGACCGCATTCACGTCTGCGCCCCCATTCGTTTTACCACTCTGCGGCGCAATGAGGTAAGCTCTACCCTCTCCGCCAAAAGGGCCCGAACCGTGATGGAACGGGGAAAAGGCGAATTGTGTATCGTTGCGTCAAAAGACATTCAGCAACGCGCCGCCCTCCTGCTGCGGGACGTGCGCTATGTCATCGAGGCCCACTTTGACATGACGGACAAGGCCGCCCCAGGAGACAACCCGGGTAAATTTCAGGACATTTTGAAACGCCGAATCCAGAAGGGACAGTTCTATCATCAGCCCTGCTTCGGCTGCCGGGAATTCCCCGCCAACTTCAAGTTGTGTGAAGAACTCCCTCCCTGCCCGGAAGAACTGCTGGGTGAGCGTGACTTGGGCTATATGCTGTGGGACCTGGACTATACCGATCCCCGAAACATCACGCCCAGATTCTTCCGTGCAAAACTTCGGGACGGTGTGCTGACCGTTCCCACTCTGGGCAGCGGGGAGGTGATCGGATGATCCTGCAGGCCCTCACACAGTACTACGAGACCCTCGCAGCCCAAGGAAAGCTGGACCGCCCAGGCTGGAGCGACGCCGGCATCTCTTATGCGCTGTACATCAACGATGACGGAGCGTTGGAGCGAGTGGTTTCCCTGAAAGAAGAACAGGATCGTGGAAAGAAAAAGGTGCTGGTACCACGGTCTATGACATTGCCCTCATCGCCTACTGGGCGCACTGGTAAATCTTTTAAGCCCGCATTTGTTTGGGATAATTCCAGCTATATTCTAGGAGCGGACGAAAAGGGAAATCCGCAGCGCAGTGCAGATTGTTTTCAAGCCAGTAAAGACTTTCATCATCAGCTTTTGGATCCGGTAGACAGCCCTGCCGCCAGAGCTCTTTTGGCTTTCTTTGACCATTGGGAGCCCGCTTTGGCCCGGGAACACCCGGCGCTTGC
>CAZXLM010000111.1:0-2575 GCA_964642055.1 uncultured Acutalibacter sp. | reverse complement strand
TCCTGGGCTACAACATGTTCCTCTACTGCGGCAATAACCCGGTGAACAGAACGGACGCTGCTGGAAGCAGGTATGCCAGACTCGATGATTTTGGTGGTGGAGGAAAGAAAAATACTATCACAGCTATCGGTTTTCATGAATCTGTTACAGCTGAACAAGTATGGAGAGAGCATGATATAATTCCGGAATCACAGCTTTATCCATGGGTTGTAAGAAGTGGAGTGAAGCAATGCGAACTAGTTGAAAGCGACAATAATTCCAGCTATGTATCGATATATCGTGAAACTCGTTCTGATGCTCCGTGGAGATCGTCTGTAGGTGGAAAAATTGAAATAGGCAACTTTGCTATACAGATGAATGGTTCAATTGATAATTCTGGAATAATGATTTCAAGCAAAGATGGAAATAGTATTCACTCAATTTCATATAAAGCCGATTATACGAGACTAGAAATCCAGTTGGAACGCTCTTCAACAGTAAGAATAGGAAAGAACCTTACTGAAACGCAATATGATTACATGACTGCAAACAAATTATTTCCCCTTGCTGTTTTAGTTGTTGCGGGAACTGCTTTATTAGGAACTTATGGCGGAGGTTCAGCAGGAGTTCCAGCATTAGGGCAATATTAAATTAAAATGGAGAGTTTTTATGCGTCGTATATGGATTTATCTGCTTCTATTCGCGTTGTTGCTTTTGGTAGGACAAATTATTATTAAATTTCTTTTTAGGAAATGGAAAAAGTGGAAGAAGGTTTCTTTGGGCTTATGTGTTGCAACAGCCTTAACCCTTCTCTTATTCAACCTTCCCATTGAAAATCTTCTTCTGTCTTTTGAAAAGCCAGAAGAAGCGTTCCACTATATGAATTCTGCCGAAATTGATGATGTTCTGTGTGGAAAAGAAAGTGCGATGATACTCTACTCTCAAAAGAGTGGGCCTGCTTCTCAAATGATTTTTCCTATGAAGAACGGAAGGTACAAATTACCTGATGCTTTTAGTCTGAGATGTGTTAATTCTTCTTTTTTGAAAGATGGCAGCGTACTTGTCTTTTGGGCTAAAGGAACGAAAGATTATTACGTGATAGGTGATATCGCGACCAACTCTGGTATAGCTCCTGTCATTTATGACAATGCAGGAAGCAAGTTTGAGGTACAGGTGGGGAAAGACTATACTCAAATTTCTGATTACACGTCATACACCTTCTGGGGCTATGCATGTGATTTGAAGGAAGGATATTCAATCACAGTTGACAGAAAAGAATATCTATTAAGTTTACAATCGCATTAGCTGCAAATTGGGTTACGCAAAGATTTGTTAATTTCGGCAGGCAAAACCGGGCTACAACATGTTCCTCTACTGCGGAAATAACCCGGTAAACAGAACGGATTCAAACGGCGACTTGTTCCAGAGACTTGATTTTAATACGTGCGGTGGAGGCGGCGGAGGTATTATAGTTGCAGCCGCAATATATTATGGTGTATCTGCTTTTGCTACAGCGATATCCTCTATTGGCGCTATACCCCAGGAAACATGGTACCAGCCTGATTTAGATGCTAGAACTGCTTCCTGGGAGAAAGAATGGGAAAAGGAAGAAGATATTGTTACGTCTAATTCCGATTCCAATCCCAGCTATTGGAAAGCCTCTTTGAGTGGAGGAACTGTGGTTATTGGAGAACCCTTGTCTTTACAAAAAGCATGTCTTTGGGTATCTCAAGGTAACAATTTGATGTGCAAAAATCAAGAAGCTGCAATAGAAATATTATTGATAAATGGTTATCGAAATTATGTTGGACCCGAAAAAGGTTGCGGTAACAACTTTTATTCTCATTATCACCCAACCCGGAACCACACAGGTTCTAGTTCCATACACATTTGGTTCTATGAATAAAGGTGGCAAAAATGAAAAGCTATTATATTGAAGATTTCTCGAATCTACAAACATATGATTTACAGCAAACTTATGATCAGCATATTTATTTTGAATTTCTCCACTATATGCTTAAGCATAGTCAATTCTTTTCTCTCCTTTATTTTCGCTACCATGAAAATGAGAGGTTGGAGAAAGTTGTTCAGGAAATTAGAAAGGGACTGAGAGAATACAAGGTATCAGCTGAACTTGTTAACCAGTGGCCTGGAACCATAACACGGAATGAGCAAGGGCATCTTTATCAGTTGGTCATATACCGGGCTGACCCCGGGGCCGAAGAGTATTTGCGGAAGGTTCCCCGCCTTTTTGACTGGGATTATCCCCGGTATCCTATGGACCTTGCCTTTTATAAAAATGGTTACGCCTGGTTTGCATTAAGCGCCCATGAAACCTGGGATTCCCTGTACACCGATGATTATACGCATGTTGAAAACTTGAAAAAGCTTGGTGTGAGAATAGAATACAATAAGGAAGCCAGCAATTCAGAGATATTTTACCTGCCCGTGAATTTAATCCAAGAACGGTAATTGGTATTGCCGACGATGCACTGGCCATGCCGCTGTTATGGGAAGCGATGCAGCAAGACTGGGCAATGAGTGGAGCATTTTACGGATAACCTTTTGGATCATACGGAAGCGTATGCCTACGATT
>CAZXLM010000110.1:0-2966 GCA_964642055.1 uncultured Acutalibacter sp. | reverse complement strand
CTCCATGTTTTATCGAGTCGGGTGGAATCTTTTTTATTTCATTACCCGCTCCACATTTTTCAGCTCCGGCCTACTCGCCGGGCTGAACTCCTTTCCAAAGGCTCTGGCTTTTGGGGAGAACAAGGGGCAATTTGCCCGTTCCCTTTGCAGGGAGTTTTCTTTGTGTGCCGAAGGGGCGGCCCCTTACAAATGCGCCAATAGCTCAGCTGGATAGAGCAACTGCCTTCTAAGCAGTAGGCCGGGGGTTCGAGTCCCTTTTGGCGCGCCAATATGGTGGATGTAGCTTAGTTGGTTAAAGCGCCAGATTGTGGCTCTGGAGACCGTGGGTTCGAGTCCCATCTTCCACCCCACACATGGACGCGGAGCTTGATTCCTCAGAATTGGGCTCCGTGTTTTACTATTGGGCTGTCGCCAAGCGGTAAGGCAACGGACTTTGACTCCGTCACCCGTGGGTTCGAATCCCGCCAGCCCAGCCAAGACAATATCCCCACGCTTCCGCGTGGGGATATTGTCTTGAAAGGGCAAGAGATTCGAACCCATTTTAAATCGAAGAAGTTTCGCAAAGTGGAACTTCAGAGAGTTCCCAAAGCGTAGCGGCGGGAACTCTTTGCCAGCCCAGCCAGATATCTGCGAAGAAGACTCAGTGCAAAAGCATTGAGCGGTCGGCAATTCGCGATTGCAGGTTTTTCTATACGGTTTCTGCGCGGTGCGCGCTGAAAATATCATTTTTTGGCAGAACCGCAGAGCCCAGAAAGCCCCCTCAAGGATAAAAAAGCAGAACCGTCACCGGGCAGGGTGACGGTTCTACGGTGAGAGTATAAACTTCCCGGACTAACCGCCCAAGAAAGGAGGTTATGCCCTTTTAATTATGTTATAAACAGCAAGGAGGCGAAAGTCAATGAATGTCTTTCGAGTTCTATGCTGTAAGTAGGATTCGAATTCAAAAGGGGTGCTGGTCGCCAGTGGCGACCGTTAAGCGCCTACCGACTCGGTCGGCGAGGTCTGGCCTGGTCATTATTGAGAAAGCGTACCGGCGGCATGTTTTTAGTGAGGAGCGGCAAGACAGGTACTGTGGCAACGCCACGGTCGGCGAGCCAACAAACGCACTTTCAATGGGGGAGTCAATTTGCCCCCTCGTCCATGGGATCCTATTACAGGTTTGAATCATCCGAAAAAAGCAGGAGGAGAATTTGATGCGTATCTCATATGACAGGGCTTTTTTAGCGACCTACTATGTGCTAAATGAAATGTTTCAAAAGACACCGTCAGACTCATTGGCAGCGATTGCCGGCGATATGGATCCTTTCATTTTTGCAGATGGGAAAAGCGCCGATCCCGCTTCTTACGAGGACTTTGTGGACTGCTGCAAAGAGGTGGAGAAGCAGGAGAATTACAGAGATGACGTCCATCTCGCTTACCGCTGTGGGCTGGCTTATATGCAATTCTTTAATGATTCCTGGGGATATCCGCTGGAGGACGAGATCAAGCGCTTTTCTTTCGGGGATTTCAAAAAAGCCTACGAGAAAGCTGCACAAAGCACTCATTAGAAAATGCAGGGAGAATAAAAGCAGCAGGAGTCCTCTCATTTGAGAAGGCTCCTGCTGTTTTTGTTACTAGGAGGTGAAAGCGAAAACAAGTTTTCGCTCTGCGCTTTGTTTCCCGCCATTTTGGAATGGTGGGATTTGCCTGACGGCAGACCTCAAAACATCGTGGAAATAAGGCGGTGAACAGCAGATGGATTTTGAAATGCAGGTCGAGATCCCGATAGCGCTCTGTCATCATTTTGCAGAATAGGGGCAGCTGGCTGCCACCCAGTGGAGAAAGCTATAGAAAACCGTGCCGGTCACGGAACCCTTTTGAGAGTCAATGTCCGGAGGGTTTGCGGTCCAGAGCTTCGTGCTCGGAACCCAGATCGGCAGCGATGAGCTTTATCAGCACAATGCCCATGGGGATCAAAGTGAGCCAGATAGCTTTTTCCGCCATGGCACGGCAAAGAGACGTCAGCAGAGCAGCGCCCAGAAAGAAGCAGACCACCATTCCTAGGTGGATAAGGCCCCGGCGAAGGGCCACGCCGTCCTTTTTCCGGATCGCTTTGGCAACGCCTACGCCCACTTGACGGATATGGTTGGTGCAAAAGGTGGTGGCCATGGGAATACCCTCTGCCTGCCGGAAGGTATTATATTGCATGGACGCCAAAAAATTGACTGCCACCTGTACGATCTGGTGGGGTACAGTCAGCGGGACAAAGCCCAAAAGGAACAACGCCGCTGTTTCAAAAAGAACGAGATAGGTGTCCCAGCGCAAAAAGCCCAGCCTTTTGACAGGCGACGGCAGAATCTCAGACACGAACGCGCCCAGCAGATAAGCGGAAAATGGGATAAGGTAGTACAGTCCCGCCTCCCAGTCCCCTTTTCCAAAGGACATGGCCATTACAAGCACGTTTGCTGTCTGCGCGTTGCAAAACACCCCGCCCCGCAGGATATAGGTATAAGCGCCCATCATACCGGCGCTGGTCATGAGCAGGGCGTAGACCGTTTTTTGTTCGCAGACAAGATAGCCTGCTTTTTCCGAATCGCTTTTCATGTAAGCACTCCCGATGCTGAAATTTTTCCCTATTATTATAAGAGGTTTTGAAAAGGAAGACAAGGGCGATGAAAGGTGCGATGGAAAATGAAAAACACATGGCGTCCGGAATGCACAAGACGCAAAATCCGCCTGGGAGCACATACCTCTGTATTTGTGGATCGGAGGCGGAAAAAGCGCCCGGAGGATATGATCCCCTGGGCGCGCCCGTTATTCTTTTTCAGCGTCTTACAGATAATACTCCATAGGGTAAGCCAGATATTCGGCCGGATCCAGCTGGTCGGCGGTTATATAACCTGTGGGAGCGCTCATCAGCGAAGGAATCCGATTGACCACGGTAGCGCAGGTGTGTTCCACAGTGGCGGGTTTTACCACATGGTACT
>CAZXLM010000109.1:0-3063 GCA_964642055.1 uncultured Acutalibacter sp. | reverse complement strand
CGGCCTCCGCGTTTTTCAGCTCGTTCATGGCCTGGGCGTTGGCTTCCTTCGCCAGTTTCCTGGGCATCAGAAAATTTCTCGCGTACCCGTCGGAGACATTGACAAGCTCTCCCTTTTTTCCAATGGACTTTACGTCCTGCAGCAATACGACCTTCATAAGTACGACCGTCCTTTCTTTATTTGTATGTGGATCTTTACGCCTGAAAACAGGCGGAATACGGCAAAACTACTGGGCAGTGGTCTCCTCCAGCTTCGCGTCCAGCGTGCGGACCAGCGCCCGGCGTGCGTCGCTCATGCTGATATTCTTGATCTGCGCCCCGGCCTGGGTGAAGTGGCCGCCCCCGCCGAATTCCTCCAGGATCACTTGGACGTTCACATCTCCCAGGCTCCGGGCCGATATGTTCACGTCTGTACCGGAGCGGTATAGCACGAAGGAGGCCTTCACGCCCTGAATAGACAAAAGCTCGTCGGCGGCCTGGGCCGCCGCCACCCGCAGGTCTTCAAAATCCCAGTTGGAGGTTGCGATGGCGCAGCCCTTGTAGAGCTCTGCTCCGGACACCATCTGAGCCTTCTGCTTGTAACTGTCCAAAGTGTTTGAGAACATTTTTTTCACCGATACCGTATCGGCTCCCCGCCTGCGCAAAAAAGCGGAAGCCTCAAAGGTGCGCACGCCTGTTTTCAGAACGAAATTCTTGGTGTCAAGCGTGATGCCGGCCAGCAGCGCCTCCGCGTCCACGCCGTCGATGGCGGAAGCCCTGATGTACTGCACCAGTTCCGTCACCAGCTCCGAAGCGGAGCTGGCATAGGGCTCATGATAGAAGATCAGGGCGTTTTTGATATGGGAAACCATCATTCTGTGATGATCTATCACCACGACCCGGGGGACCCTGTCCAGCAGCTCGGAGCTTTCCACGAAATTCACCGAATGGGTGTCCACAACGATGAGCAGGGACCGCTCCGTGGCCTCCTGCAGCGCTTCCAGGGGACTGATAAAGATAGTCTCGTCGGGGTAGGCCTCTTCCACTGCGTCCACCAGCGGAGCGGCCAGCGTCTGTCCCCGGTTTACCACGATACTCGCCGGTTTTTCCAGGCCCTTTCGGACCGCGGCCCAGATACCTACGGCGGAGCCCACGCTGTCAAGATCGGAATTTTTATGGCCCATGACGAATACCCTGTCGCTGGCCTTTACATGGTCGGACAGCGTGGCCGCAATGACTCTTGTACGCACCTTGTCCCGCTTTTCCACGCCCTTTGAAAGGCCGCCGAAGAACTCGTAAGCGTCTCCCTGCTGCTTGACCGCCACCTGGTCGCCGCCGCGGCCCAGAGCCATATCCAGCGCCTGTCTTGCCCACCGCTCGCTTTCCGCGGCGGTGTCCGCACCCCGGCCGATGCCGATGGATACCGTGGCGCTCATGTTATTGTTGGCGCTTTTGATGGCGCGCACGTCGTCCAGCACCCGGAAGCGGCGCTGCTTGGCCTGCTCGATATGAGCGTCGTCGGTAACGATCAGGTACCGCCCGGAGGCGAGCCGCCGGATAAAGCCGCCCATGTCCTCCACCGACCACCGGCGCAGGACAGCCTCCACCTCGGCGGTAACGCGGGAATCGTCCCCGCCGGAGCTGTCGCGTATCAGCTCCTCCTGGTTGTCAAATACCGCCACGCATACAGCGGTCTTCTTTTCCCTGTATTCCCTGTGAATGGCCTTGAAATAGGTGTCGTCCACAAAGTAAAGGATATAGCCCTTCTGGGCCCTGGCCCCGTACACCGTGTACTCCCGGCCCCGGTGGGAAACGGAAGCGCCCTTTTCCCCGATGACCTGCCGGAAGGTTTTGGGGTAGATGTAGCGGAGCACATTTTCCCCCAGATACTCGCTGCCTCCGCACAGCGAAGCGGAAAAGGCTTCGTTGGCCCAGACGATATCTCCGGCGGGAGCCACCACCGCCACGGGCAGGGCAAATTCCTCCAGGGCGTGCTGGTCCTCGGCGGTCAGCACCCTTTTAGCGCTTTTCACCGCCGTGGAGATGTTTCTGCGGTATATCAGGTCCGAGGCCGCCACGGCCAGCAGGGAAAGGCCTGCCGCGGTGGCTTCCACGGCGGCCGTGATCTTGTTGTACCGGTAAGTGACGACAGCCATGACGAGCATTGCAAACCCCATGAGATAAAACAGGGGCGATACCACCCAGACCCTTTTCCTTCTTCCTCGCAACGCGCTTCACCTCACCTTTTATCCTCTGTCAAAGCCGGCGCCTTAGACCTCCATAATGATCGGCAGGATCATGGGATTCCGCTGCGTCCTGCGGTACAGGAACCTGGAAAGCTCGTCTTTCACGCTCTGCTTCAGGCCGCTCCAGTCCCGCACATGCTGCTGCGCGCAGGCTTCCAGAGTATTATACACCAGCTTTCGCGCTTCGTCCATAAGCTGTTCTGATTCCCTCACATACACAAATCCCCTGGAGACGATGTCCGGCCCGGAAACCACATGCCCGGAGCTGGAATCGATGGAACATACCGCCACGATCAGGCCGTCCTCTGCCAGATGCTTTCTGTCCCGCAGCACCACGCTGCCCACATCGCCTACGCCAAGGCCGTCCACCATAATGCTGCCGGCGGGTACGTCGCCCAGCCGCCGCATATGGTCCTCATGAAGCTCCAGCACGCTCCCGATATCGCCGATAAAAATATTTTCCTTCGGCATGCCCATGGCCATGGCCAGACCGGCATGCTTTTGCAGATGCTTCTGCTCACCGTGAACGGGGATAAAGTATTTTGGCTTTACGAGCCCCTGGATCAGCTTCAGCTCTTCCTGGCAGGCGTGGCCGGATACATGCACCTCGTACATGGATTCATAGATCACCGTGCAGCCCTGCTTCAGCAGCTCGTCTACCACTGTGCCCACCATTTTTTCGTTTCCAGGAATGGGCCGGGCGGAAAGGATAATAAAGTCGTTGGGATTGATAGCCACCTGCCTGTGGTCGGAAAAAGCCATGCGGGTCAGCGCCGACATGGGCTCGCCCTGGCTGCCGGTGGTGATCAGCACCAGCTGTCCCGGCTCATAGCGGTTGA
>CAZXLM010000108.1:0-3127 GCA_964642055.1 uncultured Acutalibacter sp. | reverse complement strand
GAACAAGAGATCTGTGCAAACGGCCTGGAACTGCTGGAAAAGGGCATCACCGAAGCCCTGCCGGATTTTGACAGCCTGATGTTTGCAGTCATCAAACGAAAAGAAGTTAAATGATAGTTTAGCGACGAGCCGCCGCAGGCACTCGAGGACCTTCTTGGTGCGAAAGGAAAGTTCTCCGCCCGACCGGGAGTAACTGACAAATAATAGTTTAGCAGTTACTTTCTCTTGCCTCCCCTGAAAGGGGAGGGGGGACCGCTGAACAGCGGTGGAGGGGTTTTTGCCGCAAATTTTGTTCTGGTTTTGAAACCCCTCAGTCAGCCTACCGGCTGACAGCTCCCCTTCCAGGGGAGCCAAGAACGTAATCTAAACTCCAATTCAGCTTTGCAATTTGCAGTCGGGATTTTCAACTGTGAACTGGCACAAACTCTCTTCCCGACCTGGGTGCAGCGGCACGCTGCTAAACTCCAATTTAGCTTCGCAACTTGCAGTCGGGATTTTCAACTGTGAACTGCACAAACTCTCTTCCCGACTTGGGTACGGCGGCTCGCCGCTAAACTATCATTTATCTGTTCTTTCTTCAGTATCTAGTATCCAGCATCTAATTCGAAAGGAGCAAACACCATGGAAAAGGAAACACTGATTGCCAAAGAAACCGTAGAGCTTCAATTCCCGGAGGAAGCCGCCCATCTGCGGGAAACCGCCGGGAAGATCGATGCCGCCCTGCGGGAGGCGGAGCGCTCTGTGGAGCAGCTGGAAGAGGAGCAGCGGGAGCTGCAGCAGTACATGGCAGATCACCACGGCGAGGGAGACGCCAAAGAAATGTTCCAGACGGAGCGAATCATGCGGGATATCGACACAGCCGGGTCTTCAGCCGTAGCCGCGCTGAACCGGCTGAAAAAGGTGAAGAACTCCCCGTATTTTGCCCGTATCGATTTCAGGCCGGAAGGCGGCGCGCCGGCTTCCTATTACATCGGTCTTTACGCCTTCCGCCATGAAAGAAAGCTTCTTATCATCGATTGGCGCTCCCCAGTGGGCAGTATGTTTTACGATTTTGAAACGGGCCCCGCCCGCTATACCACTCCCGCTACATTGGAATCGCCGGAGGAACGGGTAGAGGGGGAGCTTGTCCTGAAGCGGCAGTTCCGCATCAAAAACGGGGAGCTGGAATTTGCCTTTGACAGCTCTCAGAACATTCAGGACGACATTTTGCAGCAGGAGCTGGCCCACACCTCCGACGAAAAGATGAAGTCCATCATCTCCACCATTCAGAAGGAACAGAACCAGATCATTCGGGACGAAAAGGCGGACGTAATGATTATTCAGGGAGTGGCGGGTTCTGGAAAAACCAGCATCGCCCTGCACCGGGTGGCCTTTCTGCTGTACCGCTTCCGGGACACCATCAAGGCCCAGAACGTGACCATTATTTCTCCCAACAAGGTGTTTGGCGATTACATTTCCAGCGTTCTGCCGGAGCTGGGGGAGGAACCCATCTTTGAAGCCAGTTTGGAAGATCTGGCGCTGGTGCAGATCGAGGACGGAGTAGACTTTGTGGGGGACAGAAACCCTCTGGAAACGGAGGACCCCGCTTGGACCCGCCGGGTCCGGTTCAAGGGAACGGCGGAATTTGTGAAACAGATGGACGAGTTTATCGAGAGTCTGCCGAAAACGGCGTTTCATGCCGGAGATTTCGTGTTCGGGGAGTTTTCTGTCCCAGCCCGGTGGATCCAGGAGCGGGTGGATACCTACAAAAGGTTTCCCTTGCTGAAAAGGCTGGAACAGGTGGCGGACGATATCCATTCAAGGCTGGAAAATGAATTTCTCCGGGACGAACAGCCTCCCCACCGCAACGTGATCTTCCAGGCCCTGCGGAAAATGCTGGTGTGGAAAACGTCCCTTCAAGCCTATAAGGGCTTTTACGCCTGGATCGGCGAGGCCAGAATGTACAAGCCTGTCAAAAAGGGCGTGCTGGAATGGAACGATGTGTACCCCTTCCTGTATTTGCAGTCCTATTTTTCCGGCGTGCAGGAAAGTAGGCTCATCAAGCACCTTGTAATAGACGAAATGCAGGACTACACCCCCGTTCAGTATGCTGTTCTCAATCGGCTGTTCCAGTGCCCGAAAACCATTCTGGGCGACTTTGGACAGTCCATCGACCCCAACTGCCAGTACACATTGGAGGAGCTTCACGAGCTGTATGAGGGCTCAAAGCTGATGCGGCTGGAAAAGAGCTACCGCTCCACCTGGGAGATCATCCACTTTGCCAAAAAGATCGCCCGGGCCCAGGATTTCCAGGCCATGGAGCGCCACGGCGAAGAGCCGAAGCTGCTGACCTTTGACGATGAGCGGCAGGAACTGGAAGGAATATTGTCCCTCATCGGGGAATTTCAGGAAAGCGGCTACAACGCCCTGGGAATTCTGACTCGCACTAATCCGGAGGCCAAAATCCTGTACGGCAAGCTGAAGGACCTGGGCGCGGAGCTGGAGCTCATCACCCCGGAAAGCAAGGCGTTCCACAACGGTGTCAGCGTTATGTCGGTGCAGATGTCAAAGGGCCTGGAGTTTGACCAGGTGATCGTTCCCTCCGCCGGAGAGAATGTCTACCGCGGCGCATTTGACCGGAACCTGCTGTATGTGGCCTGCACTCGGGCCATGCACAAGCTGACGCTGACCTGCACGGGGAAGCCTTCTGCGCTGCTGGAAGAGGCCCTGCGCTGAGCATGCTTTCCGGCGGGCTGGGGAAAAATTTGCAGAAAGTTGTTTTAAAGCTCTTGAAACAGCGGGCAAATGCAAGTATAATAATTTTCGGATTGGTATTTCGGGCGGCGCGCCGCTCCGAAACAATATAAAACCGAAAGGAGTACCAATATGAACTATTCCCATGAAGTGGAAAATATGTGCACGGTGAAAAAGGGCCCTCACCATGGCCCCGCTCCCATTCCGGAGGAGGGAAAATGGGTCAAGTCCTATGAGATCAAGGACATCTCCGGCCTCTCTCACGGCATCGGCTGGTGCGCTCCCCAGCAGGGCGCCTGCAAGCTGACCCTGAACGTGAAGGACGGCATTGTCCAGGAAGCCCTGGTGGAGACCCTGGGCTGCTCCGGCATGACCCACTCCGCCGCCATGGCCG
>CAZXLM010000107.1:0-3241 GCA_964642055.1 uncultured Acutalibacter sp. | reverse complement strand
GAAGGGGCACAAGGACGTGGTCATTCAGGACCTGCCCGGTATTTACTCCCTGTCCCCCTATACTCTGGAAGAAGTGGTGGCCCGAAATTACCTGGTAAAGGAAAAGCCCGATGCGATCCTCAACATCGTGGACGGCACCAACATCGAGCGGAACCTCTACCTGACCACCCAGCTCATCGAGCTGGGCCTGCCCGTGGTGGTGGCGGTGAACATGATCGATCTGGTACGGAAGAACGGAGACGCCATCGACCTGCATAAGCTGGGCGGCGCTCTGGGCTGTCAAGTGGTGGAGATGTCCGCTCTGAAAGGCGAGGGCGGAATGGCCGCCGCAGAAAAGGCGGTGGCTGCTGCTCAGTTCCATAAGGCCGGAGAGCTTCCTCACGTCTTCACCGGCAGCGTGGAGCATGCTCTGGCACACATTGAAGAATCCATTCAGGGCAAGGTGGAGGACGGGTACCTGCGCTGGTACGCCATCAAGCTCTTTGAACGGGATGAGAAAGTGATGGAGGAGCTGGCCCTTCCCAATGACCTGAAAGCCCATCTGGAAGAACATATTGCAGACTGCGAAAAGGAATTGGACGACGATGCGGAAAGCATCATCACCAACCAGCGGTATTCCTACATAAATGGCGCGGTGTCTAAGGCGGTGAAAAAGAAAGCGGCCAAGCACAGCCTGTCCGTTTCCGATAAAATCGACCGGGTGGTCACCAACCGGATCCTGGCCCTGCCCATCTTTGCAGTGGTCATGTTCCTGGTATATGCCATCGCTATGGGCGGCTGGTCTGTCTCCATCGGCACTACCTTGACCGACTGGGCCAACGACGGTCTGTTCGGCGATGGCTGGCTGGTCCCCTTTGTCTCCAATGTGGAGGGATATGATGACGCCGCCGGTGAGTTTGAGAATGCTTCCGCCATCATTGAAGCCTATGAAAACGGCGATGCCGAGGTGTATTTCTACGACGACGAGACCGGCGATACCGAGACCGTAGAGGTAACGGAAGAAGCTTACGCCGAGGCACAGACGGTGGAGGAGCCGGATCCTTCCGCATATGGCGTTTGGGTGCCCGGTATCCCTGTGCTCATTGAAGGCGGCTTGGACGCCATTCACTGCAACGAAGTGGTCAAGTCCCTGATCCTGGACGGCATTGTGGGCGGCGTAGGCGCCGTGCTGGGCTTTGTGCCGCAGATGCTGGTGCTGTTCCTGCTGCTGGCCATTCTGGAGGACATCGGTTACATGGCCCGGATCGCCTTTATCATGGACCGTATCTTCCGCAAGTTTGGCCTTTCCGGCAAGAGCTTTATTCCCATGCTGGTGGCCACAGGCTGCGGCATTCCCGGCATCATGGCCTCCCGGACCATCGAGCAGGACAGAGATCGAAAGATGACCATTATGACCACCACCTTCATGCCCTGCGGTGCGAAAATGCCCATTATCGCCCTATTTGCCGGGGCCTTGTTTGGGCATTCCGCCTGGGTGGCTGCCTCCGCCTACTTTATCGGCATCGGTTCGGTCATCATTTCTGGCATTATTCTGAAGAAATTCAAGGCCTTCGCCGGGGAGCCTGCACCCTTCGTCATGGAGCTGCCCGCCTATCACGCCCCCTCGGCAGGCAACGTATTGCGAGCCACCTGGGAGCGGGGCTGGTCTTTCATCAAGCGGGCCGGTACCGTGATCCTGCTGTCTACCATCGTTCTTTGGTTCCTTCAGGGCTTCGGCTTTGAAAACGGGTCCTTCGGCATGGTGGAGAACTCCGACGCCTCCATTCTGGCCGCCATCGGCGGGGCCATCTGCTGGATCTTTGCTCCTCTGGGCTTTGGCAGCTGGCAGGCTGCCGTCACCACCATTACAGGGCTTATCGCCAAGGAGGAGGTCGTGGGGACCATGGGCGTTCTCTACGGCGGCAACCTGACCGCCACTGTGGGCACCATTTTCACGGGCCTCACCGCATACTCCTTCATGATCTTCAATCTGCTGTGCGCTCCCTGTTTCGCCGCTATGGGCGCCATCAAGCGGGAAATGAACAACGCCAAGTGGACCTGGGCCGCCATCGGTTATATGTGCCTGTGGGCTTATGTGCTGGCGCTGATCGTCTACCAGATCGGCGGGCTGTTTACCGGCGCGGTAGGTTTCAACTTCTGGACGGTTATCGCTGTGGCTCTGGTGGCCGGGATCATCTATCTGCTGTTCCGCAGGGGCTATCAGGGCGAGGATAAGTCCCGCCGCCTGAGTTCGGTAGACGCGGCGGCAGAATGACCGGTTCTGAAAGGAGTGTTTGCAATGCTTGAAATTTTGGGAACTGTGCTCGTAATTGCGGCGATCGCAGTGATTGCCATATTCGCCGCCCGATCTCTGTGGAAATCCCATAAATCAGGCGGCAAATGCACCGGCAATTGTGCCGCCTGCGGCAGTTGCTGCCACGGAGGACAGAAAAAATAGCGACCTAAACTTTGAGGATGCGTGGACAGTTGAAAGCTGTCCACGCATTTTTTTCTCCGTTTGGGAAAGACGTATGTGTTTGGGCTATGAGCCGCGGGGTCAGAAGTGAGGAGGTGCCAGACTCAAGTCTTGCTCAGAAACGAAAAATTCCAGCAACCCATAAGGAGTTTGCTGGAATTCTTTGGTTGCGGGGGTCAGCAATACATTGTATGTGCAATATCTCGTAAGCCAGAAACATTGTCCGCGTAGTCAAAAATCAGGTGTCGAACACCTAAACAACTTTTAGGACCACAGAAACAAAAAGGCCCCGGCTACCATTGCGGTAAGCCGGGGCTCTGTTTTCTCCAGCAAAAAAATTAAAAGAATTTTTGAAAAAGGTATTGACAAATACGACCATTGGTCGTATAATGAGACCATACCAAAGAGATGGAGGAAATAAAAATGGAAATTTACGAAACAAGATACAAGGCGAAAAAGGCGGCAACTGGTGATGATGTTGTTGTCAAAGTTGAGGGAGGCTATGCGGTAATGTCTGCATCGGATTATCAAGTTTGGAAAATGCAGAAATGATTCTTCTGACGGGCCGCAACGAAAAAGCGAGGCAATTTAATATGAACAACAAATTATTCGAAACGATTTGGAAAGATGCTCAAAATGTTAAGGATAGCGATTACTTTGTATCAGACTGGGCTACCTCGTCTATTTTTCTCGACCCAGAGCGTCCTGAACAAGAGATTGACAGTAACGTGGTTGACCAACTTGCCCGCCTGTGGCAGGTTGCCAATCTGCCCTTCCGGGAGTTTT
>CAZXLM010000106.1:0-3723 GCA_964642055.1 uncultured Acutalibacter sp. | reverse complement strand
AAACATGACGGAGGAGAACCCAGCGTCCATAGCCTGGAAAGCACCTTCATAGCTGCCATGATCCAAATGCAGCGCCACCGGCACGGTGATATTCAGGGTCTCGATCATGGCCTTTACCATGGCCGCCACGGTCTTATAACCGCACATGTATTTGCCCGCTCCTTCGGAAACGCCGAGAATCACGGGGGACTGGTTCTCCTGAGCGGTCAGCAGGATCGCTTTCGTCCATTCCAGATTGTTGATGTTGAACTGGCCCACAGCATATTTGCCGCTTTTGGCCTTGGTGAGCATGTCCTTCGCGGAAACTAACATAAAATCTGCCTCCAAACAAAATTTTCTGCCGAATTTATTATACTGGAATACTGTGGAAAAATCAACAGTCAATTCGCTTTTCTCAGGCGTTCTTTTCCCTTTTGGAAAGGAAAAACTTTTGTTTTCGGATATTTTATTTTGAATTTGCGGATTCTATTCTTAAGTCTTGAGGAATCTTGTTTCAGCGCAGAGGGCGCAGAGAAAGTATATTAATTTAGTATATTTTCCTTGACAAGGCATGCTTCTGGTGCTACATTTAAGAAAGAAGATCCATGGGTTTTATTGCTGAAAGGAGTTTTATGGAAAAAGAAAAATTTGCCGTTACCGGTATGAGCTGTTCCGCTTGTTCGGCACATGTGGAAAAAAGCGTTTCCGCTCTCAAGGGCGTACGAGAGGTCTCGGTCAATCTTCTGACAAACAGCATGGTGGTGGACTATGATGAATCTGCCGTGTCGGAAAAAGATATCGTCAGGGCCGTAAAAAAAGGCGGCTACGGCGCTATTCCGGAGAAGAACAGGACGAAAGCCGCCAACCCCGCCCCCGCCGGAAACGGAGACGAACTGAAGCTTATGCAAAAACGTTTGATCGTCTCCTTCTGTTTTCTTGCTCCCCTGATGTACCTTTCCATGCACCATATGTTCTACGAATGGTTCGGCCTCCCTATCCCCTCTTTTATTATAAAATATTTCCATGGCAATGAAAACGCGGTCACGTTTGCTTTGAGCCAGCTTTTATTACTGCTGCCCATCGTTTTTGCCAACCAGAAGTATTACAGAAACGGTTTCCGCACCCTGTTTCACGGCAGCCCAAACATGGACAGCCTGATTGCTATGGGTTCATCGGCGGCTATCGCTTACGGCCTGTTTGCCCTGTACCGCATTGGCTACGGACTGGGTCATGGAGAGATGGCGGTGGTGGAACAGTATTCTTCGGACCTGTATTTCGAATCCGCCGGCACCATTCTGACTTTGATCACACTTGGAAAATATCTGGAAACAAAATCCAAGGGCCGCACCAGCGAAGCCATTACGAAACTGATTGGACTCGCTCCAAAAACTGCCCTTGTGCTTCGGGACGGCCAGGAAACGGAAGTTCCGGTGGAAGAAATCATTGTTGGAGACACCATCGTTGTCAAACCCGGCGCTTCTATTCCGGTGGATGGCGTCATTCTGGAGGGAACTACCAGCGTGGATGAATCTGCTATTACGGGAGAAAGTATTCCTGTTGAAAAAAAGGAAGGCGACTCCCTGATCTCCGCCACGGTCAACAAAACCGGGACCGTTCTTTTCAAAGCGACAAAAGTCGGCGAAGACACCACCATTTCACAGATCGTAAAGTTGGTAGAGGAAGCCAGCGCCAGCAAAGCCCCGATTTCCAAACTGGCGGATAAAATTGCGGGTATTTTTGTGCCTACCGTTATTGCCATCGCAATTATTGCGGCAGTCATATGGCTGTTGACAGGTGCCACAGCGGAATTTGCCCTTTCTATCGGCATTTCCGTTCTGGTCATTTCCTGCCCCTGCGCGCTGGGCCTGGCCACGCCTGTGGCAATAATGGTGGGTACGGGCAAAGGCGCGGAGAATGGGATTCTGATAAAGTCCGGCGATGCCTTGGAGACCGCCCAAAGCATCGACACCGTAGTATTGGATAAAACCGGCACGATCACTCAGGGGGCGCCGGAAGTGACTGACGTGCTCCCCATCACCGCTGACCGAAGCACCTTGCTTTCCATTGCTTACAGTCTGGAAAGGCAGAGCGAACACCCGCTGGCCGAGGCTATAACCTCCTATGCGGAGGAAAACGGCGTCACCTGTCAAAAGGCTGAAAATTTCCGGGCCGAATTTGGAAAAGGCATTTCCGGCGATATTGGCGGAGCACCATATTTTGCCGGAAACGCCGCCTATCTTGAAACGTTGGGTATCCCGGGGCTGGAGCAGTCCGCAGCAGACGCGGCCCGGCTGGCCGACGAGGGGAAAACGCCTCTGCTGTTTGCCAGTGAAACCTCTCTATTGGGAATCATCGCTGTGGCAGACACTATCAAGGCCACCAGCAAAGAAGCGGTTGAAGCTTTCAAAGACATGGGAATACAGACCGTCATGCTTACCGGCGATAACGCCCGCACCGCGGAAGCGATCCGAAAAAAGCTGGGCATTCCCCAGGTGGTTTCCGAAGTGCTGCCCCAGGACAAGGAACGGAAGATCGCGGAGTTCCAAAGCGCAGGCAGGAAAGTGGCAATGATTGGGGACGGCGTCAACGATGCTCCGGCACTGACACGGGCCGACGTAGGTATCGCTATCGGAGCCGGCTCCGATGTGGCCATCGAAAGCGCGGACATCGTACTTGTGAAAAGCGATCTGCTGGATGCCGTCACCGCTATCCGCCTGAGCCGGGCTGTCATGAGGAATATCAAGGAAAATCTTTTCTGGGCCTTCTTCTACAATTCCATTGGGATTCCCCTGGCGGCAGGCGTACTATTTGCTTCGCTGGGCCTAAAGCTCAACCCCATGTTTGGAGCTGCGGCCATGAGCCTTTCCAGCGTGTGCGTGGTATGCAACGCCCTGCGGCTTAAATTTTTTAAGGCACGGAAATAGTTATGGAAAACCCCGGTTTTGTGAGAACCGGGGTTTTGTTCGTCAGGACCTTTTCCGGAAATTCTTTTATTCGCTGCGACGCTTTCCAGTGGCATGTTCCAGCCGGATCCGAAAAACGCAGACCGGCGCGGTTTGTGCTTCCGTAAAGGTAAATCGTTTCCCTGTCTGGTGTTCCATCAAAACAGAAAGCCCATGGGCCTTTTCTCCTGACGCTTCCAGAAGCTCGGCGTTTCCCTCCCCCAGCACACTGGCAAAGGTATAGCCATAACCACAGGCGCTGTCCGCTTCGAGCAGGCCGTGTTCGCAGTCCGCTTCCACGCACACTCTGGGATTGCGGCGGAGGATCTCCAGCTTTCGCCCCTCCCGGGCGCAATGTAAATAAAGGGTGATTTTTCCTTCCTCCAACGCCGCTCCAAAATTTAGCGGCAGCACATAAGGCCGGTCTCCATCGACCATGGCCAGCCTGCACACCTTACAGGCCTGCCAGAGCTTCAGCTGTTCTTCCTGAGAAACGATCTCACGGTCTTTCCTTCGCATGGCGATTCCTCCCTGCTGTTGTCAATGACTGTCTGACAAATCGGAATTTGAAAACCATAAACTTATGAGTGATTATTGCTCTCCGTAGGTTATCAATAAAATCCTCCAAAAGCCTTGAAAACAAAGGATTTATCGCAATGTGTTCGCCTTATCTCTTTATATGATTTCACACAAGTTTACTCTTTCCCTGATTGCTCATAAGGGCAAATTCAAGGGCAAGAAAATCTGATAACAAGATATAACAGAGTGTGGCAATCGGAGAACTGTGACATATGTGCGAATA
>CAZXLM010000105.1:0-3884 GCA_964642055.1 uncultured Acutalibacter sp. | reverse complement strand
GATCATCTGCTGCACCGTTTCATTCTGCTCGTACATGGCGTTCCCTCCTGACAAAAGAAGCATATCACAGTTTCCGGAAAAAGATTTGATTTTACTTGGGAAGCTGCTTTTTACTGAAAACCCGCCCCGGCCTGCACGGCCGGAGCGGGTACTTTACGCTGTTTCTTCCATTCGCCTGACGCTCCTTTTCAGCCAGTTCATGCGCAGATAGTAAACAATAAACACAATGGACGTCACCACCCAGGTAACAGGATAATTCATGGCCACCATCTGCATGGTGTGATGGAGCGGCACCGCCAGCGCCATCCAGAGCACACGCAGGCCGCACACGCCAAACGTGGTGATAAGCATGGGCTGCAAGGCCTCGCCCGCTCCCCGAATGGTTCCCGAAAGTATTTCGATAAAGACATAGGTAAAGTAAGAAGGCGCAAGCACCTGGAAAAAGTCCCGTCCAATGGCGATAACCGCTTCGTCCCCTGTAAAGAAGTGCAGAAGCGATCCGCCGAAGAAAAAGACGACGGCGGAGAGCGCCAGCGTAGAACCCAGCGCCATAGATAGACAGACCCGGTTCCCTCTTTTCATTCTTTCATATTTCCCTGCCCCGAAATTCTGGCCCGCAAAGGTGGTGATGGAAATGCCGAAGGCCCCCATTACCATCCAGATAAAGCCGTCTATCTTGCCGATGGCGGCCCAGGCTGCAATGGCGTCGGTGCCGAAGGAGTTGATTGCCGCCTGAATGATGAGATTGGATAGAGAGTACATCATGGACTGTATGCCGGACGGCAGGCCGATGCGAAGAACGCCTTTAAAAATGTCCCAATGGAACCGTATGCGTTTGAGCTCTACTCGGTAGGACTCCCGGGTCAACAGCAGCCGGAGCATGATAAGCGCCGCGCTGACTACCTGGGAAAGCACTGTGGCAAGGGCCACGCCGAACACGTCCCAGTGAAAGGCCACTACAAACAGCAGGTCCAGCACAATATTGACAAGACAGCAGGCGATCAGCACATACAGGGGCATTTTGGAATCTCCGATAGCCCGCAGTATCCCCGTGCCCACATTGTAGATAAGGCAGGCCACCATACCCGCGTAATAGACGTTGATATACGTCAGCGCGTCGTCTATCACCTCTTCCGGCACACCCAGAAGCTCCAGAGAAGGCCGGGCGGTAAGCAGACCCAGAGCCGTCAGGATCACCCCGCCGGCCAGGGCCAGCGCGATGGACGTATGCACGGCCCTGGATACGCTTTTCCCGTCCCCCGCGCCGAAAAACTGGGAAATGATCACCGTTGCGCCGGAGGAAAGCCCCACGAAGAAGCCCACCAGCAAATTGATGAGCGTGCCGGTGGTACCCACTGCGGCAAGAGCCTGCTTGCCCACATACTGCCCCACGATAATGGTATCCACCGTGTTGTAAAGCTGTTGAAAAAAGGTGCCAATCAAAATCGGGAAAAAGAAAATCAGCAGCTGCTTCCAGATCACACCTTCTGTAATGCTGTTCTCTCTTATTTTCTGCGCCACCGGTCCCACTGCCTCCTTGCTTCTTTTGTTCACAGTCCATGTTCCGCGTCTCGTTAAGTTTCCAAAAGCTGCCGGATCTTCATGTATCCACCCAGTCTTTCCGGCGGGCTAAGCCGTGTATCCGCACAAAATAGGAGGATACCAGAAGGGCCGCCGCGCCGGTCCAAGCCCCCACTTCCGCATAGTATATGCCGTCCTGGCCCATGGCGAGAGGAAGCAGAAGGGCAACGGTGATGCGCACCGCCATCTCTACAAAGCCGGAAACCATGGGGATCACCGTATCCCCCAGCCCCATCAGAGCGGAGCGGTAAATATGGAGCATGTAAAGGACGGGCAGGCACACGCTCATAACCGCCAGATAATAATAGGCGATCTCCATGGAGGCTTCCACCTCAGAGGGCGTTCCGGAAATAAACAGCCCCAGGAACGCCCTGCCAAACACCAGCATGCACCCGGCGATCACCGCTGAGGTAATGAGGGCGATGACCGTAGCGGAGCGCATGCCCTGCTTGATGCGCTTGAGAAGCCTGCCGCCCAGATTCTGTCCCACATAGGAGGTGACGGCATAGCCATAGGAAGTAGCGGCAATTTCCAGAATTCCATACAGCTTGTTGGTGGCGGTGAAGCCGGCGATAAACAGCATGCCGTACCGGTTGACGACGGACTGCACCACCATGCCGCCTACGGAGATAATGGCATTTTGCAGGGCCACGGGAGAACCCAGCTTCAGCAGGGCCCTTGTCATGCCTCCCGTCAGACGGAAATCTACGGGTTCCAGACGGATAACCGTGACCTTCCGCACATTGAGAAAACAGTAAACCCCGGAAAAAACCTGGGCAATCACCGTGGCCGCGGCAGCCCCCGCCACGCCCCAGTGGAAGCCCATGACAAACAGCAGGTCCAGCCCCACATTGATAAGGGCCGCCACGATCATGGCATAAAGCGGGGTTTTGCTGTCCCCTAGGGCCCGAAGAACGGAAGCCAGCAGGTTATAGGCCATGATGACCGGAATACCGCCGAACACGATGCGCAGATACAGCAGGGATTCCCCCAGGATATCCTCCGGCGTGTTCAAAAGCAGTAATACAGGCCGGGCCGCCAGCTGGCTGAGCAGAACCAGGACTGCCGCAGAAACGGCGCACAAGGTAACAGAAGCGCCTACCGCCCGGGACAGCTCCCGGTGGTCCCCCGCTCCAAAATGCTGGGCCATCAAAATAGAAAAGCCCTGGGTCAGTCCCTGAATGACGCCCAGCACCATCCAGTTGAGCCAATCCGCCGCTCCCAGAGCGGCAAGGGCTTTTACTCCCACCACCTGGCCCACTACGGCAGTATCCACCACGGTGTAAAGCTGTTGGAATACATTGCCTGCCATCAGCGGCAGAGCAAAGGAGATCAAGAGCTTTACCGGAGAGCCCTCTGTCATGCTGCGAATCCTCTGTGCCATCAAACGCTTCCTTTCGGGATTAGTTGTTAGGGATTAGTTGTTAGTTGTTAGAAAGGGAAAGGGAAAGGGCGCAGGGCAGTCGGTTCGCTATTCAGCCTGTACCCGATATCCGAAATCCGCTTTCTAAAAAACAGCGAAAGCGCATTCGCTTTCGCCACTTTCGGCAGAACATATCCATCTTATCATGGTATCTGCCGCTTTGCAATGGATATTTTGAAAGTTCACGGGAAATTTTACGGCGGGGCCCATCTGCCTGCAAAAAGGAAAAGGCCCCCTTGCGGGGGCCCCTTTCAGAGTGGTGCGTTATTCCTGAGGAGCAGAGGATACTGCTTCCCCCGGTATCTCACGGGTGATTTTATTGCCGTTTTCGTCGGTCACGGTTTCATAGGCTTTATAGGAAGCGCTGCCGTTCTCGTCCGTTTCCACTTCAAAGGTCTGATCCGTTTCCACTTCGTAGTTTCGGCCGCACACGAAACCGCTCTCATCGGAGGAAGAAGCCGATCCTTCTTCCTTAATGATAAAGCTGACCTTACCGTCTTCGCTTTTTCCTTCATACATTCTGGCGATATTCCCATCGTCCATTTTGAACGTATACACCAGCCTTCCAACAGTGGCCTCGTACAGCTCACCGCCGGTGGCGGCGTTGGCCCCCATGGCCAGGGCAGCGGCCAGTGCCATTACAGCGGCGGCCACCGCCAGCCTGCGGAGAATGAATTTCTTGGGCTTCCTGGTTTTTTCCGTCATGCTTAAAAGCTCCTTTCCAAGCGCGGGAGAGGCTTTCAGCCGGGAAAACGTTCTTTTGTACAGTTCCTTATTGGGCTCCATTTTCGCGCTCTCCTCTCTGCTTCTGTATGGTCATATTCTGTCTCAGCTTTTCCCTGGCCCGCTGCAGACGGGTCTGGACCGTGGATTCCTTCAG
>CAZXLM010000104.1:0-4229 GCA_964642055.1 uncultured Acutalibacter sp. | reverse complement strand
GTCTCGCCGGACTGGCTGATGATGATAACCAGCGTCCTCTCGTCCAGAATTGGGTCCCGGTAGCGGAACTCGGAGGCCACATCCACTTCCAGCGGGATTTTCAAAAGCTTTTCAAAGGCATATTTCGCAACCACCCCCACATGGTAAGAGGTGCCGCAGGCCACAATGAATACCTTGTTGAATTCTTTGATCTGCTGGGCGGTCAGAGAGATATCGTCCAGAACCACCCGGCCCTCCCGCAGCCGGGGAGAAATGGTCTTGCGCAGGGCTTCCGGCTGTTCGCATATCTCCTTCATCATAAAATGCTCGTAGCCGCCCTTTTCCGCAGCGGTCACGTCCCATTCCACCCGCTCCATGGATTTCTCCACAGGCTCCAAGTCCCTGTTAAAGAAGGAAATACCGCCCCGCTCCAGCACCGCGATCTCCCCGTCGTTCAACCGGTAGATGTCTCTGGTTTTGGAAAGGATCGCGGGAATATCGGAGGCAATGAAGTTTTCTCCCTGCCCCACGCCCACGATGAGGGGACTGTCCTTGCGCACGGCGAAAATCTTTTCTGGGCAGTCGGCGCAGATGATACCCAGGGCATAGCTGCCCTCCACTTTGGAGACCAGGTTCCGAATGGCTTCCAGCACGTCTCCCCGGTAGTAGTATTCCAGCATCTGGGCCGCCACTTCGGTGTCCGTGTCGGAGACAAACTCCACGCCCCGGCGGATCAAATGGTTTTTCAGATCCAGATAATTTTCGATGATGCCGTTGTGAACCACGGCAAATTTACCGCCGGAGCTTTCCTGTGGATGGGAATTTACGTCCGAAGGCGCACCGTGGGTGGCCCAGCGGGTATGGCCGATGCCCACGGTGCCGGGGAGCTTCCGTCCTCCCTGCAAAATACCGTCCAGCACGCTCAACCGCCCCTTGGATTTCACGATATGCAGGCCGGTGTCGTTATGCACTGCCACACCGGCAGAATCGTAGCCCCTGTATTCCAGCTTCTGCAGGCCGTTCAGCAGAAAAGGAGCCGCCTGTTCCCCGCCGATATATCCCACAATTCCGCACATAAACCATCTCTCCTTTTTCAAAAAACTCCGAACAAAAGCATTCTGTTCCTATCCTATCCGTTTTACCGCCTGAATAAAACCGGACAGCGGGAAAAACAGCTCATTCCCGCCGCTGTTTCACGGTTTTCAATTACCGGTATATCATGTCGTCTCTGGAAGGCCCGTTGCTCACCATCGTGATGGGTACGCCGATGTGGCGCTCTGCGAACTCCACATAGCGCCTGGCGTTCTCCGGCAGGTCCTCATATTTTTTGATCCCGCCAATATCACATTTCCAGCCGGGCAGCACTTCCAAAATGGGTTTGCAGCGCTTGAGTTGAGAAGTGGAGGGGAAATAGTCGATCTGCCTGCCGTCCAGCTCATAGGCCACGCAGACCGGAATTTCGTCCAGATACCCCAAAGCATCCAGCACGGTAAAGGCCACGTCTGTAGCCCCCTGCACCATGCAGCCGTACCGGGCAGCAACAAGATCCAGCCAGCCCATTCTTCTAGGGCGGCCGGTGGTTGCGCCATATTCGCCGCCGTCACCGCCGCGCTTGCGCAGCTCTTCGGCCTCGTCCCCGAAAATTTCAGAAACAAATTCTCCCGCGCCCACAGCGCTGGAATAGGCCTTCACCACCGTGATGATCTTCTTGATGGCATAGGGCGGAATGCCGCCCGCTCCCACAGCGCCGTAACCGGCCAGAGGCGAGGAAGAAGTGACCATGGGGTAAATACCCAGGTCCGGATCCTTGAGGGAGCCCAGCTGGCCTTCCAGCAAGATCGTTTTTCCCTCTTTTACCGCGTTGTAAAGCAGCGTGGTGGTATCGGCCACATAAGGGGCCAGGGCCTCTTTATACTCCATCAGCTTGCCGTAAACCTCGTCCCGGTCCAGAGGCTTCTGGTGATAGAGCTCCGTATACAGCACATTTTTCAGCCCCAGCACATGGTCGATGCGCTCGTATAAAGCGTCCTTATCATCAAACAGGTCGCTGACCTGGAACCCGATCTTGGCGTACTTGTCGGAATAAAAGGGCGCAATGCCGGACTTGGTGGAGCCGAAAGACTTCGCCGCCAGCCTTGCTTCCTCCATGCCGTCCAGCTCCTTGTGATAGGGCATGACCACCTGGCAGCGGTCGGAGATCAGCAGCTTGGGAGCGGGGACGCCCCGGTCTGTCAGATCCTTGATCTCCTTCATAAAATTCTCTACCGACAGCGCCACGCCGTTGCCGATAACATTCACGATGTTCTGGCGGAACACACCGGAGGGAAGCTGATGCAGAGCAAACTTCCCGTAATCATTGATGATGGTGTGCCCTGCATTGGAGCCGCCCTGAAAGCGCACTACGATGTCGGAATCCTCCGCCAGCACATCTGTGATCTTCCCCTTGCCTTCGTCTCCCCAACACGCACCAACTATAGCTTTTACCATGTTATCCCACGAACCTTTCAAATATTTAGATAATTAGATTTTAAATGCTAGGCGTTAGACTTTCATATCGTTCTCTTGTCACAACAAGGGTGACAAGTTCATCTGCTTTACAAGCCAGCTCGAAGCCTGCGGCTTTATGGAGCCTCAAGGCAGCTTTCCGACTGGTTTCAAACTCGTTGCTTACCGCAGCCGCTCCCATGCCTTCAAAAGCATACTGAAGAAGCAGCTCCATTCCTTCTTTGGAATACCCCCGTCCCCGGTACCTGCTGTGAAGAACGATCCCCATTTCATACCAGCCCTCAGGACCTTTTTGATAGAGGTTCACTTCCCCCAGAAAAGCACCGTCCGATCTGCGCCGCAGGTAGGCGTAGAATCGTTCCGGCTGGGCATTGACCCATCTCCGGTACCAGATATCCCAATTTTCCTCCGGAAAGTCGATACAACCGGTGTCGTTATGATATTCCGGAAAGCCCAAATTATATCCCTTGTTGTAGCTCATAGTGCCCGGGTCGCTTAAAAGCTCTTTTCGAAACCACAAGTCAGCTTTTTCAGGAACATACAGTCCTATCATCGCAGCGCTCCTTTCTAAAACGACCTGCTTCTAAGTTCCCAATGACTTGTCAGACGTTTACTTCTGCCTGCTCCGTTTCCAGGCCCTCATATTTCTCCAGCACAGGTTTCACGACCTCAGAAAGAAACTCTTCCGTTTGCTCCGGGGCCCGGCCCACATACTTTTCAGGCTTTACGATTTCATTGAGTTCTGCGGGAGTCACACCGAAGGCCGGGTCTGCGGCGATCCGGGAAAGCAGATCATTTTCCCCGCCCTCTTCTTTGACGACCTTCCCGGCTGCCATGGAATGAACGCGAATGCGCTCGTGCAGCTCCTGCCGATTCCCACCCCGCTTGACGGCGTCCATCATGATGTTTTCCGTGGCCATAAAGGGCAGCTCCTTGAGCAGATGCTGCTCGATGACCTTCGGGTACACCACCAGGCCGTCCGCCACATTGGCATAGAGATTCAAAATACCGTCCACCGCCAAGAACGCCTCAGGAACGCTCAGGCGTTTGTTGGCGGAATCGTCCAGTGTTCTCTCGAACCACTGGGCCGCCTCTGTCATGGCGGGGTTCACCGCGTCGGCGATCACATACCTTGCCAGGGAAGCGATGCGCTCGCTGCGCATGGGATTGCGCTTATAGGCCATGGCGGAGGATCCGATCTGGTTCTTTTCAAAGGGCTCCTCCACCTCTTTCAAATGCTGCAACAGTCGGATATCGTTGGAGAACTTGGCAGCGCTCTGGGCGATGCCGGACAGCACGGAAAGCACTTGGCTGTCAAGCTTTCGGGAGTAGGTCTGCCCGGATACGGCAAAGCAGCCCTCATACCCCATCTTTTCTGCAATTCTTCTATCCAGCTCCCGGCATTTTTCATGGTCGCCCTCAAACAGTTCCAAAAAGCTGGCCTGAGTGCCGGTGGTACCCTTGCAGCCCAGAAGCTTTGCTTTCGAGAGCTGATATTCCACGTCCTCCAAATCCATCAGAAGGTCCTGGATCCACAAGGTGGCCCGCTTTCCCACGGTAGTGGGCTGGGCAGGCTGAAAATGGGTGAAAGCCAGCGTTGGCAGGGCTTTATACTCGTCCGCGAACCTTTTGAGCACCCGCAGCACAGCCACAAGCTTTTCCCGAATGAGCTTCATGGCCTCCGTCATGACAATGACGTCCGTGTTGTCCCCCACGTAGCAGGAGGTGGCCCCCAGATGAATGAT
>CAZXLM010000103.1:0-4388 GCA_964642055.1 uncultured Acutalibacter sp. | reverse complement strand
GTATGCCGGAAAAAGACCTTGTGCTGTCCCCTGTCGCCTCCCTCACGGGAGGCGTGGATTGAAATATTTCCGTAAATTCATACGAAAGTGGGTGGTGGGGTCGCCTCCCTCACGGGAGGCGTGGATTGAAAATGGTACAATAAAGAAACCGACCGCTGGTATAAGCTGGATCAGTTTGGCTACGAAGCTTTGGTGGAAACAGTGATTTCCACATTTTTGGAGAAAAGCGATCTTGAGACAGATGTGCCCTTTTCCTTTGTCCGCTATTCTATGGAACGACTGCGGGTTCACAGACGGGAGCGCACAGGCTGTTCCAGTAAGAGCTTTTTGCAGCCCGGTCAGTCGCTGATCACAGTGAATCGTCTGCTATCCAGTTATTTGGGATACCCCCTGAAGGAAAAACTGGCGCGCCTTTCCAGCGATAAGAAACGGATCGCCTACCTGGTGGAAGAAACGGCGGCGATCACCGGGCTGAAGTTGTTCCCGCAGTATTTGACCCTGCTCTTTGAGCTTGACGCCCTTTTCTGCAACGACGACCGACATCTGAATAACATTGCCGTTATCGAGCAGGACGGCGTATTCCATTACTGCCCGGTGTTTGACAATGGCGCC
The DNA here is from genome assembly GCA_964642055.1 of uncultured Acutalibacter sp. Lineage (GTDB taxonomy): Bacteria > Bacillota > Clostridia > Oscillospirales > Acutalibacteraceae > Acutalibacter. Next base: position 3,776 of record CAZXLM010000103.1, on the reverse strand, counting down.
GGCCTCCTATCCAATACTCAGCTTTTACAGATGGACGTCTCTCCCTCGGCTCTGATTTCTTCCTTGCGTGCCAGACCGTTTCTCACCACCTTTACCAGGCAGAAAAATGCCGCCCACAAACTTATACGGAGTGCAACTGGAACTCCCAAAGCTGACCGAGCAGGAAATACGAAGCGTGACCGCTCCCCTGCTGGAATACTACCCCGCCCGTGATCGCAGTCTGATCATTGATCGAGTGACGGCTTGTATTCTTATCGGGCAGAGGCGATAGGGAGCCTTTCGCCTCTTATAGATTTTCCATTCCCTCATTTTTGCGGGTAAGGTCTTCCTCCGTGCATTTGCGAATGACTCTTTTCAGCTTATCCAGCGGAAACGGCAGCTTCTCTTTCGGGCAATACTCCACACTGTCTATCGTGACAATAGATTCCCTGTTTTCCCGACCGGCAGGGACAACCACACGATCTCCCGCTTTCAAGGTATCGTCTTCCGTAAGATAGCAATACGTTTTCCCGTATTTTTCAAAAGTCACGTTGCAGATGATCAAATCAGAAGCTGTGCGGGGACGGAATGCGTAAAATGCCGGATTCAATATTTCCCCGGCGGAGAATCCACGGAGGAAGCTCAGAAGCTGCTGCGCCATTCTCGGGAAGCTCCTTGGGAGATTGTTTTGGTCGTAAGCGCCGCTCACTGTCTTTTTACCGCCATACAGCAGTTGCGCCGTGATAATATATTCCCGCATCTCCTCCGGCTTTTCCATCACATCCGGCGGCGTACTTTGAATATCTTCCAAAAAGTTGTCATTATAGAGACGATCCAGCAGCGCCGCTACACCTTTTGGAGCATGATACCATTCCGAAGCTATCTGCTCATCTCCGACATATTGAATATGCTCCATTCTTCCGTCCCCACGATTGACAGAAATAACTTCCGTATAATCCCAGGTGATTTCCCCTTGGGATTTTTCTTTTCTGATATGTTGAAATTGAATTTGAAAGCTTTCGATCCTGTCCTTTGCCGCTTCCCCGTCGAACAGCAGCAGATCCGGCATGGAAAGGCTGTTGCGAATCAGCGGAGAAACTTCGTCCAATTCGCTCTCATTGGAAAACAGAGAACCATAAAAAGTAAAGCTTTCTCCCCCTTCGTTCTCAAGAGAAAGCTCCCAGTCTCCACCACCGTCTATCTCCATTGTGTCAAGAACGTCGGAAAAGCAGGCACCGAGGGAATTCAGCAGCTGGACTGCCCAATCTGCTTTCACCAGCAGTTCTCGTTTTTCTTCCAGCTCGTAGCGAACACCATCAGCATACCGATAGAACGAAATTTCCGCTTTGCCGTCTGCATCGAGAGAAAAATGCTGTTCGACCACTTTTCCAGGCTCGGGGAGGGAATCATAGCAGATACAATTTGAAACCAGTCTCATTGTTTTAGATCTTCCGGAAAACAAATCCACATTTTGAACGGACAGCTGTTTCAGGCGGCTCAAGGCAGCCAGGAACCAATCTCTGCTGTTTTCGTCCCAGCCCCCGGTTTCGCCCTTCAGCTGACATTGTCGATAGAATTGCCATTGAGAATAGACAGCGGATCCCAGTATGACGGCGTCATCAATTTCGTCCGCTATCTCCTCCAATTCGTCCCAGTCTTCATAGACAAGTTCGTTATTAAATTTGTGGATCAGGCCCTCCCCATGGTCCAGCTGAAACCCAAGCTCCTCGCATTCTTCTCCGAAAGAAGAATCACCGCAAATCACCTTTTCATCAAGGCAGTCGTCCTGAAACCGTCTCAGCCATTTTGCGGAAAATTCATACAGCTTTCTGTCTGCCATAGTTGTCACCACTCATCTGCTGTTTGGTCGAATATTCCGATGCTTGCGCCAGTCAATATAAGCTTTCATACTCTTAGTCTTTAGGTGAATTTCTCATATCCCAAGCCGATGGCGTATATCGTTGAGCCATTCACCTTTATACTTAAAATATCTGGGACCGGCCATCGCCCATTTCACATTGAGAAAATGCTTTGCCAGCGCAGTAAGCGACCAAATCTCTCCCTCGTATTCAACGTGCTTGTCGTCTGCTACTGTGCACATCGTACCGGAATGGTCATTTCCGTTGCAGCAGAATTCGATCTGCTCGCCAATCCCGATACCGCACATGGAAAATGCGAACGGCGCCAGACGCTCCTGATGCTGTTCGTTGATTTCCTGCGCCAGCGCCTCATCACGCTGTTCGGCAGCGCTCACCTTCCATTTCTTCAGCCGATGGCGGTAACTATTGATTTCCGCTATCGCTTCCAAAATGGAATAGGCGTCTTCAGGCGGCATGGCGTAAAACTCACGAATACGGCGCTTGCCGTCTACTTCTTCCCTGGAACGCAGATCCGGATTCAGCTTGTCCAAGATGGAGTGCAGCTTTTTATCCGAAAGCGAAGAATCTACTTCATATGTGGCATAAATGCGAAAAGCAAATGGCACCGCCGTGCTGCGGTTGAGTTCAGCCAGCCGCTGCTCCACGTCTTTCGCATATCCAATCTTCACATACTGAGGAAACGACGGATTGGTAAATATGCAAATGAATCCTGAGCTTTTTGTTTGCTTTTTCATAGCTCCCACTCCTTTTTACGCAGAGATAATGACTGCGTTATCTCCTTTTTTTAGTCTGAGAGGGTCACTTACCTGCCGCAGATTGATAACTGTAAGAGACACCGTGTAAGGTATTTCAACGGCTTTACGATTTAATTTGATTCTACCACATTCCCCACAAAATAACAATCAATCCACACAGAGTATTTTCAGAACCTCTTGCTCAGAAATCTCTCCCCTCAAATACCTATCCCTTGCTTCCGTTGCCCTTTCAAGCCAATCATAATAGGCTGAGAAGGAGAGGTCTTTCTCCGTTGTGTGCTGAGGCTTGCTCTTCGCACGCTCAAAGCGTTTGTACATTCTCTTCTTCGCCCGGTCAAATTCCTCCCGTACCCTGTCCTTCTGCACCGCCAGCCTGTATTTTAAGACCGGTCCCCAGACCTACAGGTCTTGCCGTCCTTGATGACTCTGTCGCAGTACAGAGTCTTCTTTTTCGTTTTTGGGATAAAAACCTGCCGCAGCATTCACACCACGCAATCTGAGGGTTCCTCTCAAGAAACCAGAAAAGCATCAGACGATAATACTCCGACGGGGAACGTACCAGATAAGCGCCGAGCTCGCCTTTTCCAAACGACACTACCTGCGTCAGATCCATCTGCCCCAACCCATCCAGTTCAGGTTCTTTTCCGTTTTTCAAATCGTCCAGCACATCGTTTATAATAAATTGCAGCTCCCGCATTCTTTTCAAGCTGGCGGTGGAGGTCGCCATCATGAGCCACATCGTTGCCGGGACAAACGAGGTGACGGACGGGCAGCTCGCTTCGATCCGCAGGCTCTGCGTGGACGAGGTGAAACGCCTATCCGGCAGGTACAGCATGGAAGATGCCGTGAGATTTCAAAACTGACCGCATGACCGCAGCCCATCTCTCCCGCTTGAAAGTGGGAACGGTCAGCCCTGTTTCTGAGGGCAGAAAGGCATTTCCTATTTGACCGTTTGTTTTTCCCTGTACGATTCTATCCCCGGCGTGGTTCAATGTTTGGGCATTTCTGTTTTCGCCGACTCATACCCTGAAACTGGGAGGGATCGGGTATGAATAGGATTGAGCTTGACATCATGCACGTGCTGTTAAAGCGGGTCTACGAGGGGCGGCTTTTGTCCAGATCCGCCTATGAAAGCGCAAATCATCTGGTACAATCTACTATG
>CAZXLM010000102.1:0-4451 GCA_964642055.1 uncultured Acutalibacter sp. | reverse complement strand
GAAACGCCCATCGGCGAACGGGGCGTCACCATTTCCGGCGGGCAGAAGCAGCGGGTGGCCATTGCCAGAATGCTCATGCAGGACACGCCTATCAAGGTGTTCGATGATTCCCTTTCCGCGGTGGATATGGAGACCGATGCGAAGATCCGCCGGTCCATCAGGGAAAACGTTCACGGCACCACGATTTTGATCGCCCACCGCATCACCACATTGATGAACGCCGACCAGATCATTGTGCTGGACCAGGGACGCATTTCCCAAAAGGGCACCCATCAGGAGCTGATAAAGCAGGATGGCATTTACAAGCGGATCTTTGATATGCAGAGTGGAAACCTCGCGAACGAGGTTTCCGCCTAAAGAAGCTCTGAAACGCGAAGCGTTTCTCTTTTGCGAAGCAAAAGCACCGAGCTTCTTTGCGGTGAGATAAAAGCTCTGAAACGCGAAGCGTCTCTCTTTTGCGAAGCAAAAGCACCGAGCTTCTTTGCGGTGAGATAAAAGCCCTGAAACGCGAAGCATTTCCCTTTTGCTTTCGCAAAAGTACCGAACTTCTCTTCAGCAAGATAAAAAAGCCCGGAAGCGTGAAACGCTTCTCTTTTGCTTCGCAAAAGCACCGGTCTTCTTTAAACTTAGGAGGAGAAAAAAGCACCGTCGGTGACGGAGCTGCCTCCTAGAGAAGTTCTGAAACGCGAAGCATTTCCGGACTAGTTATTAGAAATATAGAAGTTAGTTGTCAGACGTTGGAGGAACTATGGAACATACAAACAAAGAAACAAAAAAGGGCACAGGTCCTTTCCTGAAGGTCTGGGGGAAAATACTTCCTTTTTTGAAGCCCTACAAAAAAAGAATGGCGCTGCTGGGGACGGTCATGGTCGTTTCAGCGGCCATCGACATCTGCTACACGCTGATGACCGGCTACGCGGTGGATCATTTCATCACGCCCCGCAGCCATGAAGGGCTTTTGCCCTTTTCGCTGCTGTACCTGCTGCTGGTGTTGATCGTCACCGTTTCCACCATGTTCATGGGACGGACGGGGATCGGCGTGGAAGTCAGGCTGAACCGGGATCTGCGGGAAAAGCTGTTCACCCATTTGCAGACTCTGAGCTTTTCCTATTACAATCAAACGCCGGTGGGAACCATCATGGCCCGGGTCATGAGCGACACAAGCCGTATCAGCGAAGCTCTGGCATGGAGCATTGTGGACGTGTTTTACAGCGGCATCTATGTGATCGGCTGCATGATCGTCATGCTGGTTTTGAACTGGAAACTGGCGCTGCTGGTCATGGCCGTGGTGCCCATTATCGTGCTTTTGACGCTGTACTTTCAAAAGCGCATTTTGGCGGTAAACCGCCAGGTGAGAAAAATAAACGCCGAGATCACCCGGCACTATAACGAGGGCATTTCCGGGGCCAAGACCTCGAAAACCCTGGTGATTGAAGACAAAAATACAGAGAAATTTCAGGAAGTGACCGGACGAATGAAGAGCACCACCATTCGTTCCGTCATGCTCAGCGCCATTTATGTGCCCCTCATCGGCCTGACCACCGCCCTGGCGGTCAGCCTGGTCATCACCGGCGGCGGCACCATGGTGCTTGGAAATTTCATCACCATCGGCGAACTGACGATTTTCGTGAACTATGCTCTTGTCATTGCCGAACCGGTGCAGAATCTTGCCGGGACCATCTCAAATTTCATCGCGACCCAGGCGAATATCGAACGCGTCACGGCTCTGCTGGAAATGCAGCCGGAAATCGCCGACACACCGGCGGTGATCGAAAAATATGGCACCTCTCTGGAGCCTAAACGGGAAAACTGGGAACCTTTAGAGGGGCGCATCACCTTTGACGATGTGACCTTCCGCTATCCGGACGGCACGGAAAACGTGCTGGAGCATTTCAACCTTGAGGTCCCGGCGGGCACTACCGTGGCCATTGTGGGTGAGACAGGCGCGGGAAAATCCACCCTGGTGAACCTGGCCTGCCGGTTCTTTGAACCCACCGGCGGCAGAATCCTGATCGACGGCAGAGATTATAAGGAGCGCAGCATGCTGTGGCTTCACAGCAATATCGGCTATGTGCTGCAAACGCCCCACCTGTTCTCCGGCTCGGTCAGAGAAAATATCCGTTACGGCAAGCTGGACGCCACCGACGAGAAGATCGTTGCCGCGGCCAAGCTTGTGAACGCCCACGATTTTATCATGCGCATGGACCACGGCTATGACAGCGACGTAGGTGAAGGCGGCGGACAGCTTTCCACCGGTGAAAAGCAGCTGGTGTCCTTTGCCCGGGCAGTGCTGGCGGATCCCCGCATCTTTGTACTGGACGAGGCCACCGCCTCTATCGATACCGAAACGGAGGCCCTGATCCAGGAAGCCATTTCCACTCTGCTGACGGGCCGCACCTCATTCCTTATCGCCCACCGGCTTTCCACCATTCGGAAAGCGGACATGATCCTGGTGGTGCGGAGCGGCAAGATCATCGAGCGGGGTACTCATCAGGAGCTGATGGATCTGGGCGGCTATTACGCCGACCTGTACAACAAGCAGTTTGAAACGGAGTCCGCCGAAAAAGTGTTTCGTGCATAATACCATGGAATGAAAGAAAACGCCGGGCATTGGGCCAGTCCTCACAAAGCAGTATTGCCGAAAAAGGAAGCCCTTGCGTGCTTGCTGTGTTGCGACGGCTTGCCATACGGAAAGTATGCCTTCGCCGCCGCGCCTTGCAATCATCACAAGCTCTCCTCTTTTTCGGTGCAAGCAGTTTTGTTGGTGAAAATTTCAAAAAAGCGCTCTGTGTTTTGAAACACAGGGCTCTTTTCTGCTGGCTCATTAAGGGATCGGCAAAACCAAATCCTTCCTTATACGGCCTGACCCTTTGAAAACCCGGCGTTTTTTCGGTCAAAAAGGAGTGTTCGATATGGTGAAATTAGCGCCCTACCAGGGAGAACAGGTACAGGCGATCTCTCTGATCCAGGCTTTCTGGAAAGCGCACAACGGGTACGATATGCAGCCGGAGGAAGCAAAGGACGATCTCTCTGTCTGGACTTCCCAGGGCCATAAGTTTTATTTTATCTGCCGGAACGGCGAACCCGTGGGATTTTTGCACCTTGGCAGCCGGGGCGGGAAAATAGATTGGCTGGAAGATCTGTTCGTGCTTCCCGCCTGCCAGAAGCAGGGGATCGGCAGCGAGGCGGTGCGTCTTGCGGAAGAGATCGTAAAAGAGTATTCCCAAAGCATGTACATCGAAGCAGCCGCCCGGAACGAAGGGGCGATCCGCCTTTATAGAAAGCTGGGCTATGACTGCCTCAATACTATTTCCGTGCGAAAAGATTTTCCCGGCTATGAATACAGAGTAGTGCGGAAAGAAACCATCTACGGCGAGGAATTTGAGATCAGGAAGGACGGTTAAAGTTTTTCCCGGGCCGCTGCCAAATTATCGTTTATAAGGCGCCGGACAGTCTCCTCTGCGTAAGGGGAAAGGGGGTTATTTGCACATCGGAAAGCAGCAGGAAACCTGCGGCCTTACAACCCCTCAGTCAGCCTTTGACTGCCGGCTTCCCTCAAAAAGTTAAGGGAGAGCCTGAGGTCAAGAGCTCTTTCTAACAACCAGCAGCTATAAACTCATTTGGGCCGTCAAAAAGGACAAAAAGAGCTCCCCGCACGGGGAGCTCTTTTGTGCTTCGAGAAAACCTTACAGCTCGATCAGCTCGTATTCCCGGACGCCGACGCCGATCTCCGCCGCCGCTTCCACGGTGTGTACGCCGTTGCGGGACTCAATGCGCTCCAGCAGATGGGGCTTGCCGGGGTCGTCGCAGGCATACACCTGATCCAGGCAGGCCTGATCCAAAGCCACCGGATCCAGGGAAGCCAGAATGCCGATATCTCCGATGGCCGGGTCCTCGGCTACCGCGCAGCAGTCGCAGTCCACGGACATATTTTTCATAATGTTGATAAAGGCGATTTTCCCTTTATAATACTCCACAATGGTCTTGGCGGCGTCGGCCATGGATTCCAGGAAGGAATCGTGATCCGCCGTCCACAGCTCTTCGGGTTTTCCGGCTCCATGGATATAAGCCTTGCCGTAAGCCGAGCCCAGGCCGATGGAAATGTTTTTCAGCGCGCCGCCGAAGCCGCCCATGGGGTGGCCCTTGAAGTGAGACAGCACCAGCATGGAATCATAATTTTTCATATGGGTGCCCACGTAATTTTTGGAAATGCGCTTGCCGCCGTGAACCTCCAGCTCCAAATCTCCGTCCTCGTCCAGGATATCCACCGGGGCGATATCCGTCCAGCCGTGGAGCTTCATGGTTTCCCAATGCTCTTTGGTGGTGTTCCGCTTTCCTTCATAAGCGGTGTTGCACTCCACGATGGTGCCGCCCACCTTATCCACCATGGGCTTCATAAAGTCCGGACGGATAAAGTTCTGGTTCCCCACCTCGCCGGAATGGACCTTTAC
>CAZXLM010000101.1:0-4667 GCA_964642055.1 uncultured Acutalibacter sp. | reverse complement strand
TAACAAAGGCGACATAACAAATGTAAACACCAATGCATACACCGCATTGGGCTCTTTGAATTACCTTTCCAGCCGTGTTGAGACAACGGGTGCTACGATAGGTAACGCGCAAGGCGAGGTATCTACATTAAAGAATACTCCCAATATTGAATCTGAGCCTATTTGGATTGAAGTTGTCAGCATCTCCGATCCCCCGCGGGGCACTGCGGACGATTACGCGGGCAAGATTGACAACCGGAAAAACCTTCCTTACATCACGGTTTCCGGCGGCGATTCAGCCACGAATCACAACGATACCATCACATTCCCGGAAGTAGAAGACGGTACCGATAACGGTAACACCGGCTTCGACATCGGCGATACGCTGGTGGTCTATTCCGCCGTGGAAAAGACAGACGAATCCGGGAACCCGGTAACGAATGAAGACGGCGAACAGGTATATGAAGCCGGCGAAGAGCTGGGCCGGACAACCCTGACGGAAGGCGCGAGCGGCAACTTCCTCACAAAAACCGGCGATACTTATGCAGTCGATACGACAACGCCCGGCAATGTCGGCAACAGGATCATGCGCCTTGTTGACGATACCGCCGACCCTTCCAAGAGTGATGGCTGGGGCTATCTGAAGGGCGAGGACAAGGTCTTTATTGCCCGTCTGCAAAATGTTGATGAAGCTGCGGGCGAGGACCCGAAAGTTCCTAGCACTCCTGTAGGTCCTATTGCGATACAGGCGGAAGATCCTCTCTATTATGATGGCGACGCGCCCATTTTCGGCGAAGGCGCTCTGGGTTCCGAGACCAACCCCTTCGAGCTTACTCTGGGCGAGACCATGGAAGACCTCCTGAACAAGCTGAACGATACAGGCTTCAATTTCCGCGCTTCCGCAGATGCGCCTGTGGAAAGCTCTCCCGCAAAAGCGGACAAGGATACGGTGCTGGCCCCCCTGGCTGTTACCTGGAAGAGTCCTAAACTTTATAACGGGGCAGATGGCGGCCTTACCCAGGACGGTGTGAACACGGAGGGCGTCTTTATAAAGCACGGCCTGCTGGCGATTCGCAATCCCTTCCTGGACCAGACGGACGCGGAAGGAAATACTTACGAACAGCCTACCGAATATTATGAGAGCACCAGCCCTGTTCCTGCGGGCGGCTACGGTGCGGTCATCTATGTACAGGTGCTCCCCAATCCTGTGGATTACTACCTGACGATTACAAAAACCGGCGATACTATCACCGCGGCGGATCTGTCCGTTTTGGGCGATACCTGGAAATATATGGGCGCCAATGATACGATCAGGCTTTACAAAGCGGCAGATAAGGCTGCCCTGATCACAAGCCGTACCGGCAAAAACTACGACAACACTCCAGTCGGCACGCTGGATACAATGCCGATAAACGACCTTAATGGCAATAATAACAAGCCCGCTGACTGGGCCACTTATTCCAAAGTATGGCTGAGCTATCAGAACCAGGGTGGAACTGAGAGCGGCTGTGTGGAAATCAGCGTTCTGGAGGACGGAGCGGTAGTTGCCAGCAGCGTGGATATCAATAAGGAAAACTACAGCAGCCGTGATTATGCCATTGAAACCGATGAAAATCTGGACTCTTTGATGAGCCGGATCGGCGATGTTGCCTTCAAGGTGGTAGGACCGAAGCAGGACGATGGCAGTATCAAGCAGACTACCATTACCCTGACCGCCAATGAGATCAGTAATTGGATCAAAGAAACCGGCGTTTTGACTGTAACCGGAGAAGATGCAAGCGGCACAGCGATTACTGACGCTGAAAGTAAATTGAAAAACGCCAGCGCAGCCGCACCCAATACATTGAACGATGTATTTGAGGTCTCGTACCGGCTGCCGAACGCTACGGAACTGCAAACGCTGAGAGGCGGCACGCTTGACGCCAGTATACCGGCGGGCTATACCAATGTGCCGGCGTATACGGCCACTGCCCGTGCCAGCGTTCTGGACAAGGTAGAGCTCAGTGGAACTAATCTGAAAATCAAGGTAACAGAAAATAAGCCTCTGGGCCTTCAGGACACCGTTACCATCACAGGTGACGAGGCTGGAGAGCTTTATGAAAAGATCACCAGTACTGACCCGAATGATCAGGTCGTCATCTATCTCAAAGACAGAGATACAGATGCAATTTTGAACAGTGCTCTTGGAAGCAGTGTTACGGGAGCGCGGGTAGGCGCGACTTATACCTATACCATTAAGTTTACCCAGACTGCCCGCGATGCCACTGCAAAGCTGGACCTGTGTATTGACAGCCTGTCTCCCGGCGGCGCTCCTTCCGATGACTATGAAGTTGAGATGATCCAGGAAGAGTACGTTTTGCTGGGCGTAACGACTCCTACACCCGCAGAGGTAAAGGTCGAAAAGGGCGACCTGGCCGATGGCTATACGCTGACTGACGTCCTGGCAAAAATGAAGGGCATGCCCAGCGTGACCGGCCCCATGCTGCAATATGGCTACCGTATTCCCAATCCCGATTCCAGTTTGGAAGGGGCTTATATTGCAGACCCGTCTGCTACCTACACCAGGCCGCTGGTAGGCAGTGCGGCAAACGATGTATATGCTGATACATACTGGACCGGCGATAGTCAGGGCTTTGAAGATTACGAAACCATCACGTTGAACACAGGGGCCGTCACGATCCCCGCCGCCATAGATGGTGTCACTCTTTGTCAGGACCCCGGCATTTATGACTGGAATGCGGCAACCATCACCCAGAAGGCTAAGGTAGTTGAGGGCAAGTACGATGATACCCAGACCCCCAAGCCCTCTGACATTATCGGTGACGCCGATACGGACATTACCAACAAACCCTATCCTCAGGACGATGTGATCACCATCGCCAACAAGACCGAATGGGCCTCTCTTGGCCTGGTGGTAGATGTCTACACCCGGTATGACGAGACCAGCGCGGACCATATCGCCACCGTTGCTCTGGACGGCTCCGGAACGCCGGTAACGCTTACCGCCGATATGCTGGACCAGGGCAAAAACCTGAGCCTGAACGGCTTGCTGGATTCCCTGGGCGGAAGCCTCTATTATACCGTCAGCACGGCTTCTTTGGCCGCTTCTGACCCGGTGAGCAAGACTTACGACGTTGAACCCTACGTTCTGTGGGGCAACAGCGATATCCGCCCGGTCAGCCTGAAGATCCGGTATTCTGATGTTTCTACAGACGATATTGTAGCAAATGTTACAAAGTACCTGCCCAAGCAGCTGACCACCCAGGCGGTCCACCTGACGGCCAACGAAAGCGGCTATGTGCCCAAGGCCGGCGAGACCGAGGTCGTACAGCTTACAAAGGCCGGAACGGCTTCCTGGGACTGGATCTCCGCAGATACCGGCGCTGACATTGCAGAGGGTATGTTCACTGTTCCGCCGGCCGCCGGAAAGACAGATGTAGACCTGAAAGCAAAATATGCAGACAGCGATGTGCAGAACAAGACGCTGCTTGTCAGCGGCAATAACGGCGTTGAAGCGGCAGACGTCCTCACCACGCCGGTTGTGGTAGACGGTACAACGGTAGCTCCTCAGGCGGATTACAACATCACAAATGCTGTGACGCTGAGCCTGCTTGCGGACGATGACACCACGGATAATTCACAGCCCATCACTCCTGTGCCTGATCCGAACCATATCGTGATCAATGGCGGCAAGCCTGCGGGAAGCGATGATCCCTCAGATAAAGATCATCAGATTCTGGACGGCGATCCGACCAATGATACCATCTATATTGACGTACTGGGTGATGACGGCACTCCCGCCACCAATGTTGACCCCGATACGTTGAAAGTCTGGCTCGTGTATGTTGATAACGATGGAAATACCCACAATTTCTGTCACACAACTCCTGCCGTGTTTGAAAACAGCAAGCTGGTGATCAACGCGGAGACCATCGGTACTGATGTGATTACCGACAAAGATGGGAATCTTATCAACCAAGACGGAACACCCAGGGATCCTCTGGCAGGGCCTATTACAAATTGCAATTTCCAAGGTCTGAACATCAGCGGCGGCTCCATTGAAGTCCGGTTCAGCGATAAGCAGGGCGGAGCTCAGAGGGAATGGTCCGACCCCGTGATCGTAACGTATGCTCAGTCTGTTCTGGCGGTAAATATCGCAGAGAGCAAGCAGGTAACGGCGCTGCACATGACAGCGGGCGCTGTGCTGTCAGACGGAGAGCTGACAGGCGACGCGGACCATGAAGGGTACCTTGCCGGTATCAAAGAGGCCGCGGACGTACTGCTGAGCGACGGGACCACGGAGACGATCAAGCTTGCAACGGAGACGGGCACGACCACGGGAGATACTCCTGAGCAGAAGACCTACGTCAAGTGGGTGCTGCAGAAGAAGACGGGAGCGGCGGACGCAGACGCTGCATACGGCAGCGAGAGCGGCTGGGACGATGTGGCCGCCGGGACCTATGCCGACGAGCTTGCGGCAGTTCCCGCAGCAGGCACATTCTACCGCCTCAAGGCCGAATTCGACATCGCGGGTACGGTTACTGGAAAAACTATCCTGAACGAAGAACCAAATAAAAAGGTTGCATTTGCCCGCGTTTCGTTGTATACTGATTACGATCCGGAGAATCCTGATAACCAGAACCCGCTGCAGCTGACAGAAGGCAACAGCGATGTGTGGAACAGTCTGA
>CAZXLM010000100.1:0-4706 GCA_964642055.1 uncultured Acutalibacter sp. | reverse complement strand
GGCAGGCCCACGTCCATGCCGGAGGCCCCGATCTTTGTCACCGGGTTTTCCTTCAAAATCCGGTCCAGGTTGGGCGTTTTGGCGGCCACAATGGCGTTGCCCTCATCGGGGGCAATGCCGAAGCCGTCTAAAATCATCAAGACTAAAGGTTTTTTCATAGCGGTATCTCTCCTCGATCAGCCTTTGGTGGCCGCTTCCACAATGGCGGCAAAGTCGTTGGGCTTTAAGGAAGCGCCGCCGATCAGGCCGCCGTCCACGTCGGGCTGGGCGAGAAGCTCCGCGGCGTTTGCGGCGTTCATGGAGCCGCCGTACTGAATGGTGATGCCGTCGGCGGCAGCCTTGCCGTACAGCTCGCCGATGACCTCGCGGATCGTGTGGCAGACTTCGTTTGCCTGCTGGGCAGTGGCGGTCTTGCCGGTGCCGATGGCCCACACGGGCTCATAGGCGATGATGATGCGCTTGAGTTCCTCTTCGGTCACGCCCAGCAGAGCGATTTTTGTCTGCATGGCCACGAGTTCGCCGGTGATGCCCTGTTCGCGCTGCTCCAGGGTTTCGCCCACGCAGAGGATCACGGTCATGCCGGCGTCCAGCGCGGCGCGCACCCGCTTCTGCACGGTCACGTCAGTCTCGCCAAAATACTGACGGCGTTCGCTGTGGCCGATGATGACGATGTTTACGCCCATGGAGGTGAGCATCTGGGCGGAAATCTCTCCGGTGAAAGCGCCGCTCTTTTCCCAGTGGCAGTTTTCCGCGCCGATCTTGATATTAGTCCCTTCAGCCGCTTCCTGCGCGGAGGCAAGATCTACATAGGGGGTGCAGGCCACGACCTCGCAGCCTGCGTCCTTTACCAGCGGCGCAATGGCTGCGATCAGCTCCTTCGCCTCCGCAGGGGTCTTGTTCATTTTCCAGTTGCCGGCAATAACGGCCTTTCTCAGTGCTTTGTTCATGTGGTTCCATTCCTTTCTGTAAATTCATAAATGATAAAGGAGCACACGCCATTTGCGTTGTGCGCAGGAGCGCACACTATTTACAGTGTGCGCTCCTGCAAAATCAGGTCAAACCTTAAGCGCGCACGAAATGATAAAAGCATCTCTTGCTCTGGCGCGACTTGGGTGCAGCGGTACGCTGCTTACTTTTCGTTCAAGCATGCAATGCCGGGCAGTTCCAGGCCCTCCAGGAATTCCAGAGAAGCGCCGCCGCCGGTGGAGATGTGGGTCATCTTGTCGGCAAAGCCCAACTTTTCCACGGCCGCAGCGGAATCGCCGCCGCCAATGATGGAGATCGCGCCGCTTTCAGCCACGGCCTTGGCAACGCCGATGGTGCCCGCCGCGAAATTCTCCCATTCGGAAACGCCCATGGGGCCGTTCCATACCACGGTGCCGGCGCCCTTGATGGCGTTGGAGAACAGCTCAATGGTTTTGGGGCCGATATCCAGGCCCATCCAGCCGTCGGGAAGATTGTCAGAAGGAACGACCTTCGCTTCGGTGTTGGCGTCGTACTCCTTACCTACTTTGTTATCCACTGGCAGCAGGAACTTTACGCCGTTCTTTTCCGCCTTTTCCATGGTGGCCTTAGCCAGCTCCAGCTTGTCTTCCTCGCAGAGAGAGGTGCCAATGGGATGGCCCATGGCCTTCAGGAAAGTGTAGGCCATGCCGCCGCCGATGATCAGGGTATCTACCTTGCCCAGCAGGTTTTCAATGACGCCGATCTTGTCGGAGACCTTCGCGCCGCCCAGAATGGCCACGAAGGGACGCTTGGGATCGGTGAGCGCGCCGCCCATAACGGTGATCTCCTTTTGGATCAGATAGCCGCACACAGCGGGAAGATAGTGGGACACGCCTTCGGTGGAGGCATGGGCGCGGTGAGCGGTACCGAACGCGTCGTTGACATAAATTTCAGCCATGGAAGCCAGGGCCTTGGCGAACTCGGGATCGTTCTTTGTTTCCTCGGCGTGGAAACGGACGTTTTCCAGGATCATCACATCGCCGTCCTTCAGCGCGGCAGCCTTGGCCTGGGCGTCGGGGCCCACCACATCGGCAGCCATAACGATCTGCTTGCCCAGAAGTTTTCCAAGCTCTGCGGCAACGGGGGCCAGGGAGAATTTCTTCACATCGCCCTTGGCGGCTTCCAGCGCCTTTTCGGTGGCGGCGGCCTGCTCGGCCTCCGGCAGCTCGGCGATCTTCTTGGCTTCCTTCTTGTCCAGCTTTACCTTTTCGTTGAAAATGTTGTGGGGACGGCCCATATGGGAGCAGAGGATCACCCTTGCGCCGTGGTCGGCAAGATACTTCACGGTGGGAAGCGCCCCCACGATGCGCTTGGTGTCGGTGATGACGCCGTCCTTCATAGGTACGTTGAAGTCGCAGCGGACCAAGACCCGCTTGCCGGCAACATCGATGTCTTCAACGGTCTTTTTGTTGAGATAGTTCATTTCAGTGCACTCCTTCTTCAAGAAATATCAATAGTGAAAAAATTCACGAACTTCTACCAAATATTGTATACCAAAACGCCGCTGTTTGCAAGCATAACTTTGCGAATGCAGCCCGCCCAGATAGGATTTAATTGTAAGTTGCCGGTCGTTAGAGAAGGGAAGGGCAGGGTCAGGTCCCATTTTCATATTGTGCCCGTTCCCGCTTCAATCGGGAAAAGATCGTCTCGAAAACCTTTTCCCGGCAGCGGGCGGTCTCAAAGCAGGGAAGGCCGTACCGTTCACACTGTTCTTTGATCAGGCGGCTCTGTTCCACCAGATAAACCGCGCCTTCCCGCAGTTCCCTCTCCGTTTGATAATAGGTGTAATCCTTTGGAGTATCGTATTTCTTCTGAATGACAAACCGCTCCTCCGGCGTGACGTCGCCGGTAACGAGATAGAGGATATCACAGCGTTTGGGATCGATAGAGTTTACATAATCTTCCGGTAGAAGCTGGTACATGTCGATGACCATAGGCCCGTTTTCCCGGTCGTATTCATCTTCGCTTGTCATGGCCCGGAGAAAAGGGGCCATTTTCCCGCTGATAATACGAAGGATCTCCATGGAGGATTTCCCTGCGTTGACCGCTATCCCGGTATCCACCCCGGTTTCCGGGAAGCACTGTTCGAACCCGGCAATAATGGAATCCATGCTGACGTGCTGCCAGCCGAATTCTTTTGCGATTCGTCTGGAAAGCGTGCTTTTTCCAGCCCTGGGCACGCCGGCTACAATCAGGTGTTTCATCTGCCATTCCTCCTGTATGGCTATTCTGGCGCTTTCATGCTTTCCACCATGCTGATTTTTTTCAGTTTCCAATGCATGACGAGATTTACCAGCAGGCTGAACCCCACGGTAAGCAGGGCGGAATACACATAGCTCATGGGGAATACCGTGCGGCCAAACATCACCACGTCGATCTCCGCCGTCCTGATGACGAACCCGTGCAGAAACATGCCCAGCACCAGCCCGGCGGCGGCGCCGATCAGCGTGAGCGCGGCGGTTTCCCGGAAAATGTAAGCAGACACCTCGCCGTCATAGAAGCCCAGCACTTTGATGGTGGCAAGTTCCTTTTCCCGTTCGCTGATGTTGATGTTGTTCAGGTTGTAAAGCACCACGAAAGCCAGGGCCCCGGCGCAGATGATGATCACCACAATGACGGAATTGATGCTTTGAATGCTGTTTCCAAAGCTTTCGGAAAGCTCAGAGGTAAAACGGGCCGCAGCCACGTCCCGGCATTCCAGAAGCCTGGTGGAAAGGCGGTCCCCATTGGCTGCGTCCCAGTTCTCGGCCATTTTGCAGAGAAGCATGTTCATTTCCGCAGACTCCCCGAAAGCCTTTTCGTAGGCGTCGGCGGAAACGTAGAGATAGTGCCCGGCGTAGTTTTCACAGATATCCGTAACGACGAAGGAGCCTTCCTTCCCGTTCTGATTTTCCACTGTCAGGGTGTCTCCAATTTTCAGGTGCTGCCGTTCCGCCAGCTTTTCCGTAATGACCACCGCGCTCTCATCGTACCGGACGGGCTCGTCGCTGGTCCTGTGCCGGAACCGGAAGTAATCCGGCATGGCGGACACGTCGGAGGGCACGGTGATGGTCACGGCGTCCGCAGGATCACCTTTTTGAGGGACCGCCTTACCGCTGTCCTGCAAGACCGGCAGATAGCCGGCGATCTCCGTCCCGTCGTTCAAGATGGACTGCAGGTCTCTGCCTTCCAAAGCGCTTTCGTCCTTGAGGGCTATCATCAGTTCGTATTGATTCAGTTCGTCATACTGCCAGGAGACGATGTGGAATACGGAATCCCGCAGGCCGAAGCCCACCACCAGCAGGGCTGTGCAGCCGGCGATGCCGACCACCGTCATGAAAAAGCGCTTTTTGTAGCGGATAAGGTTTCGGGCCGTCACCTTCTGGGTGAATTTCAGACGCTTCCAAAGAGGCGTGATGTATTCCAGGAACACGCGCTTTCCGGCCTTGGGAGCCTTGGGCAGCATCAGCCGGGCCGGTACCTCCCGCAGTTCCGCCCAGCAGGCGCTGAGAGTGGCAAGCAGCGTGCAGGCCACCGCCGCTGCGGAAGCAAATAGGGAATAGGGGAGGTTAAAGGGCGTGAGGGCCCTTGGTATGTCGTACATGATATTGTAGGCCGTAATGATGACGTAGGGGAACAGCCGCAGACCTACCAAAAGCCCAACGATGCAGCCCAGCACGCTGGCAAAGGAAGCGTAAAGCATGTATTTCGCCGCGATTTTT
>CAZXLM010000099.1:0-4882 GCA_964642055.1 uncultured Acutalibacter sp. | reverse complement strand
TGACCACTGCCACCCAGTACTCGGGAGAGCCTTTACCGGAACCCATTCGGGTTTCTGCGGGCTTCTGCGTTACAGGCTTATCGGGGAAAATCTTGATCCAGACCTTACCGAAACGCTTGCAGTAACGAGTCATGGCCACACGGGCGGCCTCGATCTGGTTAGAGGTGATCCACGCGGGCTCCAGAGCCTGAAGGCCATAATCACCGTATGTGACCTTGTTGCCGCGCAGGGCCTTGCCCTTCATGCGGCCTCTCTGCACCCTGCGGTATTTTACGCGCTTAGGAAGTAACATTATCTGCGGCCTCCTTCCCTGTTTCCTGCGGGACGGCGTTCCTGACGGTCCCTTCTGTCATCGCGCCTGCCGCGGTTCTCGCGGTTGTCACGGTCCTCACGGCTGCCGCGGTTGTCGTTCAAAACCTCGCCTTTGTAGAGCCATACCTTTACGCCGATGCGGCCATAGGTGGTAGCGGCCTCTGCAAAACCATAGTCAATGTCGGCGCGCAGCGTCTGCAGGGGGATCGTACCGTCATGGTATTCCTCGCTGCGGGCGATCTCAGCGCCGTTCAAACGGCCGGACACCTTGGTTTTGATCCCCTTGGCGCCCAGGCGCATGCTGCGGCCGATGCAGCCCTTCATGGCCCGGCGGAACGCGATACGGCGCTCCAGCTGAGAAGCGATGTTCTCGGCCACCAGCTGCGCGTTCAGATCGGGCTGGCGGACCTCTACAATATTGATCACAACAGGCTTCTGAAGCATTTTTTCGCACTGAAGGCGAAGCTTCTCGATCTCGGCGCCGCCCTTGCCGATGACCAGGCCGGGCTTGGCGCAGTGGATATGGATACGCACCTTAGATGCGTCCCTTTCGATCTCAATTTTCGGAATGCCTGCGGCATAAAGCTGCTTTTTCAGCATCTTGCGGAGATTGTAGTCCTGTACGAGCGTGTCGCCGAACTCGTTATCCTTCGCAAACCAGCGGGAATCCCAGTCTTTGATAACACCCACACGGAGACCGTGGGGATTCACTTTTTGACCCATAATTTGCCTCCTTACCGCTTACTCTTTTTCCTTCACCACAATGGTGATGTGGGAAGTTCTCTTCAACACCCGGAACGCTCTGCCATGGGCGCTGGGCCGAATCCTCTTGAGGATGGGGCCGGGGGTCACATAGCACTGGGAGACGTAAAGGCTGTTTCTGTCCATGTTGAAATTGTTCTCAGCATTTGCCACAGCGGACTTGAGAAGCTTCTCTAAATCCTCGCAGGCAGCCTTGGGCGTGTGCTTCAAAATAGCGGCGGCAAGGTCTACCGGCTTGTTCCGGATAAGATCGAGCACGATTTCGACCTTGCGGGGAGAGATACGGGTATAGTTCAGTGTTGCTTTCGCTTCCATGATTTATCTGCTCTCCTTTCTTTACTTGGTCGTCTTCGCGCCGGCATGGCCCTTGAAGGTGCGCGTGGGGGCGAACTCGCCCAGCTTATGCCCAACCATGTCTTCGGTGATGTACACCGGAACATGCTTGCGCCCGTCATGGACGGCGATGGTGTGGCCGACAAAATCCGGGAAGATCATGGAGGCTCTGCTCCAGGTCTTGACGATCTTCTTTTCACCGGCCTCGTTCATAGCCTGGATCCTTTTCAGCAGCACGGGCTGTACAAAAGGTCCCTTTTTCAGACTTCTGCTCATAGTGTCTTTTACTCCTTTCTACGCCCGTATGCTTACTTTGCGTTTCTGCGCCGCACAATGAACTTATCGCTGCGGCTGTGTGTCTTGCGGGTCTTATAGCCCAGCGCAGGCTTACCCCAGGGGGTAACAGGGCCGGGACGGCCTACAGGGCTCTTGCCCTCGCCGCCGCCGTGGGGGTGGTCGTTGGGGTTCATGACAGAGCCGCGGACCGTGGGCCTCCAGCCCATATGGCGCTTGCGTCCGGCCTTGCCGATCTTCACATTTTCATGGTCGATATTGCTCACCTGGCCGATGGAAGCCATACAGGTCTCCGGCACATTGCGGAGCTCTCCGGAAGGCAGACGCAGCAGCGCCATGCCGTTTTCCTTGGCCATCAGCTGGGCCATGATGCCGGCGGCCCTGGCCAGCTGGGCGCCCTTGCCGGGATAC
The DNA here is from genome assembly GCA_964642055.1 of uncultured Acutalibacter sp. Classification (GTDB taxonomy): domain Bacteria; phylum Bacillota; class Clostridia; order Oscillospirales; family Acutalibacteraceae; genus Acutalibacter. Next base: position 2,770 of record CAZXLM010000099.1, on the reverse strand, counting down.
AGTTCCACGTTGTGGATAAAGGTGCCCACGGGAATATTCTTCAGCGGAAGGGCGTTGCCGGGCTTGATGTCGGCGGTCTCGCCGGAAACCACCTTGTCCCCGGCCTTCAGGCCGTTGGGAGCCAGGATATATCTCTTTTCGCCGTCTTCATACTGGACCAGAGCAATGAATGCGGAACGGTTGGGATCGTACTCAATACTCAGGACCGTTGCTTCCACATCGTGCTTCTGACGCTTGAAATCGATAATGCGGTATTTCTTTCGGTTGCCGCCGCCGCGATGGCGGACGGTGATCCTGCCGTAGCTGTTGCGGCCCGCGTTCTTATCCAGAGGAGCCAGAAGACTCTTCTCCGGACCGTTTTTGGAAAGGCCCAGATAGTCCGTAACGGACATATTGCGCCTTGCCGCGGTAGTCGGCTTGTAATTCTTGATTGCCATGTGGTTTTCACTCTCCTATTTCGCTTTGCGGGAGTTTGGCTTTCTCCCATTCGTGCGCTGAATCCTTGTCAGTTTTGAAATCTTTTTATCTAAACAACTAACAACTAGCGTCTAAATACTAGTTAAACCATAGATTCAAAGAATTCGATGGTCTTGCTGTCTTCGGTCAGTGTGACGACGGCTTTCTTCCAGCTTCTTGTGTAGCCTTCGTTCCTGCCCTGGCGGCGCAGCTGGCCCCTGACATGGAGGGTGTTCACCTTGCTGACCTTTACGCCAAAGAGCTCTTCCACAGCTCTCTTAATGTCGATCTTGGTGGAATCCTTCGCCACCTCAAAGGTGTACTTCTTCAGGCTGTTTCCGTCCATCGTCTTTTCCGTGATGACCGGGCGGATAATGATGTCCTGTGCTGCCATTATGCATACACCTCCTCGATTTTGGCCACTGCATCCTTGACGACGATAAACTTATCGGCGTTGAGGATATCGTAGACATTCAGGGTATTGACCTGTGCGGTCTTCACGCCGGGAATGTTCCGGGCGGAAGCGATGACCTTTGCGTCCACCGTTTCAAGAACGATGAGGGCTTTCTTTTCGCTGCCGACCGCCCTCAGCATCTCGGCGATGATCTTGGTCTTATAATCGTCCGTGGAGATCTGATCGATCACGACCATCTCGCCGTCGCGCACTTTGGAAGAAAGGGCGGACTTCATTGCCAGACGCCTGACCTTCTTGTTCAGGGAATAGCTGTAATCCCTGGGCTTCGGCGCAAAGACGATGCCGCCGTGAGTCCACTGCGGAGCGCGGGTGCTGCCCTGGCGGGCGCGGCCCGTGCCCTTCTGGCGCCACGGCTTCTTGCCTCCGCCGGAGACTTCAGCGCGGGTCAAAGCGGACTGAGTGCCCTGACGCTGGTTGGCAAGGTAATTCTTTACCATGTCGTTCATCACAGAAACGTTGGGCTCAATGCCGAAAACGGCCTCGGAAAGCTCCTGCTTGCCGACTTCCTTGCCCTGCATGTTCAAAACTGCTACTGTAGGCATTCTGTTTCCTCCTTCCCTTACGCTTTCACGCTGTCGCGGATGACCACGATGCCGCCGTTGGCGCCGGGAACGGCTCCCTTGATGGCGATCAGGTTGTTTTCCGCGTCAACCTTTGCAACAGTGAGATTCTGGACTGTAACTGTCTCGGCGCCCATATGGCCGGCCGCCTTGTGTCCCGGAAATACGCGGGAGGGGTCGGAAATGGCGCCCAGAGAACCGGCGTGGCGGGCCACAGGGCCGGTGCCGTGAGATTCCTTCAGCCGGTGGAAGTTCCAGCGCTTGATAACGCCCTGATAGCCTTTGCCCTTGCTGACGCCGGTCACGTCCACCCGTTCGCCGGCCTCAAAGACGTCGGCCTTAATAAGATCGCCCACGTTCAGGCCGCTGATGTCGTCCAGGCGAAGCTCCCGCAGCGTCTTCTTGGGAGCCGCTCCGCCTTTGTCGAAGTGGCCCTTGAGGGGCTTTGTCAGGCGTTGGGGCTTCTGGTCTCCGAAGCCGATCTGCACGGCTTCATAACCGTCGTTCTCGGCGGTCTTCTTCTGCGTTACCACGCAGGGGCCGGCCTCGATCACGGTAACGGGGATGACCTTCCCCTTCTCGTCGAAGATCTGCGTCATGCCGATCTTCTTGCCGATGATTCCTTTTTTCATGCTTTTTTCCTCCTAAACAGGTTATTGGTTGGGCTTTCCCAACTTGACCCTCTGTCCGTTTGGTTGGGGTTTACAGCTTGATCTCGACCTCAACGCCGGCAGGGAGTTCCAGGCCCATCAAAGCCTCTACGGTCTTGTTAGAGGGCCTGAGAATGTCGATCAGTCTCTTGTGGGTGCGCATCTCAAACTGCTCGCGGCTGTCCTTATATTTGTGGACGGCCCGCAGAATCGTGATGATCTGCCTTTCGGTGGGCAGCGGGACAGGGCCTGACACCCGTGCGCCCGTGCGCTTTGCGGTAGCGACGATCTTCTCGGCGGACTGATCCACCAGCTGATGATCGTATCCCTTGATCCTGATCCTGATTTTTTCCTTGACTGCCATAAAGTCGCCTCCTGTATGGAAATTGGTTGGCGGGCTGGGTTTCTGCAGCTTTTTTGAACGCCGAATGTTTTTAACACTGTTCCGGGTGTTTCACCCTTGGGCATCAAAAAACCGAAATCCGCGCACGGATTCCGGGGCCGGGAAAAACCCATAACATCCTTTGAAAGACATAATTTTGGCCTGCCGGGAGACTCCCGGCGGTTCCGAATCTTTCAAATTCCTTCGCCCGGTTTGAAATCGGACATACTCCACGGAAAAACCGGCC
>CAZXLM010000098.1:0-4916 GCA_964642055.1 uncultured Acutalibacter sp. | reverse complement strand
TGCTCCATGCTGTATGCAGCGGCGTGGAGAGCGGCACGGGCTATGGGCTATAAGCGGCTTGTCACCTACACACTGGATACGGAGCCGGGAACGAGCCTCAAGGCTGCAGGCTGGCGTTGTGTGGGACAAGCTGGCGGTTTGCGCTGGACGGGTAAACGTCGGCCTGAGGTCGATCTTTATCCAGCACAGCTAAAATTGCGATTTGAAAGGAGTGTTGAGTATGACCAACATTGAGATCGTTGAAAAGGCAAGGAATACGGTGTATAGACACGACCCAGATGAAGCATTCTCCCCCGAAGAACTTGGAATAATCAGCGCTGCTCTTGGAATTGCACGAATTGCCCTGCGGGATCAGAAGACCAACGGCTGGATCAGTGTAAAGGACAGGCTGCCGGAAAGACCTGAACATGACTGGGTACTTGTAATTGCAAGATTTGGAACAGAAGGTATATTTGGAGTCCCTCATGTAGCTGAATATGTATTCGGGAAATGGCAGTTTAGTTGTCTTGATTCTACAGATGCGGAAGATTTTTTTGCAAGTGACAGTCACCCACTGGCAGCCCCTGCCGGAACCGCCGAAAAAGGAGGAAGAAAAATAATGGCGTACAATGTTTATATCTCGTGTGATAGATGTGGTGAAGGCTACAGTTGGGTAAGATGTATGCTGCTGGAGGAAGAGATCCACGAGGAAAGCATTAACCTCAAGTTCTTCCGGCAAAGAGCAAAAGAAAGGAGCAGCCTATGACAAAAGATCAGTTGGAGCAATATCCTGACCTGTGCGCTGAGATCCAGGAGCTGACGGAACAGCTGCGCCGGGGAGTGAGCGATACGGTATCTGCAAGCAGCACGGAATATCCCTACACCCAGCACTCGGTCACGATCCAGGGAACGCCGCCCGATCTCCATGCCCGTCTGGAGGGGCTGAAAAAGCAAAAGGCGGAGATTGAGGACTTTGTGGCAGGGCTGAAAGATAGCAAAGAAAGACGAATTTGCAGAGCTGTGATGAAGATAGGGAAACGCCCATCTTGGCCGCAGGTTTCCAAACGTCTCAAATACCCTTTGAGCTCTGCTGAGAGTTTGCGCAAAACCTATGAGCGCTGCTTCTCAAAAAAAGTTTAAATTTTGTCCGTTTTGTCCGTCATGTCCGTTTTGTCCGTTTATAATGAAAATAGAGCCAGTCTAAGAGGACGGCTCGCCATAAATTTTAACCTGCTTTTCTGCACAGACCGCCGCACTTCTGGTATTTGGGGTGCGGCGGTTTTGCGTGGGAAATTTTGTGAACGGAGGCAGTGAGCGTGTGGCAAAATATCAGAAATGGCTTGAGCCGGAAAAGCTCACGCTCTTGCAAGGCTGGGCTGGCGATGGTTTGAACGATGAACAAATTGCCCATAACATGGGAATTTCTCTTTCAACCTACTACAAGTGGAAAAATCAGTATTCGGAGTTTTCGGAGGCTATAAAAAAGGGAAAAGAAGTCATTGACTATGCAATTGAAAATGCCTTAGTGAATAAAGCTTTGCACGGAGATGTTACCGCCGCCATATTTCTTCTAAAGCATCGCATGCCCGAGAAGTACGGGGAAGGATCCTTAAAAGTTCCAGCCAAGGACGCGGTAGAGGACGATCCTATTACAGCGGCACTGAAAGCAGAGGTGCAGCATGGCACTTTCTGAAAAGCAAAAGCAGATCATGCGATTCCCTTATATGGGATATCGGTCGATTATCTGCGAAGGCGCTATCCGGTCCGGGAAAACCTCTATCATGTCGCTGTCTTTTTTTCTCTGGGCGATGGGAAATTTCAACGGCTGCGCGTTTGCCTATTGCGGAAAGTCTGTGGGATCAGTCACCAGAAACCTTGTGACGCCTCTGTTGTCGATCCAATATTTGAAGGATAATTTTGAAATCCGATATAACCGATCTGAAAGCATGATCGTTGCCAGGCGGGGAAACAGGGAAAACCGTTTCTACTTGTTCGGCGGCAAAGACGAAAGTTCGTATGCTCTGATACAGGGCGTTACCTTGGCCGGGGTTATGCTGGACGAAGTAGCCTTAATGCCTAGATCGTTTGTAAACCAGGCACTTGCCCGTTGCTCTGTGGAAGGAGCAAAAAGCTGGTTTAACTGTAACCCGGAAGGGCGGGAACATTGGTTCAGAAAAGAATGGATCGAGAAAGTCGAGGAACACAATGCCTTTCATCTACATTTTGTTATGGAGGACAACCCCAGCCTGAGCCAGGAAACCATAGAGCACTATAAGAGCCAATATGCAGGCGTGTTTTATCAAAGATATATTTTAGGCCTGTGGGTCATGTCTGAGGGCGTGATCTATGATATGTTCGATGATACTCAAAACACATACCAGCCGGAAGAAAAGCCGGTTGACATGGAGTGGGGATCACAAAGGACGATCGCTTGTGACTATGGCACCACAAACCCTTGCGTTTTTCTGGATATATACGACAACGAGGGAAAAATCAGGGTACACAGGGAATACCGATGGGACAGCCGCAAAGAACACCGGCAGAAAACCGATAAAGAATATGCCGATGATATGATTCAGTTTATGGGAGAAAAAGAATGTTCTGTTATCGTTGACCCGTCTGCGGCCAGTTTTATTGCAGAACTCAAAAGCAGGGGACTGTATGTCATAGCTGCCAATAACGACGTATTAGACGGGATTCGTAAAACTTCCACGCTTATCAAGCGGAGGGAAATTCAGATATGCACTCAGTGCACTGGCATTCTAGATGAGATGAGCGCCTATACATGGGACGAAAAAGCCAGCGAACGGGGAGAAGAAAAGCCGGTAAAGTCACAAGACCACGCCCCGGACGCTCTCCGCTATTATGTGAATTCTTTGCCCTCATGGAGATTTGAATAAAGGGGAAATTTGAATGTCCAGACGAAAAAAAAATACTCCCTCTGGGAATTTCCAAGCGCCTGTTATGACAGCAGACGCTTTTTCCAATCCTCTTTTTCGGCTGGGACTTGGTTCACAGTCTCCTTTAGAGGCAACGGAGTATCCACTCACCCGCATGACGGACAATTACGCCCTGATGAATTCCCTGTATCGGGACAACTGGGTTGTTCAGAATGTGGTAGGGATTATCCCGGATGATATGACGAAAGAGTGGTTTACCCTTTCCGGGACGATTACGCCGGATCAAAGAGCAGAATTTGAAAGAGCGCAGCGCACAACCCAGCTTCAGCAGAAGATCAACGAAGGATTGCGCTGGGGGCGTTTATATGGCGGTGCTGCCGGGCTGATTCTGATTCGGGGCCAGGAAGATATGCTGGCAGATCCTCTCGACCTAGAAACGATTCTTCCCGACTCTTTCGTGGGGATCCATGTTTTTGACCGTTGGTGCGGAATTACCCCGGACATGGGTCTGGTCAATGACATGGCAGACCCCGATTTCGGGTTGCCCGAATACTATACCATCAACGGAGAGGAAAGCCGCATCGTAGCCCGGGTGCATCATTCCCGGATCATTCGATTTACCGGGCGAGAGCTTCCATTCCTTGAAAAAATAGCGGAAATGTATTGGGGAGAATCCGAGGTTGAGGCGCTCTATCACGATGTGGTCAAGCATGACAACGTATCCAATAACATGGCGGCGCTGACTTTCCGGGCGAATATTGACACAATGGAAGTGGAAAACCTGAATCAATTGTTTTCCATGACCTCCACGGAGCAGCAGCGCAGGTTCTGGAATACGATGCAGGCGCAAAGCGTGATGAAATCCAATTTTGGAATGCAGCTTGTGAATAAGGGAGACCAGATTACCAATACACAATATACCTTTACAGGTTTACAAGAGGTTTATGATTCCATGTGCCTTGATTTGTCTGGTGCGTCCAGGATCCCAGTTACAAAGCTGTTTGGACGTTCTCCAGCCGGTATGAATGCCACCGGGGAAAGCGACCTGCGGAATTATTACGATTATGTGGATACTCTGCGGGAAAGCAAGCTACGTCCTATTCTGGAAAAGCTGCTGCCAATCCTGTGTATGTCTCTATGGGGGAATATCCCGGAAGGGCTGACCATCAATTTTCCCACTCTCTGGACGCCCACGGCAATGGAGATTGCGGAAATTGCTTTGAAGAAAGCCCAGGCAATCCGAGATACTTTCCAAGCTGGCCTTTTTGGCGCGGATACCGCTCAAAGAGAATTGAAAGCCCTGGCGGAAGAAACGGGAATGTTTGGGTCTATCACTGATGAAGAAATTGCGGCCAATGCCGGAAAGACCTATCAGGACGTAACGGCCATGAGAGATCCCCTCGCTGGTCTGACCTATGGAGAAGAAGCGGGGGAAGAAAGCGCCCCTTTTGAGGAAACCGCCGCTGATTCTTTAACAATGGATTACGCTCCGGACCAGCCTAGAGATGAAAACGGGCGGTTTACAAGTGGCGGTTCAAGTGGTAAAATAAAGAAAACCAAATATGCGCCATCACCGCAGAGAAACCTGGGCCCGATACAGTTAAAGTCTAAGACCTACGCAAGGCTGACAGGACTGGTGAACACCCGGTTTCCAGGATTGCAGGAAGGGGAAAAACGTAAAATCCGAGATTCTAAGTATGAGTACACTATAAAGGCGGACGGGTATGGCGGTATGCAGATTTTAATGAAAAGGAAACTTTGAGAAGGTGAGAATCTTGAAAAGCAAAGTTGCACAACTGAAAGAATTACTGACACCGTTTATCAAAGAACACCGATTGAAAAAAGATACGGTGTACGAGGAAGATGTAGACGGATTGATAGATGATGCTGTTGCCTTTGGCGTGGAAGATGATCTGTTGGAAGAAGTGAAGAAGCACCCTGACGGCGTGTTCTGGGATTTTCTTGATGTGATCCCCGAAGGCGTTCCCCCTGGGCAGGAAGATATTCTGGAAGACGATGAGGAGGATTAAATATGAC
>CAZXLM010000097.1:0-5176 GCA_964642055.1 uncultured Acutalibacter sp. | reverse complement strand
TCACCGGGATAAAGGCGCCGGAAAGCCCGCCCACGCTGGAGGAGGCCATCACGCCACCCTTCTTCACGGCGTCGTTCAAGAGGGCTAGGGCCGCCGTGGTGCCGTGAGCGCCGCACTGCTCCAGGCCCATGCCTTCCAGAATATAGGCCACGCTGTCTCCGATGGCGGGAGTGGGGGCCAAGGAAAGGTCTACAATGCCAAAGGGAACGCACAGCCGCCGAGAGGCCTCCTGGGCCACCAGCTGTCCCATGCGGGTGATCTTAAAGGCCGTGCGCTTGATGAGCTCGGCGATCTCGTCCACTGTACAGCCGCCGCCGGATTTTTTGATGGCCGCGCGGACCACGCCGGGGCCGGAAACGCCTACGTTTATCACGCAGTCCGGTTCTCCGGGACCGTGGAAAGCGCCTGCCATAAAGGGATTGTCCTCCGGAGCGTTGCAGAACACCACCAGCTTTGCCGCGCCGATGCACTCCCGGTCCGCGGTGCGTTCTGCAGTTTCCCGGACCACCCGGCCCATTTTTTCTACGGCGTTCATGTTGATGCCCGCCTTTGTGGAGCCCACGTTGACGGAGGAACAGACAAAATCCGTCTCGGAAAGGGCCTCCGGAATGCTTTCGATCAGGGCATAGTCCCCGGGACCGAAGCCCTTCTGCACCAAAGCGGAGTACCCGCCTATGAAATTGACGCCCACTGTGCGGGCCGCCCTGTCCAGAGCCTTGGCAAGGCGCACCGGGGAAGCGCCCGGGCACGCCCCAGCCACCATGGCGATGGGCGTGACGGAAATGCGCTTGTTGATAATGGGAATGCCATACTGACTGGAAATGTCCTCCCCGGTTTTCACCAGGTTTTCGGCATAGCGGCAGATCTTGTCGTAGACCTTTTGGGAGGCCTTTTCCATGTCGGGGTCCATGCAGTCCAGCAGGGAGATGCCCATGGTGATAGTGCGCACGTCCAGGTTTTCGTTATCGATCATGTTGATCGTTTCCAAAATTTCATTGGTATTCAAAAAAAGACCACCTTTTTAGCTGGTTGTTAGTCGTCAGTTATTAGTTGCATTGGAAAAAGCTTTGTCAAACATTAAACGGAGCGGGACGTTTTCCGGTTCCGCGAAGCGGGATCGTTCTTTTTCAAAGAACGGAGGAAAACTCCTGAAATAGGAAGCTCTCCCAGAGCTTCATAAATATAAATAAAGAGCAAAACAGAATTCCAAAGAACTCAGAATCAAGGGACGTTTTCCGGTTCCGCGAAGCGGAATCGTTCTTTTTCAAAGAACGAAGGAAAACTCCTGAAATATGAAGCTCTCCCAGAGCTTCGTAAATATAAATAAAGAGCAAAACAGAATTCCAAAGAACTCAGAATCAAGGGACGTTTTCCGGTTCCGCGAAGCGGAATCGTTCTTTTTCAAAGAACGAAGGAAAACTCCTGAAATATGAAGCTCTCCCAGAGCTTCATATTTTGTGCATAGAGTTGAATATATCCTCGTGCATGACGTGGATCTTCAAAGCCTGTTCCCGGCCCAGCAGGTCAAACTGGGAGGAAAGCTCAGCCACGCTGGCCGTCGCCCGGGAGATATCCACCAGCATGACCATGACGAACATATCCTGCAAAATGGACTGGGTGACCTCCAATACGTTCACGCCCTTTTCCGCACAGACGGCGGAAACCCTGGCGAGGATCCCGACCATGTCTTTTCCAATTACGGTGATGACCGCTTTCTCTGATTTTTCCATCAGATGTTCCTCCTTTGTGAGCTTTTCTCTATTATGAAACACGCTGAAGGCCCTGTCAAGAAAAAAAGAGATGCGCGGGGAAAAGAAGTATGGTATAATGACCGCAAGCGGTCATCATGGAGAACCCCTGAGGTCTCACGACCTCTCTTTTGCTTCGCAAAAGCACCGGGCTTCTCCAAGCAGTGGGCGCGGGACGCGCCTTACAATAGTCGTTAGTTTTTAGTTTTTAGATGTTAGATGCTTAGAAAGGGCAAAAATTACGGTCGGTCCGCTTACTCTCGTGTCAGCGCAAAGCCGCTTCACGATTGCCCACCGCAAAGCGGAAATGAGGAATCAGCGAAAGGCCGGTATGAATCGGCAGAGCTGAGCTGCCTAACAACTAAGATCTAAATGTCTAATGTCTAAATCGGAGGTCATTATGAAGCATCGGTTTGTATCGGACTGTCATACACATTCCAACTGCTCCTTTGACGGGAGAGACGATATGGAGACCCTGTGCGAGAAAGCTGTGGAGCGGGGGTTATACTATTACACCGTCACCGACCATTGCGAATGCAATAAATATGAAGAAGCGCCCGGCCATGAATCCGGCTACCGGAAGGTGGTGCGAAAGGCATGGACGGAAATGAAGCACTGTGCAGAGCGTTTTCCTGATCTGCGGTTTTTGAAGGGGATCGAGCTGGGCCAGCCTCTTCAGGACCTTTCCGCGGCGGAGGACGCTTTAAACGGACGAAGCTATGATTTTATCATCGGTTCTCTCCACAATGTGTCGGGCGAGCGGGATTTTTACCATTTGGGAGAAGACAGCCCGGAACGGGTGGAGCCCCTGCTTTCCCGATATTTTGGGGAAATTTTGGAAATGATCGGCTGGGGAGGCTTTGATACCCTTGCGCATATCACTTACCCTCTGCGGTATCTTCCCGCCAAAGAAGGGCTGTCCGGCTTTGCCGCGCACCGGGAAGAGGCAGATCAGGTGCTGAAAAGCCTGATCCAGAAGGAAAAAGCTCTGGAAATGAACACTTCCCGTCTGGGAAAGCCGGGGGAAACAGGACAGCTGGATCTGGAACTGTTTACCCGGTACCGTGAGCTGGGCGGAAGGCTTGTGACCCTGGGCTCCGACGCCCACTGCGCCAAAGACCTGACCCAGGGGATAGAGCTGGGCATAGAGCTGCTGCGAAAGGCGGGCTTCTCAGAGTACGCCGTGTTTGTCAAGCGGGAGCCGGTGCTGCTGCCTTTGGAGTAGGAAGGTCGTGAAGAAATGAGCGTTTTTAACGTAGAACTGAAAAAAACCGTGGACGACAGCTATGACATTGAAATAGGCTTCGATTTGGAAAAAAGGCTGGCGGAAGATTTGAAAAATGGGCTTCTGGGCGGGGTAAAAAACCTGGCTGTCATCACGGACAGCGTGGTCAGGCCCCTGTACGGCGACAGGATACGAAAGCTTCTGGAAGCTGCGGGATACCGGGCGGAGCTGTTCTGCTTCCCGGCGGGGGAAGCACAGAAGACCCGGGAGACCAAGGCCGCTTTGGAGGACCAGCTGCTGGAACGCGGTTTCCGCCGGGACTGCGCCGCCATCGCCGTAGGCGGCGGTGTGGTTACGGATCTGGCGGGCTTTTTGGCGGGAACTTTTGCCAGAGGTGTTCCCTTCGTCAATTACGCCACTACGCTGCTGGCTGCCGCAGACGCCTCCGTAGGCGGAAAAACGGCGGTGGATACCCCGCTGGCTACCAATCTCATCGGGCTTTTCAATCAGCCCCGAAAGGTGTATATTGATGTGGCGGCCTGGAAGACCCTGCCGTCCCGGCAGATTTCCAGCGGGCTGGCGGAAACCGTGAAGCACAGCTGTATGGCCCACCCCGGCTTTTTTGAATACCTGGAAGAAAATATGGAGCGCATCCTCTCTCTGGAGGAGGAAGCCTGCACGTATATCGCGGCGGAAAATTGCCGGATAAAATACGAAGTGGTGACGCAGGACGAGCGGGAAAGCGGCCTGCGGGAGACCCTCAACCTGGGGCACACCGTAGGCAGGGCCATAGAAACTGTCAGCGGTTACCGGCTGCTGCACGGAGAAGCGGTGGCCATCGGCCTTACAGCCCAGACGGAACTGGCCCGCCGGCTTGGTTATGTGACGGAAGGCGAGCAGAGGCGGGTCGCCGCTCTGCTGGAACGGGCAAAGCTTCCCACCGCCATTCCGGACTACATCGACCGGGAAGCTTTGGTAAAAAAGCTTTACACGGATAAAAAGGTACGAGACGGCAGGCTTCGCTTCGTGCTTCAGAAGGGCATCGGCGGCATGGTGGAGTTCGCGCCGGGGGTATGGTCTACGCCCATTCCGGAAGAAACGGTAAGAGAGATTTTGATAAAGTTGTAAAACGCAAAGCCGGAAACGGCGGGACGGGTCAGAAGCCCTTTGGCCGGCCCTATCTCCCGGAAGGCTTCTGCTTCTCACAAATTTTACTGTAAACAAGAGAAAGGCAGGCATGAAACATGGCAATGGAACAGGTATTGGAGCTTTTGCAGGACGAGGCAAAGCTTACGCCCGCGCAGCTGGCGGCTATGCTGGGCGAGGAGGAGGAAGCAGTGGTAAAGGCCATTGCGCGGTATGAAAAGGAAGGGGTCATTCGTGGTTATCACGCCCTGGTAAACTGGGAGCGCACGGAGACCCAGCGGGCCACGGCCCTTATCGAGCTTCGGGTCACGCCGCAGAAGGACACCGGCTTTGACGAGATAGCTGGCAGGATCATGAATTTTCCTGAAGTGGAAAGCGTATATCTCATGTCCGGCGGCTTTGACCTGGCGGTCACCGTCACGGGGAAGACCATGTCCGATATCGCCATGTTTGTGGCCAAGCGTTTGGCTCCCATCGAGGGTGTGCTCTCCACTGCAACCCATTTTGTGCTGACAAAATACAAAGACGGCGGCGTGGTTTTCAACCGGGATTACGAGGAACTGGACGAGAGGGGGAGCAATCTTTGTGATTGATTACGATTCTCTTGTCAACCCTACCATAAAGGGGATAAAGCCCTCGGGTATCCGGAAATTTTTCGACATCGCAAACGAGATGGAGGACGTGATCTCCCTGTCTGTGGGCGAGCCGGATTTCCACACCCCCTGGCATATCCGGGAAGCGGGTATCGAATCCCTGGAAAAGGGGCGCACCCGCTATACGCCCAACCGGGGCTTTGCCCAGCTGCGGACGGAAATTTCCAAATTTCTGGAGCGCCATTATCAGGTGTCCTACGCGCCGGAATCCGAAGTGCTGGTGACGGTGGGGGGCAGCGAAGCCATCGACCTGTGTATCCGCTGCCTGGTGAACCCCGGAGACGAGGTGCTTATCCCCGAGCCCAGCTTTGTCTGCTATGTGCCCATTACGGAAATGGCCGGGGGCGTCCCGGTGATCATCGAGACGAAGCCCGAAAACGGCTTCCGGCTCACCGAGGAAGAGC
>CAZXLM010000096.1:0-5470 GCA_964642055.1 uncultured Acutalibacter sp. | reverse complement strand
CCGGTAAGAATTTTGGCTGCGGCTCCTCCCGGGAGCACGCTCCCATCGCGCTGAAAGCTTCCGGAGTCTCCTGTGTGATTGCCGCCACCTTTGCCCGTATTTTTTACCGCAACTCCATCAATATCGGTCTGCCCATTCTGGAATGCCCAGAAGCGGCGGAGGGAATTGCCGCAGGAGATACTGTCTCTGTGGATTTTGATTCCGGCATTATTACCGACGAAACCACCGGCAAGACTTATCAGGCCCACCCGTTCCCGCCCTTTATCAAAAATATCATTACAAGCGGCGGGCTGATGGAGTCTATCAGTCGGAAGGCATGAGGTTTCCGGAAAATTTGGAAATTTCCCGGAATTGGGATTGCAATTTTTCATTCGGTTCTGTATAATATAACCAAATACAATTCCGGGTCCAGCGTATTTTTTGCTGTCCCGATAAATTAAAGGAGTGTTATACTTATGAAGCTAGGTGTGCTTACCAACGTGATTGGCTCAACTCCCCTGAAGGAAGCCCTCGCCTATTTCAAGTCTCTGGGCGCTCAGATGGTGGAGATCGGCTGCGGCGGCTATCCTGGGAAAGATCATTGCGATCCCGGCGTGCTGCTCCACGACGAAGCCAAATTCCAGGAATTTGTCAAGACGATCAAGGAATCTGGCTTGGAGATCAGCGCTCTGAGCTGTCACGGCAACCCCGTTCACCCCAACAAGGAGATCGCCAAGCAGTTTGACGACGATATGCACAATGCCGTCCTCATGGCGGAAAAACTGGGGATCCATCAGATCAACACCTTCTCCGGCTGCCCGGGCGACTGCCCCGAGTCCAAGAATCCAAACTGGGTGGTTTGCGCCTGGCCTAACGAGTTCCAGGAAGTTGTTGAATGGCAGTGGAACGAGGTCCTCATTCCCTATTGGAAAGATTTCGTTGCCTTTGCAAAGGCGCACGGCGTCAATAAGATCGCTCTGGAAATGCACCAGGGCTTCTGCGTGTACAATCCGTATACGCTGAAAAAGCTCCGCGCCGCTGTAGGCCCGGAGATCGGCGCCAATTTCGACCCCAGCCACCTGTTCTGGCAGGGGATCGATCCCCTGGCCGCCATCCGCGACCTGGGCGGTGACGCCATTTTCCATGTACATGCCAAAGATACGAAAATCGATCCGTTCAACGCTGCTGTTGACGGCACCCTGGATTACAAGTCCTATGGCGATCCTCTCAAACGCACCTGGGTGTTCCGCAGCATTGGCTACGGACATGACGAGCTGTTCTGGAAGGACTTTGTTTCTCAGCTCCGTCTGGTGGGCTACGACTACGTTCTCTCCATCGAGCATGAGGATATCTTGATGAGTCAGAATGAGGGACTGGTCAAGGCTTGTGACGTTCTGAAGCGTTCTATCACCTTTGAGGACACCGCCACCGGCCAGCATTGGGTCTGATCTGAAAAAGCGCATAAAAAGGGCTTCCCGTTTGGGAGGCCTTTTTGCATTCTATTAAGAAGTTGAAAATGGCGTGTTGCACTGGGAATAGCCGCAGAGTTTCCCGGCAGAATAACAGGTGGAAAAGTGTTTTTCAAATTCTCCGCATGTTGTGAAAAGGGAAGCGATAAAAATGGAATCCATCTGGAGCAAAACGGAACAGCTGCCCTTGCGCCAAACGCTGCCCGGCGACCTTACAGTCGATACGGCGGTGATCGGCGGCGGTATGGCAGGGATTCTCACTGCCTATGAGCTGAAAGAAAGGGGAGTAGAAACGGTGGTGCTGGAGGCGGAAACGGTCGGAAGCGGACAGACAAAAAATACCACGGCGAAAATCACTTCCCAGCATGGGCCGATATATCACCGCCTGCTGAAACGGTTCGGTGAAAGCAAAGCGAGGGAATACGCACAGCGGAATGAGGACGCCGTTCAGGCGTATGGCGACCTTGTCAAGAAACTCCGCATCGATTGCAATTTTCAACCGGTGCCGTCATTTCTATATACCCGGCGGAGAAAGGATTTGCTCCGGCAGGAATGCGCCGCTGCCCGCCGGTTGGGAATTGACGCCGAGCTTTGCGGGATACGGGGGATTCCAATAAAATATGCGGAGGGGCTGCGATTTCCTTCTCAGACACAGTTTCACCCGCTGAAGTTCCTAAGCGCGGTTTCCCGAAAAGTCCCCGTATTTGAACACACGCCGGTAGAACGGGTGAAAAAGCACGCTGCCATAACGGCTCGTGGAACAGTAACTGCCAAAAATATTGTGTTTGCTACCCATTTCCCTTTCCAAAATTTCCCCGGCCTTTATTTTGCCAGAATGTATCAGGAGCGCAGCTATGTGCTGGCCCTGGAAAACGCTCCTGAGCTTTCGGGAATGTATTACGGCATCGATTCGGATGGGCTTTCCATGCGCAGTTTTGAAAGGCAGCTTCTTTTGGGCGGCGAGGGGCACAGAACAGGGAAAAGTCTACGACTTTCCGCCTATGAAGCACTTCGAAAAAAGGCGGCGGAGCTGTGGGACGGCTGCCGGGTGACGGCAGCATACTCCGCTCAGGACTGCATCACGTTGGACGGTGTTCCCTATATTGGAAGATTCTCCTTGGTTCGTCCCAACTGGTACGCGGCAACGGGCTTTGGCAAATGGGGCATGACGGGCGCCATGGCGGCGGCCCAGCTTATCAGCGAGGAGATCGCCGATAAAAAAGCAGGGGAAAGCAGCATCTTTTCTCCCCGGCGCTTTCCCCCGGCGGCGGGCTGGAAAAATCTCGGAAAAAATGTGCTGGAGAGCGGGAAAGGGTTGCTCAAAGAAATCCTGTATCTCCCCGGTAAGGAATTTGACTGGCTGCCGCCCGGGCAGGGCGCTGTGATCCGCCATTGTGGGAAAAAGAGGGGCGCGTACCGGGACGAGCAGGGAACGGTTTATCTGGTTTCCACGCGCTGTCCGCATCTTGGCTGTCAGCTGGAATGGAACGGCGATGAGAAAAGCTGGGACTGCCCCTGCCACGGCTCCCGTTTCGACTTTCGGGGCAACCTTATCGACAACCCAGCGCAGACAGGGCTGAAGCATACGGAAAAAGTGTAATTTCAGGCGAAATCCTGCAAAAAACGGCTTTCTTCTTCAGAGAAAGCCGTTCTTTGCTACAGTTCCAAGTCTACCCGGTATTCATCGTCTATCAGCAGGTATTCACATCCATGTATTTTGCATTGCCGGAGAGTTTCGGCGTTGTCGGAGAGCAGAGATTCAAGATTCAGATCTGAATCTCCGCCCCGCGCTTCGATATCGTTTGCGTGGTTTTTGATATCGGAAAAATGGGCTCGGATATACCGCTCCGTCATAATGAGGAAAACGCAGCGTATTTCTTTTCGATAGTTCTCGTCGAAATCCTTTTCCCAGTCGAAGGGAATATAGCAGCCCTCTACGGTGAGATTTTGCCGGTTTTCCACAGCGGTTTTGACGATTTCTCGCAGAATGGGCCATAGATAAGCTGTCAGCGGCTCATCGTCTTCCGGGGTGAGCGTTGTGTGACCGCTGCGGATCAGCCCCATTTTCAAATGATCGATAGATAGGTAGGGAAAACCGTATTTTTGCAAAAGGTTTTGGGCTAAAACGGTTTTTCCCGTGTGAGAAGCCCCGGCGATCAGAACGACCATAGTATCCCCTCCTCGTTTGTCAAACTATGCTGCCGGGGGACCAGGACTGGTAAAGCCGCAGGCTTTCCCGGCGGACGGCAGAGAGCTTTCCTTTCCATCGGGCAGGGTCCGTTACCGCTTTTTCGTGGAAAATGCGCTGGGATAAACTTTCAACGATTTGCCAGGCGGCGTAAGTGTGTGTGTTTCCTGGGTCGCTCTTGTCTGCCTGGGCAAGAAAGGTGAGAAACAGAGACAGCCGCGGAAAGTAGATAAGCTCAGTGAGCTTTGCGCGGTATTCAAGCTCTATGGAGCCGATGCCGGGGTAATGGTTTCTGTCATAGACATGCTGGGCCTCGTGCTTGAGAAAAGAGATTTGAAAGGAGGGCTTTTCAAGAACAGATTTATAAGAATTATAAACGCAGAAAAGTTCGGTATCACTCTGCCAGCCTCCAGTGCCGAATTTCCCAAGAGAAATGAAATCCAGCCAGCTTCTGGATACAAAGCCGTCCATCATCTGCACGGTAAATTTCTGAACGCCTGCGGGAAGCTCCACGGAGTAGACGGTGGGCGTGGTTGTTTTCCAAATATAAGGCCCGTAATAACCCTGGGTAATCCCTCCCAGGAAGTGAAAGCCCCGGGCGCTTACCTCTTTTGCAAGTGCTTCTTCTAATTCATCGGGTTCCTGTGCGGAAGGCTGGTTCAAAAGAGCTGCGAGCCGCTTAGCCAGCGCGGAGGAAGCCGCCTCACGAGGGACATCGCGCCAGAATATATCCCTGTAGTATTCCTGGTAAACGCCGTCCACCTGTTGAATATAGGGGTTGTCAGAGCGGCGGACAGGCACGGAAGAATCCATTCGCTGTACAATGCGCCGGGCCAATGAACGCTTTTCCGGGAAGTTTTTCAAATATTCGACCGCCTCACGGGGTTTTCCGGCCAGCATCAGACTGAAATAAGTTCTGTTTTCAAAGTTTTCCATGACGTTCTCCTCATATAAACCGCCATTTGCGGAAAAAGCAAAACCTTATCTGCAAAAAGTTGGTAGTGCAGCGTAGGCGTAATGTCCGCATTTATAAGGACATAGCCGCAGCAAACGTGACTTTTTGCAGGGAGGAGCGGCAATCCGAACGATGAAGCCGTGATTTTTAAGGTAAAATCACGGCGAATCACAAGGATTCGCCGCGACGTGTAATAGCGAAACACTATAGATATTTTTAAGCCCACTCAAAATTATCTTTTCCGGCGCCGACTTCAAAATGATATTTTCCGATACCAAGATCGATGCCTGCAAAGTGACCGCTGTCACAGGTAAGGTACACCTTGTTTCCGTCGCCCCTGACTGTGAAAGCCTGCTTGTTCAAGGCAGTAGGAGCCAGAAGCAAGGCGTTTACACCATCAGTGAACCACTGAGGGGCAGTACCTTTGTAGCTGCTAATTTCCGCTGCTGTTTTGGACTTATGAGGAACACCCTGTGTCTGACCATAACCGATTGCCAGCACACCATTAATATGCACAGCACCGCTGTTCATATTTTTCTGTGCCCCCTTGGCATTATACATTCCACCGACCCACCAGGTGTTGAGGCCAAGAGTTTGTGCATACAAAATCATATCTGCGCCGCAGTAGCCGAGCTTTTCGTCAAGATCCGCAGAATCCGGACCGGCCAAAACAATATAGTTCTTGACCCCCTTGCCGAGCATCTTTGCCAAAGCACCCAAGCCATCAGCATTCCCTGTCACGAGGGAAAGAGAGAGGCTGTATGTCTGATTGTTTTCTGCGATTCTGGCGTTCAGTTTTTCCACCAAATCGCTGGGAATGGGTTTATCAATGTATTTGCGAACCATATGCCTTTCTTTCATGGCTTCTTTGATGGTCAT
>CAZXLM010000095.1:0-5610 GCA_964642055.1 uncultured Acutalibacter sp. | reverse complement strand
TAACAAAGGCGACATAACAAATGTAAACACCAATGCATACACCGCATTGGGCTCTATGAATTACCATACTGGCCGCGTTACAACTGCGGGTAATACGATATGTGATGCGGATCCTACGGTATATACATTAAAAAATACGCCCAATATTGAATCTACGCCTATTTGGATTAAAGTTGAATCCAACGAGCCCACTGTCAGTATTCCCGACAGCACGGTGAAGGCAAAGGCTGATGACCGCGAGATTACGGTATCTCTGAAAAACGGTACCTTTACTGATGCTACAGCCGCGAACTACACAATCACAAAGGTGACCGGCAGCGGACCTGCCACTATCACTCCCAAGGCTGATGCTGAGGTGAACAGTGACAAGACAACTGCTACGCTGACCTTTGACGCCAGCGGTACTACCGTAGGCGATACTTATAAGGTAGTAGTAACTAAGGGAGCTATTACTAAGGCAGCGGGTGCTGATGATCTTAGCGATAATCCTGAGACCGGCACGTTCAAGATTTGCGCGAACCTGGCTGATGTGACCGGCGCTTCTATCACCAACACAGCTAACGCTGTTGCTACCGGCACTCTCACCTATGGTGACACGCTGAGCGTTTACAAGGGCGCCAACTGGCCCGCCGATGCAGGCACTCTCACGCAGAAGTGGACTGCTAACAACGCGACGATGGCCAACAATGCCGCATCGATCGATACCTCTATCAACGCTATGGCTGTAGCAGCCGGTATGGATACTGACAACCCGTATGTGATCTCCTGCACGGTGACTTCTGCGGCGCTGGATAACACCTCTATCACACTTACGACCCCCGCAGGACTTGCGAAGAAAGAATTGAATCTGCCCACCACCATTACCGGTGTTCCCTCGGTGGCGCAGAACGCTGCTGGCGACGATGCAAAGGTAAGCGGTTCTTATTCCTTCACCACCGGTTTGGTCGGCAGCGATAAGGTAACGGTAGCTTATACGTCTACTTACGCCGACACAAGCACCACTGGTTCAAAGCCTAATCTGCCCATCACCTGGGGAGATATTGTTACCACCGGCGGTGCAAGCGTAAATGCTGGCCGGTACAACATAGCCAATAAGGCCACTGTAACCACTACCGGTACCGGTTCTGTTACCAAGGCGGGTTATACAGTTACTGTTGAGCAGACCGAGGGCGGCACGCTTGCCATTACCAGCGGCTTGACAGGCGGCGAGGTCGCTTCTACCGGCGGCACCATCAGCGGTACGGTAACGCTGGACGCCGGTTCCACCCTGAACGCTGTGAATATCACTGGTGACAACGGCTTTACCGCTGCACCAGCCACCATTGATACCACTGTAACTCCCTGCACGTTCACCTATACTTTCACGGGCACTTCCAAGCCCTATAACATCAAAGTTAAGGCGGACATTTCCAAGGGCGCGACCCCTGTGACTGTCACCGTAAGCAAGCCCTATGACGGCACAACGGCAATCGATTTGAGCACCGTGACCCTGTCTAACGGCCTTACGCTGGCTGACTTTGGCGTAACCGCCATGACCTTTACAAGTGCAGAGGTTGGAAGCCCGACAATTACCACCACACCTGAAACCGTTGGCAACTACACGGACGAGGATACTGGCGTTGAGTATAAGTTCCCTGAGGACCTGACTGGTACTATTACCAAGGCCGCTGTCGGCACCATTACCGCTACCGGCGCTCAGATCGATCCCAAGAACGCTACGATCGACAGCGTTGTAGCTGCTGTCAAGGCTGCGAACGTTATGGTTAGCGGCGTCACAGGCGCCCAGGGTACTGTAGGCGACTACATCACCGCCGATGCGGATATCAAGACCGCGATCCAGACGGCTCTTGGCGATGGCTACACCGCTCCCGCATCTGCAAACTACACCGTAAATGATGCAGATGATACTGCCGCTCTGGCTAGCACCACGATCGCCACTCTGGTTGAGGGCGATACCTACACCTTCGCAAGCGGCAACACGCCCACCTTTAAGGACGATGCCGGAAATGCGATCGATGATCCCTCCACTGTTGGCTTCACAGTAACTACCGATGAAAATGGTGTTACCACTGTTGTAGTCGGCGCAGGCGCTGTTACCGGCGGCACGAAGATTTCCGCAACGGCCGGCGACATCACCTTCGGTAGTGCTGGCACCGATATCACACCGACGGCCAAGGTTGAGGCTGTTGCCGAAAAGTATGACTTCTCCGGTCTGGCTGGCCAGAATCTGGCGCTGACCCTGGACCTCGGCACCATTGCTCCCGGCGCTCTGAAGGACCACTTTACCGATGCTGACGACAAGACTGTTGCTGTTACCGTTCCTGTGAAGCGCACTGCTTCCGCCGGCAATTTCGGCGTGACCTTCGACGACAAGGGCTACGGCAAGACTTCCGAGAGCTTCCTGGAGGTCGATTCCACCGGCAAGATCACGGCTCTGCCCGAGGTCACCGACGTTGTGCTGGGCGCTGAGTTCATCGGCTGGTCCACCAATGGCGACGACAAACACATTGTGGATATCGATGAGTATGCCGTTAAGGAAGACATCACGCTGACCGCCGTATACCGTGGCTACATGGCCGGTTATGAAGACAGCACCGCAAAGCCTGACCGCAAGGTGACCCGTGCGGAGCTGGCCAGAATGCTGCTGGTTGCTTCTGGCAAGTCCGATCCTAAGAGCACTGCGAAGTCCTCCTTCAAGGACGCTCAGAGCGGCTGGTATGTGACGACTATCGCACTTGCTGAGAAAGAGGGTATCCTGCATGGCTATCCTGATGGAACCGTGAAGCCCAACAATCCTGTAACTCGTGAGGAAGCTTCCCTCATGATCGCCAACGCCTTTGGCGTGACCGTGAAGGACGGCGCTACCACCGATAAGGTTACCGACTTTGATAAGGTCGGCAACTGGGCTCAGAAGTATGTTGCCGCTCTGTGCGACAACGGCACCATTAACGGTTATCCCGATGGAACCTTCCGTGGCACAAGAAGCATCACTCGTGCTGAGGCTTCTCAGATGATCAACATCTATCTGGGTCTGACCAAGGAAGATAAGAATGCCATTAAGGCTGATACCACTATCAAGTCCTCCTTCCCCGACGTGACCGCGAACTATTGGGGCTATGAGAACATCATGTTCGCCTCCCTGAGCGTTCCCGCTACCTACTACACCACGGAGATCAAGATCCCGGAAGCAAAGTAAGAAATAACCTTCGGCGAAAGCCTGAGGCATAACAGGGAAAGCCTGTGCGAAAGCACAGGCTTTCTTTTTTTTAAGGTTTGTGATAAAATAATCGCGAAGCGATTATTAGAGAGAAGTCCTGAAGCGCGAAGCGCTTCCCTTTCCTGACGGAAAAGTACTGGCTTTCTCCAAGCAGTGGGCACGTCTCGTGCTTGTGGTAAAATAATTGCAGGCAATCATTAAGAAGAACCCTTGAGCTGTGAAACAGCTCTCTTTTCCCTGCGGGAAAAGCGCCAGGCTTCTTCAATAGGTTTGTAATAAAATGATTGCGAGGAAGATGAGGTCCCTTACGCAGAGGAGCCGAAGGGGAAAAACCTCCCCTTGTTTATCAAGGGGAGGGGCGCTGGTCTCCGGTGGAGACCGTCCAGCGCCGACCGAAGCGGCAGCTGAGACCGCTGGTCTCCGGTGGAGACCGTCCAGCGCCGACCGAAGCGGCAGCTGAGACCGCTGGTCTCCGGTGGAGGAGATACCAATAGCGGCAACCCCTCCGACACAGCTGACGCTGTGCCACCTCCCCTTTCAGGGGAGACAAAGAACAGGGGGCTAGGGACGAAAACCGCCTCTTGCACAAGGGAGGCAGAGGGCGGGGCGCATACCTCGTACACAGGGGCCGAAAAGGTCGGCAAAGAAAAATTTGAGCGTATCATCTTTTAATATAGAACGGCAAGAAGGAGAAATACCATGGATAGAAGCAGGATTCGCAATTTCAGCATTGTAGCCCATATCGACCACGGAAAAAGCACCCTGGCGGACCGCATTCTGGAGCTGACCAAGGCTGTCCCGCTGCGGGAAATGGAAAACCAGCTGCTGGACAATATGGATTTGGAGCGGGAGCGGGGCATCACCATCAAGGCCCACGCCGTCACGCTGGTGTATACCGCCAAAGATGGACAAGACTATATTTTTAACCTGATCGACACCCCCGGACATGTGGACTTTAACTACGAGGTTTCCCGCTCCCTGGCGGCCTGCGAGGGAGCCGTTTTGGTGGTGGACGCTTCCCAGGGCATTGAGGCCCAGACCCTTGCCAACACCTATCTGGCCGTGGACGCGGGGCTGGAAATCCTGCCTGTGGTGAACAAAATAGACCTGGTAAGCGCGGACCCGGACAGGGTGTGCCATGAAATAGAAAACGTGATAGGCGTGCCTGCCATGGACGCGCCCCGCATTTCGGCCAAGACAGGCCAGAATGTGGAGGAAGTTTTGGAACGGATCGTCACCGATATTCCCGCGCCGGTGGGGGACGAAAATGCGCCGCTGAAAGCGCTGATTTTCGATTCCTATTACGATTCCTACCGGGGGGTCATCGTGTATGTGCGCCTGAAGGACGGCACCCTGCGCGCCGGGGACACGATCCGCATGATGGCTACCGGCGGGGAATTTACCGTGGTGGAGTGCGGCTTTATGCGGGCAACCTCCCTGGAGCCGGCAGAAGCCCTGTACGCCGGGGAGGTAGGATATATCGCCGCTTCCATCAAGGACGTGGCCCAGGCCCGGGTAGGTGATACCGTCACCCTGGCGGATCGCCCGGCCCCGGAAGCGCTGGAAGGCTACCGGGCGGTGCAGCCCATGGTGTTTTGCGGCATTTATCCCGCCGACGGCGCCCATTACACAGACCTGCGGGACGCTCTGGAAAAGCTGAGGCTCAACGACGCTTCCCTTTCCTTTGAGCCGGAGACCTCAGCGGCTTTGGGCTTCGGCTTCCGCTGCGGCTTTCTGGGGCTTCTGCATATGGAAATCATTCAGGAGCGGCTGGAACGGGAATACAATCTGGACTTGATCACCACCGCCCCCAGCGTGGTATATAAAATCAAAAAGACAAATGGGGAGGAGCTGTCTATCGACAACCCTACCAACTACCCGGACCCCGCCGCCATTCAAAGCGCGGAGGAGCCCATTGCCAACGCCCATATTTATTCCCCGGCGGACTATGTGGGGAATATCATGGATCTGTGCCAGGAGCGCCGGGGCGTGTTCAAGGACATGAAATACATCGACACCGACCGGGTGGATATCCACTATGAGCTGCCCTTAAACGAAATTATCTACGATTTCTTTGACGCGCTGAAATCCCGGACCCGGGGATACGCTTCCTTTGACTACGAGCTGATGGGCTACCGGCCCAGCGAGCTGGTAAAGCTGGATATCATGCTCAATGGCGAGGTGGTGGACGCGCTTTCCTTTATCCTGCACGCGGAAAAGGCCTATCCTCGGGCCAGAAAGATGACGGAGAAGCTGAAGGAGAAAATACCCCGGCAGCTGTTCGAGGTGCCTATCCAGGCCTGCGTGGGGGGAAAAATAATCGCCCGGGAGACAGTGAAGGCCATGCGCAAGGACGTGCTTGCCAAGTGCTACGGCGGCGACATCACCCGGAA
>CAZXLM010000094.1:0-5623 GCA_964642055.1 uncultured Acutalibacter sp. | reverse complement strand
TGCGCTGCTTTGAAAACGACGATATCGTCCATGTGGAGGGTTCCATCGACCCGGGCAGGGATATCGAGACCATTGATTTGGAGCTGATCCTTTCCGATATGGAGGTGCTGGAGCGGCGTATCGACAAGACCCGGAAAATGCTGAAGGCCGATAAGAAATACCAGACGGAGCTGGATTTTTTTGAGCGGGTGTATGCCGCGCTGGAGGCCGGGCAGTCCGCTCGCAGCATCGAATGCAGCGAGGAAGAGGAGGAGCTTTTGTCCTCAGTTTCCCTGCTGACGAACAAGCCCATCATCTTTGCCGCCAACATGAGCGAGGAGGATTTCAAAAACGGCATTGAAGAAAACAGGTTTCTGAATATCGTGCGGGAATATGCCGAAAAGGAGCATGCTAATCTGCTGCCTATCTGCGCGGAAATAGAAGCGGAGATATCCGCTCTGGACCCGGAGGAAAAGGAGCTGTTCCTGTCTGACCTGAACCTGACGGAATCCGGCCTGGACCGGCTTATCACTGCCTGCTATGACCTTCTGGGGCTCATGTCTTTCCTGACCGCCGGCAAAGATGAAGTGCGGGCCTGGACCATTAAGAAGGGGACAAAAGCCCCACAGGCCGCCGGAAAGATACACACCGATTTCGAGCGGGGCTTTATCCGAGCGGAGGTCATCGGATTTGACGAGCTGATGGAATGCGGTTCCATGACCGCCGCCAGGGACAAGGGCCTGGTGCGCTCTGAAGGCAAGGAATATGTCATGCAGGACGGCGATGTGGTGCTGTTCCGATTCAACGTGTAAAGCCCTGAACCGCAAAACCGTTTTTTCATAAAGAAGCCCGGGGCTTTCCATTTAAAAGTGAAAGCGCCGGGCTTCTTCGCGCAGGGAGAACCCTGTCAGTAGTGATACTTCTTTCGCAGGCGGAGCAGGAACACGGCCGTTACAAGGGCAGACATCAATTCTGCGGCCACAATGGAGAGCCACACGCCGTCAATTCCCCAGACCAGGGGCAGAAGCAGCACCGCCGCTACCTGGAACACCAGCGTGCGCAGGAAAGAAATGGCGGCGGAAACCAGGCCGTTGTTGAGAGCGGTAAAAAAGGAAGGGACCGAAAATGGAAAAGCCGGAAAACAGGAAAGAAAAGGAGTAAATCATAAATCCGCGAAGAGTCAGGGAAAACAAGGCCTCGTCATAGCTTACAAATATCAGAGAAAGGGGCCTTGCCAGCCCTTCAGAGGCAAGGAACATCACAATGGAAAAAATGGCGGTGATCAAGAGGCTCTTCTGCCGCAGGCTTTTCAGCTCCTGATGATTGCCCGCGCCGTAATGGAAGCCGATCACCGGGGCTGTGCCTACGGAATACCCGATAAAGGCCGCGAGGAAAATCATGTTCACATACATCAGCACGCCGTATGCCGCCACGCCGTTTTCTCCCGCGTAGCGAATCAGCTGGATATTGTAAAGCATGCCGATCAGGGACATGGAAATATTCGACATCAGCTCTGAAGAGCCGTTGGTGCAGGTTTTCAGCACGGCTTTGCCGTCAAATCTCGTTTTTCCCAGCCGCAGCAGGCTGGGGTTTGGCCTAGCAAAGTAGAGAAAGGCCACCACCGCCCCCAGGTACTGGCTGAAGCTGGTGGCGGCCGCCGCGCCCATCAGCCCCCAGGAAAAGACCGCCACGAAAAGCCAGTCCAGCACCATGTTGGAAATGCCGGAAAGCACGGTGGCAAAAAGCCCCAGCTGGGGTTTTTCCGCTGTGACGAAAAAGCTTTGAAACTCGTATTGCAGCATGTAAGCAGGCGTTGCCAGCAGAATGATATTCCCGTAGGAAAGACAGTGCTCCAGCATTTCACCCTCCGCTCCCATGGCCGCCGCCACCGGGCGCAGAAGCAGAAAGCCCAGCAGCGTAAGAACGATTCCTACAAAAATGGAAAGATAAATCAGCAGGGAAAAAATGCGGTTCGCCCGCTCCCTGTCCCCCTCTCCCATGGTTTTGGAAACCAGAGCGCTGCCGCCCGTGCCAAACATAAAGCCGATCCCGCCTAAGATCATCAGGAAGGGCATAATGAAATTTACCGCCGCAAAGGGCGTTTTTCCCACGAAATTGGAAACAAAAACCCATCTACCACGCCGTAGATGGAAGTGAAGATCATCATGACGATGGAGGGCAGCGTGAAACGAAGCAGCCGCCGGTAAGTGAAGTGGTCTGATAATTGGATTTTCATAAAGCACGCTCCATGTTCCTAAAGAGATTTTCCCTTTTCCCGCAAAGCAGAAAGGAAGCGGCGGGTAAGCTCTAGATAGGACGCCCGCTCCTCCTCTGTCCAGGAAGCCCATATCTCGCTTTCAATTTGAATTATCCGCCCGGCGGTGGAATCTGCGAAAACCTTTCCAGAGGGCGTCAAGCAGACGTTTTTCTTCTTTCCTTGAAGAGGCTTTAGGACGACGGCTCCCTTTTCTTCCAGCCTGCGCAGGGCGGAGTTTACCGTCTGCTTGCTCAGGCCGGACAGCCGGAGTATCTCGCCCAGCGGGCATTCCCCCTGCGAATTGCAAAGCGTGTAAAGCACCATCATCACGCTGTCCGACAAATTCAGCTCCACGGAGATTTCATGGTAGGCGCAGCTGATTTCCGAGTTCAAATAATCAAGCTCGGTTACCTGTTTTTGCAGAGAAGCGTCCATGTGCCGGTCCCCCTTATTAGTCCGAAATCGTACAAAAGTCAGCATAGTATGATTTCGGACTTTTGTTAAGAGGTACGTTCGAAAAACTTTGGGGGTGGAGCGGCAGCAGCCAAAAAAGAAAAGTCCTTTGCCAAAAGCAAAGGACTTTTCGGCTATTTTGCGTCCAGATAGTTTGTGAAGCGAAAAGATCTACAGAGCGGCCGGCTATTCAGCCCATTTCACGCAGGATACCTGGGGGATTTTGAGCGCGCACAGGTTCTCTTTCAGCGTGCCGCTTTCGGCGTCTCTTGCAAAGATTGTCAAAAGGCCGGAATCCTGGTTGGCCGCAGCCACATAACGGCCGTCGGGGCTGAGTGCAAAGCTACGAGGAGCGCCGCCTCCGCTGGAAACGCGCTCCACGGGTTCCAGGAGGCCTTCTTCCATTACACGAAAAGCCCAGAGGCAGTCCGCTCCGCGGACGGAAACGTACACAAACTGCCCTTCGCCTGAAAGGTGAACGTCTGCCGCCAGAGAAGTATCCGGGTCTCTTGGGATAAGGAGAGGATATTCCCCCGTTTGTTCCAGCCGGTGGTTTTCATACCGGAAGGTAAGCAGGGAATTGCTCAATTCCGCCACCAGATAAAACCATTTTCCATTGGGGTGAAACGCAAAGTGGCGGGGGCCGCGCCCCGGTTTTGTCTGGACCCAGGGCTGAGCCTCGTCAGGGATCAGGCCGCCTTCCGGGCCTATTATAAATTGGTAGAGCCTGTCCGTGCCCAGGTCCGCTGCCAGCAGGCGCGAGCCGTCCGGCGTGGGGAGAGAGGAATGAATGTGGGCTTTTTCCTGCCGTCTGGCATTTGGCCCGGAGCCCGCAAATTCCCGATAAAAGCAGACAGCTCCGTCTTTGTGCAAACCGGTGAGCGTTCCGCCGGCGTAGCCGGAAGCAAAGAGATGAGAAGCTGCCAACGTGATGTGACAAAGGCCGCTTCCGGGGACAGGCCGCTTCCAGGACAAATTCAGCTTTCCCTCCGGACTTACGGCGACGCAGGCGACCGCCGCTTCTCCAAGGAGTTCCTCCACCGCGTAGAGGACGCTGCCCGCAGGCTCGATAAAAGAAGGGTTTTGCAGCCCGCAGAGGGAATCGATCTCCCACAGCTCCGTTTCGTCAAAGCCGATAGAAAATACACCCTTCGAGCTGGGCGCTTCCGTATATCCGCTTGCGTACAGACGGTAATTCATGGTTTTACAGTTTCTCCTTGTGTTATTTTCAGCGGGGCGCCGAACTTCCCCTCGTGCTCTATATAACGTTCCGGTCAGATGACAAAATCGCCGTCCCGGAAAATTTCCACTTCCGCACCGTCCCTTGTAATGCCTGTGATCTTCATGTCCGGGGTGCCGATCATAAAATCGATATGGATCGTGGAATCGTTGAACACGGCCTTCGCTTCCTCCGGACCGGAGCTGAGCCCCCTGCCCAAAGCCAGGTGACAGCTGGCGTTTTCATCGATCAGCGTGGTATAGTACACCAGACCGCTCATGCTGATGGGGGAGTGGTATTCCACCAAAGCGGCTTCGCCCAGATACCCGGCGTTTTCGTCGGTGGCGATCAGCGCTTCCAGCATTTCCTTCCCCTCGTCCGCCAGCACCTCGGTGACTTTGCCGTTTTGAAAGCGGAAGCCGAAATTCTCAATCTTTTTTCCGCCCAGTACCAGGGGCCTGGAGGCGTACACCACGCCGTTTGTCTGGAATTTATGGGGCGTTGTGCATATTTCCTCCGTGGGAATATTGGGGGTGAAGGGGATATATCCGGCAGGCAGATCCCTTTCTTCAAAGCCAAATTTGGACCAGGGGGTCAGCCCCACGGTCAGATCTGTTCCGTTTCCGGCGGTGTAGTGCAGGCTGCAAAGCTGCAGGCTGTCTACGGCCCGGCCCAGTTTGGCGGTGCGCTGATGCTTTTCTTCCCAGGTCTTCACCACGTCGTTCGTTTCGTCGATATAGCAGAGCTTCAGCAGGAGCCGCCACAGCTTTTCCTCGGCTTCCGCCCCTTTCTCCGGGAGAATGTATTCCGCCCACGCTTTGGTGGGAACCATGGCGATGAGCCACTGGCAGTGCCTTTCCCGGCTTGCCTTGCGCATGATGTTCCGCACGGCGTCCACATGGGCGAAAATGGCGTTGGAATTCTTTTCGCTCACGTCCTCCATCACCTTTGGATTGACCCCCTCCAAGCGGACGTAGCAGGCGCCCTGCTCTAGATACCGCTCGTACATGGAGCGCTCCCAATCTTCCACATGGCGCACGTCGCCGTCGTCCCGGTATTGGGCAGCGACTTTCAGGCAGGGAAGATCCAGATAGTGTACTACCACGTTCCCCGCTCCCAGCTTGTAGCATTCCTCGGCGAAAACGGGGACAAAGCGGTAGCCTTCTATAGCGGCCTCCACCAGAACGGTCTGCCCTTTTTGGACGTTGAGCCCCACCCTGGCCAGGGTATAGGCGTATTTGCGCTTCATTTCTTCCAGTGTCACAGGTTTATCCTCCTAAACGTGTAATAACTGCTTGGAGAGGCCTGAGCCGATTTGCGGCTTTGTGCTTATTGCGAAGCAAAAGAAGACCGCTGCACGGTTCAGGAATTCTCCGTGATGATTGCTTGCAATCATTTTTACCGCTTGGAGAAGCCCGGTGCTTTTCGAGTAAAGCGAGAAAAGGGAAGCGCTTTTGCACTTCAGGAGTACTTTTCAATGATTGCTTTGGAATCATTATACATCAAAGAAAGCCGGATTCCCAGTATTTTGAAAAAAACTCCGGCTGTTTTTTCAAAGCTTGATTTTTCAGGGGAAATCCTTTATGATTCTTACAGGAAGAACGAGCATTTTACATTGATTTTCAGATGAAAGGGAGGCTTTCCATGTACGCGAGAAAGCTGAAGCCGGAGGAACAGTATCTTTCCCGGCGGAATATGGCGGTGGCCTTTGAGGG
>CAZXLM010000093.1:0-5675 GCA_964642055.1 uncultured Acutalibacter sp. | reverse complement strand
ACGCTTTATGAGCGAAAAAGGAAAATATTATCTTACCACCGCCATTGCCTACACCTCCGGCAAGCCCCATATCGGCAATGTCTATGAGATCGTGCTGGCGGACGCTATTGCCCGCTTCAAGCGGCTGCAAGGCTATGATGTGTGGTTCCAGACCGGCACCGATGAGCACGGCCAGAAAAACGAGCTGAAGGCCCAGGCCGAGGGCGTTACCCCTAAGGAATTTGTGGACCGGGTGGCCGGGATCATCAAGGGCCAGTTTGACCTGATGAACGTGTCCTACGACCATTTTATACGCACCACCGATGACTATCACGAAAAAGAAGTGCAGCAGATCTTCAAAAAGCTCTACGACCAGGGCGACATCTACAAGGGCGCTTACGAGGGTCTTTACTGCACGGACTGCGAATCTTTCTTTACGGAAAGCCAGCTCATCGACGGCAAGTGCCCTGACTGTGGCAGGGAAGTCCACGCAGCCCGGGAAGAAGCCTACTTCTTCAAAATGAGCAAATACGCCCCCCGGCTCATCGACTATATCAACGAACACCCGGAATTTATCCAGCCCGTATCCCGGAAAAATGAGATGATGAACAACTTCCTGCTGCCGGGCTTGCAGGATCTGTGCGTATCCCGCACCTCCTTTAAATGGGGCATTCCCGTGGAATTTGACCCCAAGCATGTGGTCTATGTCTGGCTGGACGCGCTGACAAACTACATCACCGGCATTGGCTACCACTGCAATGGGGACAGCACCGAACAATTCCGGAAGGAATGGCCCGCCGATCTGCACTTGATCGGCAAGGACATTATCCGCTTCCACACCATCTACTGGCCTACCTGCCCCTGCCCAAGCAGGTGTTCGGCCACCCCTGGCTTCTGATGAACGGCAACAAGATGAGCAAATCCAAAGGCAACACCATCTATGCCGACGATCTGGTGGACGTGTTCGGCGTAGACGCCGTGCGGTACTTTGTACTGCACGAAATGCCCTATGACAACGATGGCAACCTGACCTGGGAGCTGGTGTGCGAGCGGAACAACTCCGATCTTGCCAACGTGCTGGGGAACCTTGTGAACCGCACCATTTCCATGAGCAACAAATATTTTGGAGGCACGGTAACAAATACCCAGGTCAGCGAGCCTGTGGACGAAGAACTGAAAGCCGCGGTAGCCTCCTGCCGGGACAGGGCGGCGGAAAAGATGGAAAGCCTCCGGGCGGCGGACGCCATCACGGAGATCATGAACCTCTTCAAACGCTGCAACAAATACATTGACGAGACCATGCCCTGGGCCCTGGCAAAGGACGAGGAAAAGCTGCCCCGGCTTCAGACGGTGCTCTATAACCTGGTGGATTCCATCTGCGTGGGAGCTTCTCTTTTGCAGCCCTTCCTGCCCGGAACCAGCGACAATATTTTCCGACAGCTGGGCGCCCAACCCAGGACATGGGAGGAGCTTGACAAAACCGGCCTCTATCCCAGTGGAAATAAAGTCACCGACCAGCCTGAGATTCTCTTTGCCCGTCTGGTTGAGGACGAGGTGATCGAAAAGGCAGAGGAAAAGCGGCTGGCCAATGCCCCCGTACCGGATATCGAGGTGGAACCGCAGAGCGAAGAAAAAGTGGATTTTGAAACCTTCTGCAAGTCTGATTTCCGGGCTGTGAAGGTGAAAGCCTGCGAAGCGGTGAAAAAGAGCGACAAGCTTTTACGCTTTACACTCGATGACGGCACAGGAGAGGACCGGCAGATCTTATCCGGCATTCACAAATGGTACCAGCCCGAGGACCTGATCGGCAAAACACTGGTAGCCATTGTAAACCTGCCGCCCCGGAAAATGATGGGCCTGGAAAGCTGCGGCATGCTGATCTCCGCCGTCCATAAGGAAAAGGGCGAGGAAGTCCTCCACCTGCTCATGGTGGACGATTCTATCCCCGCTGGGGCGAAGCTGTGCTGATTTAGCTGCAAGTTGGGAGATATTATCTGTTAGAAAGGGCAGAGATTTCGCATGGTTGGAAAAATCATTTTGATGGCTTGCTGCTGGGTCTGCGCCGGCCTCTTTTTCGGCTTTGGCGT
The DNA here is from genome assembly GCA_964642055.1 of uncultured Acutalibacter sp. Classification (GTDB taxonomy): domain Bacteria; phylum Bacillota; class Clostridia; order Oscillospirales; family Acutalibacteraceae; genus Acutalibacter. The sequence goes on along the minus strand of CAZXLM010000093.1, from coordinate 3,609 downwards.
ATATTCCGCTCACCGGAAGACACCCATGTGGTTCTGGTCCGGCAGTAAGGTCCCAACGGAAAGCGTTTCCGATATCTCTGCCTATAACCGGGCGCAGAGCGCCATGTGGAAGGTCTATTCCCTTCCTTTCTGGGCTGCCGGGGCCATTGCTTTTTCCTCTCCCGCCGCGGCGGGAATACTCATGGCAGCCGCCTGTGTCCTCGGTATCCCGCTGCTGATCTTTGCCCATGAAAGAATTGAAAAAAGGTACAGGAAATAGATGGAAGCATTGATTTTTGATTCCCATGCCCATTACGACGACGAAAAATTTGCCCCGGACCGGGAAGCCCTTCTGGGAAATGTTCTACCGGAGGCGGGCGTTTGCGGCGTCATCAATATGGGCGCCGATCTTGATGGCTGCCGGGACACCCTGGCGCTGACGGAACGGTATGACTATATTTACGGCGCGGTGGGCATTCACCCGGAAAACGCAGGTGATCTGCCGGAAAACTGGCTGGAGCTCCTGCGGGAAATGCTGGGCCATGAAAAGATCGTGGCCGTGGGAGAAATCGGTCTTGATTACCACTGGCTGGACGAGTGCCCAAAGGACCGGCAGCAGCAGGTCTTCGCCGCTCAGCTGGCGCTGGCAGACGAGCTTTCCCTGCCGGTGTCCGTCCATGACCGGGAGGCCCATGCAGACACCCTGGGGTTTCTGAAAAAGTACCGACCTAAAGGCGTGGTACACTGCTTTTCCGGCAGCTGGGAAATGGCCCGGGAAGTGCTGGAGATAGGTATGTACTTAGGAATCGGTGGGGTCGTCACCTTTAAAAACGCCCGGCATGTGGTGGAGGTGGCCCGGAATATGCCTTTGGACCGGCTGCTGCTGGAAACCGACGCGCCCTACATGGCGCCGGAGCCCAATCGGGGCAAACGGAATGATTCCTCCCTGATCCGCTTTGTGGCGGAAAAGCTGGGAGAGCTTCGGGGAGAAGCGCCGGAAACGATCCTGAAAGCAGCTGAGGGAAACGCCCGCCGTCTGTTCGGCCTTTGACAAGAAACTGTTTGAGAGGAAACCTGAGCATCACTATGGAAATAAAGAAAACCAGCATTGCTTATGAGTATCATAACGGGCTTTACATCAACATGACAAACCAATGCCCAAACCGTTGTGATTTCTGCCTGCGCCAGAACAGTTCCGGCAGCCTGTACGCTGACAATCTCTGGTACAGCGGCAAAGAACCCTCCAAGGAGGAGATTTGGGCGAACCTGGAAAGCCGGGAGCTGAACCAATATACAGAGATCGTCTTCTGCGGCTATGGGGAGCCCGCCTGCCGCTGGGACGACATGATGTGGCTCTGCGACAAACTCAGAGCCAGCGGCTCTCTGTTCATCCGGATCAACACCAACGGCCTGGCAGACCTGATCACAGGCAGACAGACGGCTTCTGAGCTGGACGGCCGGGTAGACGCTGTTTCCGTCAGTCTGAACGCCAGTACCGCTGAAAAGTATGACGCGCTGTGCCACAGCAAATTCGGACTGGACGCTTTCCCCGCCATTCTCCGCTTTACCGCAGGAGCGGTCCTCAACGTTCCCCACGTGCGCATGACGGTGGTCAGCACCATGCCGAAACCGGAAATCGAGGCCTGCCGGAAACTCTGTGAAGGCTTGGGCGCTGATTTTCATATTCGGGAATACATCGACAAATAATAAAGAAGCACGGCATCTTTTAAAAGCGAGGCTTTTCCCATGAAAAAAGTATTTTTACTCTCACTGGCAGTCTGCGTCTTCCTTTCTCTGGCAGGCTGCGGACGATCTGCCGGAACCGGAAGCGAAGTCGTTGAAGGTTCCGTTTCCGAGCTGCTTTCCCAGGTGACAAAAGACGCCACGGACCCGGAAATGGACTTGACCGAAATAGAAATCACGGCCGAAAATTTTTCCCAGTATCTGTTTATCGATCCCATTGAGGGCGCAGAGGCGGCGGCTTCCGAACCGTTCATCGGCTCTATCCCCCACAGCGCAGTGCTGCTGCGGGTGCCGGACTCCGTAAACGCCGAGCAGGTGCGGGCGGACATTGAAGCCAATCTCAATCCCAGAAAATGGGTCTGTGTGGAAGCCGAAAAAAGCGCTGTGCTCCGCCGGGGAAATTTGATCCTGCTGGTAATGAGCGACAGCGAGACTGTAGACAAAATGGCGGAAAATTTCAGGGCTCTGGGCAAATAAGGCCCACAGCTTTCCTATCAAAACAGAAAAGCCGTCCCGGTGAGGGCGGCTTTTCTGCTTTTTATGGGACTGCGAAGCCGCGCGTCACACAGTGCGCGCCGGCTCTACAAAGCCGATCTTCTTCATCACCTTCCGCAGCGTTTTCTGGGCGATCCGCCTTGCCCGGGGAATATTCTCCGAATAACATTTCTCCAGATACGCCCTGTCCTGCATCAGGCGGCGGAATTCCTCCTGAATGGGGCGCAGCTCGGAAATAACTGCCTCCGCTACAGCGGGCTTGAACTCGCCATAGCCCTTCCCGTCAAATTCCCGCTCGATCTCCGCCATGGTCTTTCCCGTCACGCAGGAATAAATATCCATCAGGTTGTTGACGCCGGTCTTTCCCTCCGCGTAGCGCACGCAGGACTCACTGTCGGTAACGGCCCGCTTGAACTTACGCATGATGGTATCCGGGTCATCGGAAAGCAAAATGGTGCCATTCATGTTTTCGTCGGACTTGGACATCTTTTTCGACGGGTCCTGCAGGGACATGACCCGGGCTCCGTGCTCCGGGATCAGCGGCTCCGGCACGGTGAAAGTGGGGCTGTAAAGGCCGTTAAAGCGCTCGGCAATATCCCGGGCGATCTCCACATGCTGCTTCTGGTCCGCACCTACGGGCACCAGATCTGCCTGGTACAGCAGGATATCCGCCGCCATCAAACAGGGATAGGTGAACAGCCCGGCGTTGACGTTGTCGGCATGGCGCTGGGATTTATCCTTGAACTGCGTCATGCGGGAAAGCTCCCCGAACTGGGTATAGCAGTTTAAGATCCAAGCCAGCTGGGCATGCTCCGGCACCTGGCTCTGAATAAACAGCACTGTTTTTTCCAGGTCGATGCCCATGGCCAGAAGATAGGCATAGGCTTCCAGCGTGTACCGCCGCAGGCTTTGGGGCTCCTGCCGCACTGTAATGGCATGTAGATCCGCCAGTGCGTAAACGCACTCGTATTTATCCTGAAGCTGCACATGATTGCGCAGGGCCCCCAGGTAATTTCCCAGGGTAAACACCCCTGTACACTGATACATACTCAGCACTCTTTTTTTCTGTTCCGCTTCCATGTCGTTTTTCTCCTTTTAGATATTTGATTTTTGATGCTGGATGCTGGGCAAGTCGAAAAACGAGTTTTTCGACTGCGAAGTTTTTCTTCCCGGTCATACAGGACGACCGGGATTTCGCTTTGCGAAACCGCAAAACTTCCGGTGAGCGGATAAACGATAGTTTAGCGGGGTGCCCCCGCAGGCAAGTCAAGAAGGCGGTGAGCGGTTTTCGCAAGTGTATATCCCGACCGGAAGTCGTACAGATAAATTGGAATTTGGCACCCACCCCTTGGCTTTCTCGCCTTCGGCTCGGTCGGTTCGCGGCTTGTGTCC
>CAZXLM010000092.1:0-5680 GCA_964642055.1 uncultured Acutalibacter sp. | reverse complement strand
CAGACCGGCCTGACCCTTTCCATGCAGCTTGCCAAGGAGGGCTTTTTGGAGAGCCACGGCGTCCGGCTGCTGGGCGCTTCCCCGGAGACCATCGACAAGGCCGAGGACCGCCAGATATTCAAGGACACCATGGAAAAGATAGGCCAGCCCTGCATTCCCTCCCGGGTTGTCACCACGGTGGAGGACGCGGAGAAATTCGCGGCGGAGATTGGGTATCCGGTCATTGTCCGGCCCGCCTTTACCCTGGGCGGTTCCGGCGGCGGCATTGTAAACGACTTGACGGAATTGCGGGAGGTGGCCGCCAACGGGCTGGCCCTTTCTCCCATTACTCAGATCTTGGTGGAAAAAAGCATTGCCGGCTGGAAAGAGATCGAATTTGAAGTCATGCGGGACCACAACGGGAACACCATCACCGTTTGTTCCATGGAAAATCTAGACCCTGTGGGCGTTCATACCGGTGATTCCATCGTTATCGCCCCCACCGTCACCCTGTCTGACAAGGAATATCAGATGCTTCGCTCCGCCGCGCTGAAAATCATCGACGAGCTGGGCGTAGAGGGTGGCTGCAACTGCCAGTTCGCGCTGCACCCGACCTCCTTTGAATACGCGGTGATCGAGGTAAACCCCAGAGTGTCTCGGTCCTCTGCGCTGGCTTCCAAGGCTACGGGCTATCCCATTGCCAAGGTGGCGGCGAAGATTGCCATTGGCTATACCTTGGACGAGATCAAAAACGCCGTTACCGGAAAGACCTACGCCGCCTTTGAACCGGCGCTGGACTATGTGGCGGTGAAGTTCCCCAAATGGCCTTTTGATAAGTTCGTGTACGCCAAGCGGGAGCTGGGCACCCAGATGAAAGCCACCGGCGAGGTGATGAGCATTGCCGACAGCTTCGAGATGGCGCTGATGAAGGCCGTGCGCGGGGCGGAAATTTCCCTAGACACTTTGAACCTTCCCAAGTTTAAAACCGAAAGCGACGACGCGCTCTGGCACATTGCCGTCCACGCCACCGACGAGCGGCTTTTCGCCGTGTACGAGCTTTTGAAGCGGGGCGTTTCCATAGAGGAAATGCACGAGCGCACCATGATCGACTGCTGGTTCCTTTCAAAGCTTTTGAACCTGATAGAGTACGAGCGGGAACTTGCAAAAGGTGTGTTGACGGAAGAACTGTACATACAAGGCAAGCAGCTGGGATATCCCGATTCCACCATTGCCCGCCTTTCCGGCTGTAAAGTGACGTTTGAGCGGAAGCCCACCTTCAAGATGGTGGATACCTGCGCCGGCGAGTTTGCCGCCCATACGCCGTATTTTTACGGCACCTATGATACGGAGGCCTCCGGCGGTGAGGACGAAGCGGCGGAGTTTATCGGTGGCAGTGGGGAAAAGCCCACCGTGATGGTGCTTGGCTCCGGCCCTATCCGCATCGGCCAGGGCATCGAATTTGACTATGCCAGCGTTCACTGTGTGATGGCTCTCCGGCAGATGGGGTATGAGGTAGCCATCGTCAACAACAACCCGGAGACCGTATCCACGGATTTCGACACCGGCGACCGGCTGTACTTCGAGCCCCTGTCTCCCGAGGACGTGCTGGATATCATCAAGATCGAAAAGCCCATCGGAGTGGTGGTGGCCTTCGGCGGTCAGACCGCCATCAAGCTCACAAAAACTCTGGCGGAAAACAACATTCCCATTCTGGGCTCCTCCGCCGACACCATCGACATGGCGGAAGACCGGGAGCGTTTTGACGAGCTGCTGGAACGTGCGGGCATCAAGCGGCCAAAGGGTTTTACCATCATGACGAAGGAGGAAGCTCTGGACGCCGCCGAAAAGCTGGGCTATCCCGTGCTCATGCGGCCCTCCTATGTGCTGGGCGGCCAAAATATGATCATCGCCACCTGCGCTGAGGACGTGGAAGAATACATGGGCATCATTTTCTCCCACAAGCAGGACAATCCCGTGCTCATCGACAAGTATCTCTCCGGCATGGAGATCGAGGTGGACGCCATCTGCGATGGGGAGAATATCCTGATCCCCGGCATTATGGAGCATGTGGAGCGCACCGGTATTCACTCCGGAGACAGCATCGCTGTGTATCCCGCCTCCGACATCGACGACGACATGAGCGCGAAGATCATTTCCACCACGGAAACACTTTGCCGAGAGCTTCACGGCATTGGCCTGATCAATTTGCAGTATATCATCATGGACGGGGAGATCTATGTTATCGAGGTCAATCCCCGGGCCAGCCGTACTGTGCCTTATATCAGCAAGGTGACGGGCGTACCCATGTGCGACCTTGCCACCCGGGCAAGCCTCGGGGAAAAGCTCACCGATATGGGCTACGGCACGGGGCTTTACAAGGCTTCGCCCTATGTGGCGGTCAAGGTGCCGGTCTTCTCTTTTGAAAAGCTCACAGACGTGGATACCCATCTGGGGCCGGAAATGAAGTCCACCGGCGAGGTGCTGGGCATCGGCAACAATCTGGAAGAGGCGCTGTATAAAGGGCTTGTAGCCTCCGGCCACGATATGAAACGGGGCGGCGGCGTGTTTATCACCGTCCGGGATCAGGATAAGCCGGAGATCGGGGAGATCGCCAAGAAATTTTCAAAGATGGGTTTTGAGCTGTACGCTACCACCGGCACCGCTATGGTGCTTGCCAGGGTGGGCCTGTCGGTGAAAATCGTGGATAAGATACACGAAAGCTCCGTCAACACCATTACCCTGCTGGAAAGCAAAAAGGTAAACTACGTCATTTCCACCTCCGCCAAGGGCAGGAACCCGGCCCGGGACAGCGTGAAAATACGCCGGAAGGCAAGCCTTCTCGGGATCCCCTGCCTGACGGCTCTGGATACCGCCAATGCGCTGGCCGACTCCCTCATGAGCCGCTATACGCCGGAGAACACGGAGATCATCGATATCACCAACTTAAAGGAACAGAAGCAGAAAATTCGCTTTACCAAAATGTCCGCCTGCTCCAACGACTATATTTACATCAACTGCTTCGACCCCGAAAACCGGGTGTCTTCCCCGGAATTCCTGTCTATTTATCTGTCTGACCGGCATAACGGCGTAGGCGGCGACGGCGTTATTCTCATTTGTCCCTCCGACAGGGCGGACGCTCAGATGCGCATGTTCAACCTGGACGGCAGTGAAGGGCTGATGTGTGGAAACGGCATTCGCTGCGTGGCGAAATACCTGTTCGACAACGGTATTGCCCGGGGCAGGAAAACAGGCGAAGGCCGGTACGCTCTGCGCATCGACACCAGCAGCGGCGTCAAGGAGTGCGTTGTCATCACCAAAAGCGGCCTGGTTTCCAAGGTCACGGTGGATATGGGCAGGGCGGAACTTTCCCCGGAAAAGGTACCTGTGCGTCTGGAGGGCGACAGGATCGTGAACAAGCCCGTTTCCATTGACGGCGAGGTGTACCGCATCACCTGCTGCTCCATGGGCAATCCTCATTGTACGGTTTTTGTTCCCTCGGTGGATAAGCTGAATCTGGAAGAACTGGGCCCAAAGTTTGAAAACGATCCCATGTTCCCGAAACGCGTAAATGTGGGCTTTGTAGAGGTCATAGACGAGACCACCCTGAAGGCCCGCATCTGGGAACGGGGCAGCGGAGAAACTATGGCCTGCGGCACCGGCACCTGCGCGGCTGTAGTGGCTGCTACCCTCAATGGTTATTGCGAAAAAGGCAGGGACGTCCGCGTCATTTTAAAGGGCGGCGAGCTGCGGATCCATTACACCGACGAGCGTGTTTTGATGACGGGCGGCGCTGAAAAGGTATACGACGGCGTGGTGGAAATTTAACGCTTCAGAGGCTGCCGGTCAGACGCTGGTTTCAGAAAAGGACAAGGACGCTTAGGCGGGGAAATTTCCCAATTTGGCGAGTGAAACAGAGCGCTCAGCTGTATAATGGGAAAACCCGGAAAGAAGGCGTTTTTATGAAAAAAGCTGTTTTTGTTTTACTTGCCGCTGCCATACTGCTGGGAGCCACCGGGTGCGGTTCCGACGATTTTCCCGCGCCAGGAGCGCCGGGGCAGCCTTCCGCGCCAAGCTCTGCCAGCATCGGGGGGATGGCTTCTCCTGCGCCGGTAAGCTCTCTGCCTTCCACCTCACATGAGGTGGAAAGCGACCCGGAGCCTACGCCCCGGCCGGAAGCGGTTGCCGGAGACGGTGGCACTCTTGACCTGCTGGAATCCAGTCCCTACTATTCCGGGCAGGAGGCCCTGCTGCAGGAAATCTGCCATATTTCCACCCGGAAACCGCCGGAAAGCTTTCTTTGGCTGAATGAGGACGCGGTACGGGAGGCCTGGGGAATAGAGGGGTACATCTCCGCGGGGTGCAGGGATTTTGTGGCGGGCTTTGACTTTGACCGTGAGAGCGAGGGCGGCCGGCGCGAGTCTTTTTACGTTTCCATCGCCATGTTCCCCGGTGTGGAGATTCCCACGCCGGAACACAATGGCAATTCGGAATATCAGGTAATCGAGGAGTGGACCGAGCCGGAGGAGCACCCCGGCTTTGAAATGCAGAAGGTAAGAAGCGCATATGTTTTACCTGCTCAGCAGGAGCAGCCGGAGGCGTCCCTTTCTCCTGATACGCGCCCAAACCGGATCTGGGTGCGCTGGGAGCAGGACGGGTTTCAGCTGATGGTCCAGCTGCCAGAAAGCGGGCTGAACGCCTTTTGGGAAAACGTGGATACCCTTTTCCTGACAGTGGACGCGGCAGGCGTGGAAAGGCCCTCCTATCTGGGCACGGGCCCAGATGCTTCCACAGTCTCCGCTGCGGGAGAAGAATGAGAAAGCCGCGAAAGCGCGAAAGGAAATTCACGATGAAACTTCTTTTTAAGCAAAGATTTTTTTCCTGGTTCGACAGCTATGATATTTACGATGAGGCGGACAATACGGTGTACACCGTAAAAGGCCAGCTTTCCTGGGGACACTGCCTGAAAATTTTCGACGCCTATGGCAGAGAGATGGGGACCGTAAAAGAAAAAGTATTCACATTCATGCCAAAATTCGAGCTGTACCTGGGCGAACAGTATCTGGGCTGTATCGCGAAGGAATTTACCTTCTTCAAGCCCAGATATCATATCGACTGCAACGGCTGGCAGATAGAGGGCAACTGGCTGGAATGGGATTACACCATCCAGGGACCTGCAGATACTCCGGTGGCGGTCATCACCAAAGAGATATGGAACTGGACAGACACCTATGTGATCGACGTGACAAACCCAGAGGACGCCCTGTGTGCATTGATGTTCGTGCTGGCCATCGATGCGGAGAAATGCTCCAGAAATTAGCACGTTGCGGGGAAAAATCCTCTGAGATGAAATAAGGCCCGGCAAATACCGGGGAAAGGGGGCCGGTCTCATGAGCGGCAAAAAGCTTCATTTTACCAAAATGCACGGCTGCGGAAACGACTACATCTATTTCAACTGTTTTGAGGACCCGGTTGAAGCGCCAGAAACGCTGGCAGTCCGCCTCTCCGACCGGCACAAGGGCGTGGGCGGCGATGGCGTCATTTTGATCTGCCCTCCGGGATCCCCCGAAAACGACGCCAAGATGAGAATGTTCAACCTGGACGGCAGCGAGGGAAAGATGTGCGGCAACGGCATTCGCTGCGTGGCGAAATTTGTGTACGATTCGGGCATTGCCCGAAAGCAGGAACTGAAAATAGAAACCTT
>CAZXLM010000091.1:0-6026 GCA_964642055.1 uncultured Acutalibacter sp. | reverse complement strand
TTCATGGTCTTCATGCCGTCCTCGCCCTCAAAGCCGAAGTTGCACAGGCCGTTCTGATAATAGCCGTATTCTTCATACAGGGCGTTCATGGCGTCTACCAGCGTCATGCCCTTGCGCTTGTAGTAAGAAGCCATCTCGCAGATAAGCATACTGCCGTCCACCGCATCTTTATCGCGCACATAGCCGCCGGAAAGATACCCGTAGCTTTCCTCAAAGCCCAGCAGATACCGGTCTTCCTCACCCTTCGCCTCCAGTTCTGCGATGATATCGCCGATATATTTAAAGCCCGTAAGGCAGCGGCGCAGCTCCACACCGTAGTGCTCGGCAATGGGGTTTACCATGTCGGTGCTGACGATGGTGGTCACCGCCACAGGACGATCGGGCAGCCGGCCCTGCTCTTTTTTCACGCGGGCAATGAAGTCCAAAAGCAGAATGCCTACTTCGTTTCCTGTCATCAGCACATATTCGCCCTTTTGGTTCACGGCGATACCCACGCGGTCACAGTCCGGATCGGTAGCAAGCAGCAAATCCGGCTTTACTTTCTCGCAAAGCTCCAGGCCCTTTTGCAGGGCCTCCCGAATTTCCGGGTTCGGGTAGGGACAGGTGGGGAAATTCCCGTCCGGCTCGCTCTGCTCCGGAACAATGGTGATATCCTTCACGCCGATCCTGTCAAGAATGCGGGTGACGCACATTTTTCCGCTGCCGTTCAAGGGGGTATATACCAGTTTCAGATTCCCGGCGTCGCCGGTGAGGCTTTCTTTATACACGTCGTCGATAAAGGCGGAAACCGTCTCTTCTCCGATATATTCGATCATGCCGGATTTTACGCCCTCTTCGAAATCCATCTTTTTCACATCGGAGAAAATATCCAGAGCGTTGATCTCATTCATGATTCCGTCCGCCATGTCGGCTGTCACCTGGCAGCCGTCGCTGCCATAGGCCTTGTACCCGTTGTACTTTGCCGGGTTATGGCTTGCTGTTACACAGATGCCGGCGTCGCATTTCAGGTGGCGCACCGCATAGGAAAGAGCCGGCGTGGGCATCAGCTGGGGATAGAGATAGGCTTTAATGCCGTTGGCCGCCAGCACTGCCGCAGACTGCTGCGCAAAAACAACGCCCTTGTTCCGGCTGTCATGGGCGATAGCTACCGACTGGGGCTTCCCGTCTGCGTGCTTTAACAGGTAATTGGCCATGCCCTGGGTCGCCTTGCGCACGGTATAAACGTTCATGCGGTTGGTTCCCGCGCCAAGCACGCCCCGCAGGCCGCCTGTGCCGAACTCCAGATCCCGGTAAAAACGGTCGTTGATCTCCTCGGGCTGTCCTTTCACGGCCAGCAGCTCCTCTGTCAAGTCTTTGTCGTCCAGCTCCTGCTGCAACCATCTTTCATACTCCGTCATGCTGAATCGTCCCTTTCCTTTTTCAATTTGCGGACTGATTGGTATTTTGCTTAGAAATACTACTTTTAGATTACCATTTTTTGTAAGCCGTGTCAACTCGAAACTGGTCGCTGAAGATATTTTCTAAAAAATAGCGGCGCTCTCTTACGGAAGCCGAATAACATTCGTCACGATCCCCTGGGGCGTGATATCCAGAATGCCATAGCTGGGCCGCCACCCGCTCAAGGCTCCGGGATTCATAATATACAGGCCGTCCTCATAATCTGTCAGCGCTTCGTGGGTATGCCCGTACAGCAGAACGTTCGCCTTCTGCTCCCGGGCGGCGCAGACCGCCGTATACAAACCGGATTTCACGCCATAGGCGTGGCCATGGGTAAAAAATATCTTCGTCCCTTCCGCGGTATATGTCCCCATATTGGGCAGAGCGGACCCCCAGTCGCAGTTCCCCCGGACCTGCAAAAACATTTTGTCCGGAAAGCTGCTTTTTACCCGGTCCGTCTCATCAATGCCGTCCCCCAAATGAATGACGATATCCGCCGTGGGCTGGGAGAGCACCGCCTGGCGCAGATTCGCCTCCATGCCGTGGCTGTCTGAAACCACCAGTATCCGCATTGAAAATTCCCCTTTCAACGGTTCTTTTTTCATCAATCCGATCTTTCCAGCATAGTATGGGAATACCGTAAAAGCGGAAAGGAAGGATCGTTCCATGGACCATAATCAGCCAAAACTAAGCCAGAACCAACTGGAAGCCCTGCTGAAGCTGACCTCGCAGCGGCTTGGGACCACCCCGGAAGCCCTGAAGCAGGCTGCGCAGAACGGGGATCTCTCCCAAATGCTGAACGGCGCGGGACAAAATGAATCCGCAGCCATGCAAAAGGTTTTGAGCGACCCGGAGGCTGCGAAGAAGCTGCTTTCCACGCCTCAGGCCCAAAAGCTGCTGCAAATGTTCCGACAGGAAAACCAGTAAATTTCCGACAGTACCGGAAGGGAGGGCGCTTTTGTGGACGACCTGAGCCAGCAGATCAACCAGATCTTATCAGACCCCCAGAGCATGCAGCAGCTTCAAAGCATGGCGAGCGCTCTCGGCATCGGCGGCCAAAGCCAAAGCCCGCCGTCCCAGCCTGCGGTCGCTCCGGCCAATGTGTCTAACGGCTCTACCAGCGGGTTTGACGTCTCTACATTGGCGGGAATGCTGAACGCGCTGGGCGCAGCCGGAGGAACTGCCGGAACCGGCCGGCAGAGCGCTCCCGCACCGACCCCTTCCGGCCCTGTGAACGGGATAACGCCGGAAGCCTTACAGCTTGTAAGCCGCATCGGTCCGCTCCTGAGCCAGGTCAACCGGGAAGACGACTCCACCCGGCTGCTGCGGGCCCTGCGGCCTCTGCTGGGGGCCGCGAGACAGAAAAAGCTGGACGAAGCCATCAAAATTTTGCAGATGATGCGGCTTCTGCCCTTGCTCAAGGACAGCGGCCTATTTTCCGGAGCGTTGTCCAGACTGCTTTAAAAGGGAGGGAAATCCATGCCCGGGGAATCCGATATGAACCGCATGCAGGAGGAAGCTGTCCGCAGGGCAAGGGAAATGCAGTCCCGGGCTCGTTTTCCGCCCCGGCAGAACCGCAGAACAGAGCAGGGAAACGTATCCGCAGCCTCGGAACAGGGAAACGCGCAGAGGCAGCAGGCTCCTTCACAGACTCAAAGCGTCCCGCCGCCCGAAAGCGAAAACAGGGAACCACTGTCAGGCACGGCCGCGCCTGCTTCCGGCGGACTGCTGGAGACCCTGTTTCAGGACAAGGAGCGTACCATCATTCTGGCCCTGTTGATCCTGCTCAGCGGGGAGGAAAGCAACCACGAGCTGATGTTCGCCCTGATGTTCCTTCTGATGTAAGCTTCTCTTTCCGTATCCGCACACGGACACAAAAATATCTTTACCGGATCTGCCCATTCCCCCGGATCAGATATTTCCAGGAGGTGAGCTGCTCCAGCCCCATAGGGCCTCTGGCGTGGAGCTTCTGAGTGGAAATGCCGATTTCCGCCCCCAGGCCGAATTCCCCGCCGTCCGTAAAACGGGTGGAAGCGTTGACATACACGGCTGCGCTGTCGACTTCCTCCAGGAAGCGCTGGGCCGCGCTGTAGTCCTCTGTCACAATACATTCGCTGTGCCCGCTGGAATACCGGGCGATGTGGGCCAGGGCTTCGTCCAGGGAATCCACCACCCGCACCGCCAGGATATAGTCCAGATATTCCGTGGCCCAGTCTTCTTCTGTGGCGGGCCGGATACCGGGCAGGATCGCCTGCGCCGCGGGACAGCCCCGAAGCTCCACCTGCTTTTCCTCCAGCCTGGCCCTGATCTCCGGCAGGGCATTTTCCGCAATGTCTTTATGGACAAGCACCGTCTCTATGGCGTTGCAGACGGAGGGCCGGGAGGTCTTGGCGTTAAAAATGATCTCCGCCGCCATAGGAACATCGGCGGCCCTATCCACATATACATGGCAGTTCCCTACGCCTGTTTCAATCACGGGCACCCGAGCCGTTTCCTTCACAGCCCGGATCAGCCCGGCGCCGCCGCGTGGGATCAGCACGTCCAAGTATTCCGTAAGGCCCATAAGCTCTCTGGCGGAATCCCGGCTGCCGTCCTCCACCAGCTGCACGCAGTCCGCCGGCAGTCCGCTTTTTTCCAGCGCATCCCGCAGGGCCGCCGTCACCGCCCGGTTAGAGCGCAGCGCTTCCCGGCCGCCCCGGAGGATCACCGCGTTCCCCGCCTTAAGGCATAGGGCGGCCGCGTCAGCCGTCACGTTGGGACGGGCCTCGTAAATGATGCCCACCACCCCCAGCGGGACTGTGATCTTTTCGATTTTCAGGCCGTTGGGCCGCGTTTCTCCAAAAAGGACTCTTCCTACCGGGTCAGGAGCCTCCGCCACTTTTTCCATAGCGGCCGCCATATCTCCGATCCGGCTTTCCGTCAGGCGCAGGCGGTCCAGCAGGCTCTCGCTCATGCCGACTTCCCGCCCGGCCTCGATATCAAGAGCGTTTGCCGCCAAAATCGCCTTCTGGTTTTCCAAAAGCGCCTTGGAAGCCGCTTTCAGAGCGGCTTCCTTTTTCGCACCTGCGGCCGCCAGAAGCCTGGCCGCGGTTTTTGCCCGCTTTCCCATTTCTTCCAGTGCGGTCATATTGTTTCCTCCTCCGGCATTTTTATTTTTCATCGGCTTCAAACAGCGTGCCCACTGCTTCTCCCTGAAGCAGGCGGTACAGATTTTCCGGCGTGCCGCCGGAAATCACCGCGCAGGGTATCCCCTTTTCCGCCGCAAGCCGGGCCGCCTTTATTTTTGTGGCCATACCGCCTGTGCCTCGGCTGGAACCTGCTCCGCCTGCCAGCGCCTCGATCTCAGGCGTGATCTTCTCGACCCGGTGGATCAGCTCTGCCTCCGGGTTTTCCCGGGGGTCGCTGTCGTAAAGGCCCTCGGTATCGGTGAGGATCACAAGGCCCTGGGCTTTTACCAAATCTGCCACAATGGCGGAAAGCGTGTCATTATCCCCAAAATTCCTGCCTTCCAGCTCGCTGGTCTCCACGGTGTCGTTTTCATTCACTACGGGAATTACGCCCAGCTTCAGCAGCTCTTGAAAAGTGTTTTCCACATTTTTCCGGCTTTGCGCGTGCTCCACCACATCGGCTGTGAGCAGCACCTGCGCCACCGTGTGTCCGTATTCTCCAAAAAACTTGTCATAGAGAAACATGAGCTCACACTGTCCTACGGCCGCCAGCGCCTGCTTTTTCTCCGTTTCCTCCGGCCGCCCGGGAAGCCCAAGCTTTCCCACGCCGATGCCGATAGCGCCGGAAGATACGAGCACCGGTTGTTTCCCGGCGTTCTGCAAATCCGAAAGGGTCCTGCACAGCTTCTCCATCTGCCGAAGATTCACTTTCCCGTTTTCGTGGGTCAGGGTGGAGGTCCCCACCTTGACCACCAATCTTTCCGCATCTTTTAACCGCATTTTACCTTCTCCGTTTCCGCGCTTATCCCACGCTGTAAATCGTCCCTCCACCTACAACGGTATCCCCGTCGTACAGCACCACGGCCTGCCCTCTGGTAATGGCACGCTGAGGCTCGTCAAACGTGACCCGGATCTCGTCCGGCCCGGTCTGCACCGCAACAGCGGGCTGCTCCGCGTGCCGGTACCGCACCTTTGCCCGAATCCGTATTGGCGCCGGGATCGTTTCCTGGGAAATCAAATTGATATCCCGGGCCGTCAGTTCCCGGGAAAAAAGCTCCTCGTGCCTGCCCAGCGTGACCTCATTCGTTTCCGGGTTTACCCCGCATACATACATGGGCTGCGGGAAGGCGAGACCAAGCCCCTTTCTCTGGCCTACTGTGTAGTGGATGACCCCTTTGTGCTGCCCGTACCGCTGGCCCTCTGTGCCCACGAAGGGGCCGGGCGCATAGCTTTTGCCCGTATACCGCTCAATGAAAGCGGCATAATCCCCGTCCGGTACGAAACAGATATCCTGGCTTTCCCGCTTTCCGGCGTTCACAAAACCGTTTTCTTCCGCGATCTGCCGGGCCTTTTCCTTTGTCAGCTCTCCCATGGGCAGCAGCAGATGGGAAAGCTCCTCCTGGGTCAGGGAATACAGCACAT
>CAZXLM010000090.1:0-6067 GCA_964642055.1 uncultured Acutalibacter sp. | reverse complement strand
GCGCTGTAGGGCGTCATGGCGATGTTGTCCTCCATGCACAGCCGGGCCATTTCCCGTTCTTCCTCCCGGAAGATCAGATTGTAATGTCCCTGGATAGACACAAATTTCGCAAACCCGTTCTGCTCCGCAACAGCATTGGCCTTGGCAAGCTGATAGGCATAGCAGTTGGAAATCCCGACAGCCCGAACTTTACCCGCCTTTACGGCGTTGTTCAGCCCCTCCATGATCTCAAAGATCGGGGTGTTGTAGTCCCAGGAATGGACGATGTACAGGTCCACATAGTCCATACCCAGATGAGCAAGGCTTTGGTCCAGCATATTCTGCACATGCTGCTGCCCGGTGACGCCTGCTTCTATCTCAGCTTGACTGCGGGGCGGGAATTTGGTGGCCACCACCGCGTCCTCCCGGCGGGTCAGCTTGCGCAGAATGCGGCCCAGGTACTCCTCGCCCGTGCCGCCCTGGTAGCTGATGGCCGTATCGTAAAAATTGACGCCCAGCTCCAGCCCCCGTTTCACGATCTCTCTGGAGGCGGCCTCGTCCAGCGTCCAGGAATGCATGCCCTTTTGAGCGTCGCCAAAGCCCATGCAGCCCATGCAAATCCTGGAAACGTTCAGTTCGGAATTTCCCAGCTTTGTGTACTTCATGCGGAACCCTCCTGTTTTTTGCAGTATTCAGGCAATATTCAACCCGACAAGCCGGTGGGCGGGAAGTGCAAACCGCCAATTCTACTGGTAGTTTTGGTTTCTCTGAACAGGCTTGACAGAAGTGGAGCGTTTTTACGGCTGCCGCCTCAGAACTGGAAATACACGAAGTCCTGGGGGTCGTAGCCCACGCCGTAGGAACCGAAGATCAGGATAACGGCAATGAGGACAAAATACACTGCATAGCGGGGAATGAAACGGCCGTTGATCTTTTCCGCCAGCTTTTTTTCCGAAATAAACCAGTCGGCAATGAGCAGGCCCACAGAGAAGACGGCCAGCATAATAAGAGTTTTGCCGGAAACCCCGAAAGCTCCCAGACTGCCGTGAAGCCCGGTCCAGGGAATGCTGAAAACGGAGCGGAAGACCAGCAGGGCGTCGGAGAGGGAATTTGCCCGGAACAGCACCCAGGCCAGACAGGTCAGGCAAAAGGTGAAGAATATCCTGAACCCATGGAGCCACCGGCTGTCTTCTTTGATTTTCGCCAGAGCGAACCACTTTTTCCGCAGAGGGTCCAGAAGCTGGGAGATCACCTGGTACAGGCCGTTTAAAATACCCCAGGCCACAAAGGTCAAAGCCGCGCCGTGCCACAGGCCGCTGACCGCGAAGACGATCATGATGTTCAGGAAATGCCGGGGTTTGGAGCATCGGCTGCCGCCCAGAGGAAAGTAGAGGTAATCCTTGAACCAGGAGGATAGGGAAATGTGCCACCGCCGCCAGAAGTCCTGAATGGATACCGCCATATAGGGACAGTGGAAATTTTCCATCAGATCAAAGCCCAGCATTTTGGCGGAACCCCGGGCAATATCGGAATAGGCGGAAAAATCGCAGTAAATCTGAATGGCGAAGGCTGCCGTGGCCAAAAGGAACTCCGCGCCTGTATGCTCTCCCGCGGCATTGTATACAGTGTTTACAACAACGGCCAGGTTGTCCGCCAAAACCATCTTTTTCATCAGGCCCCACAAAACAGGGAGAAAGCCGTCCCGCAGGTTTTCCAGCTGAAAGGGGTGATACTCCTTGAGCTGATGGAGAATATTCCCGGAGCGCTCAATGGGCCCTGCCACAAGCTGGGGAAAAAAGGAGACAAACAGGGCGTAATCAATGAAATTCCGCTCCGCCTGTATGTCTTTGCGGTATACGTCGATGGTGTAGCCTAGGGCTTGGAAGGTATAAAAGGAAATGCCCACAGGCAAAAGCACGTCCAGAAGGGGAGATTCCAGGCCGAGTCCGAAGTGGGAAAAAGCCCGGTTGAACAGGCTGGAAACGAAATTAAAGTACTTGAAGAAAAACAGGATAGCAAGGTTCACAACGAGGCTGAGGACCAGCCAGAACTTCCTTTTGCCCCACGCGGACTTGTCCACCAGCAGGCCGCAAGCGTAAGTGGCTGCCGTGGAAAAGAGCATGAGCAGGGCGTATTTCGGGTTCCAGCACATATAAAAATAGTAGCTGGCAGCAAGCAGCTGAAGGTTACGCCACCGGCCGGGCAGCAGATAGTAGACCAGCACGTTTACCGCCAGAAAGACCAGATAGGCGAGAGAGTTAAAATTCAAACGGCAGCGCCCCTTTGCTCAGACTGTATCATTGACCTGTTTCCTTCGGCTTGAGCTTGACGGGGGCCGCGTCCGCTTCCCCGCGCAGCTCTGCGAAACGGTCGGCCCGTTCCTGCCAGAGCGAACCGTTTTCATAGGAAGAAGGCGAAACGCCCCATTCCGAAAGCTTTCCGGAAAGATATCTGGTAAATTTTTCCGCGCCCCGGTAGTTTAGGTGGCGCCGGTCGTAAAAATCCACAGACAGGTCAAACCCTATCTCGTCAAAATCAGCGTTAAAATCCACAAATTCCACTTCAAGCGCCGTCAGGTCCGCACAGATCTTCTCCGACCATTCCAGACTGAGCCGATTGGTGAGCGGGGAAAGGAAAAATACAGGACGGATATTCTCCTCCTTGCAAAATTCCACTATCCTTTTTGCATAATCCAGATTGCGGGCGTAGGTTTCCGGGTCTTCCGTAAATTCCCGGACCGTAAATTCCTCAATGGGCGTGGCCTGGTCCAGAAAGGTATAGCCGGCCAGCAGGTCCGGCTCGTATCCCAGAATGCCCTCCTTGTAGTCTTTGGCGGTAAGCTCGTCCCACCGGTCGTGGTAGGCGTAGAGGGGGAACAGCAGGCCGATTCGCGCATCCTGTTCCATTTGCGCGGTCTCCTCCGGCGTTTTGCCGCCCTCTGTCAGGGATTCCTCCAAAACAGGGATCAGGCGGTTCAAATTCCACGGCATGTAAGTCAAGTTTGCCTTGATAGAGCGGTTGCTCTTTCCGAAAATCAGTCCGGTGGCCTCAATGAACACGGTTTTTGGAGACTGAGTCTTGCAGGCTTCCCGCAGATACCGGTAAGTGATGGGGAAGGTCTGCTCCGGCCCGGCCATCACGAAGGCAGCCGCGCCTGTTTCCTCGTAGAGTATGGAAGGGACCAGATCACAGTACGCCAAGGAGGAGCCGAAAAACAGGGCGTCCAGGGAATCCTCCGGTTCCTGGGTGTACATGCCCCAGACAGCGCCGTAGTCGTGGCGCTTCGGTGTGAGCAGCGGAACAACGGCTCCGCAGAATAGCAGGACTGCCAGAAGCAGGCACAGCAAACCGAGCAGTTCCTTTTTCAGGGACAGCGGCTTTTGAGGAGCGCCCTTCCCGGTCTGCTCTGATTTTTGCCAAAACCCTTCAGGGGACCGGGTATCCCCGGTCCCCTGGGAAAGCATATTATCCTGAGGTATCGTTTGCAAATCTTTTTCCATAGCCAAATTATACCATAACCCGGCATGGCTTTCAACCACATTTTATTTTTGTGACTCATACTTCCGCTTGGTCGCCATGCCGCCGCGGATGTGCCGCTGGGCCTTGTTGACTGCCAGCACGCTCCGCACGTCCCGGTAGAGCCCGCTGTCGATATATTTTAACCGCTGAGAAACGTCTTTATGTACTGTACTCTTACTAATGCCAAACTGCTTAGCGGCACGGCGGACAGTGGCGTTGTTCTCCACGATAAATTCCCCTAACCTGGTGGCTCTGTCATCTATTATGCTGTTGGACATAGAAACACCCCTCGCTTCCAGAAACTGTTCCATTTCTATGAAACGACAGCCGGGGATAGTACAACCGGAGCAATATCCTGATTCAGCCTGTGCGGATCTGGACCGAGTTACAGTGTGTATTTCGGATCTGTTAGAAAGCAGGCAGAAAAGCGGGGTGGCAAGCTGCCGTTGGCAAATTGCGCACACGGTTTTTCGGGATCCTTTTGTTCTGAACACGCAGCCGGGCTGGGAGAAATCAAGTATTCATTACTGTGACGAATAATACCGGAAGCATTGTATACTGGTAATATATCACCCGCCATACGAAAAAACGAATTCTGAAATTCAGCCGGTCCTATTTCGTGAAAGCACCTACACGCTTGAAAAAGCAGGGGATTTCCGCTATAATAAACGCGAATGACTGTTTCATGTTGGATTATCATGCGGAAATCTGAAAGCAGCGGGGAACGATCGGCTTTGGAATTTAATTTTCCCAAGAGGGTGGCAAAGGACATCGCAGTCTTTGCTCTCACACATGATATTGAAAAAGTCGTGCTGTTCGGCTCCCACGCAGGAGGGACGAACCAGGAATGAAGTGATGTGGCGCTGGGCGAAACGGAAGGCGAATGGAAGTGACCTGCTGTTTCGCCAAATCTGCTCTATGATTACAAACCAGTTAGAACAGGAGAATGAAAAGATGACATTTATTTGTTATCCCAAGTGCAGCACCTGCCAGAAGGCGAAAAAATGGCTGGACGAAAATCGGATTGCGTATGCGCTCCGGGACATAAAGACGGAGAATCCTACCCGTGATGAACTAGCGGCATGGCACAAGCGCAGCGGACTGCCTCTGAAGAAGTTTTTCAATACCAGCGGGCTGCTGTATAAGTCTTTGGAGCTGAAAGACAAGCTGCCCGGTATGAGCGAGGACGAAATGCTGCAGCTTCTCGCTACGGACGGAATGTTGGTCAAGCGCCCGCTTTTGATCGGAGACGATTTTGTCCTGGTGGGCTTCAAAGAGACCGAGTGGAAGAACTGCCTGAAAACCGAGTGAGGGAGTATTTTGCCTATCGTCTATTGTTCCTGCTTTTCTTCATACTGCAAGAGATTTTTTGAAAACAGGCAAAAGGAAAAGGGCTGTGCCGGTGATCGGCGATCAGCCCTTTTTGCCTTTTTGCTTCTTTTTCCTGCGCGTTCAACTCTTTCGGATAGTCATCTTCCACGGGGGTAAGAGTTCTTACCTAGTACTTTTTGTATGCAGTTTGAAAAAGCAGACTGCACAAAGGCGGGCAACTGGCAGTTGTAATAAGCTGAATCTGTGAAACAATCTGTCGCTTCCAACATGAGTGGGACGTGCAGTATAATGGAATCATCTTAAGGAAAGGCGTGCTTTTTTGGTGAACAAAATTCATTTTGGAAAAAGAATGTCTGCCCTCAGACGTAAAGCAGGATTGTCACAAACGGATCTGGCTGAAAAACTCGGCGTTACATCACAGGCCGTCTCAAAGTGGGAGTGCGGAAATGCAGTGCCGGACATAGACATACTGTTAGAACTGTCGCATTTGTACAAGGTTACTATCAACGAGATGCTGGAAGATGTGGACCTGCTTTACGAATTGACCGGCAGAGAAACCGGACGTTCCGGCATCGCCTACTTTGTACCGGAGCAAGAGCGTGATTGCAATATCGAATGGGCAAATGAGATGCAAAGCGGCAAATGGATCGAGCGAAATTGGAAATCTTCCAGAGAAAATGCCAATATGGATCGGGATAGGATCGGAAAGCAAATCGCTTCTTGCGATGGGATCATTCTGGAGCTGGGCGCAGGTCCCGGCGGTGGATTTATGCCGTATATCCTGAAAGAGAATCCGGACGCTGCGATTATTATCAGCGATCTGTCTCCAACAGTCGTCCGGGAATGGAAATCCTTCTTGGACAAAGCTCTCGATTCGCCGAATCTCTATTACGCTGTTTTCAATTTTTGCCATATGCCTTTTAAGGACAACAGCATTGACGTCATTTCAGATGGCGGCGGCATAGGGAATTGTGAAGAGGGCACAAAAGCGGAAGCGCTCAAAGAAGCCTTCAGAGTGCTGAAGCCGGGCGGCAAGCTTATTACTGCAACGGGTTTCGTAACCAAAGAAACCCTGGCGGCTCTTCCCGAAGAAGCACAGAGGGTTTTGACGGAAAAGCGCCCCGATGTATTCGAGGATCTATACGAAGATACGGTGCTTGCCGGTTTCAGCAAGATTGACAGCGTGATCAGCGGCTGTTGGTATACGGACGATGATGACAGTACGATTGCGGATCTG
>CAZXLM010000089.1:0-6305 GCA_964642055.1 uncultured Acutalibacter sp. | reverse complement strand
CGAGCGCTTGACTATCTTACCACATCTCCCCCTCCTCTGTCAACTCCTTTTTTCGGCTTTTTGAAAAAAGTTTTTAAGAGAAGACAACCACAGACATTTTACGCCTAAAACTCGAAAAGTTTTCTGTACAAGCTGCCGTTCGATATGGTATAATAGTCATATGCAGTCCTGCTGCGCAGGTTTGAGAGCAAGCACCTCTCCGCACCGGTGCGCTGCAGTGTTCCATATACTGTACGGAACGTGTTAATTTTATCATATGCGGCCCGTCAAACGCAAGCTTTTTTCCTGAATTTTTCAGTTTTTTTCTATTTCCCCCACATGTAGAGAAATATGGAAAGGTGGTATCAACATGCCCATTCGCATTCAGGCAGATCTCCCTGCCGTGGAAGTGCTGGAACGTGAGAATATTTTCGTTATGACCCACGAGCGGGCGGCGGGTCAGGATATTCGCCCTCTGAAAATCGCTATACTAAACCTGATGCCCACAAAACTGGAAACGGAGACTCAGCTTTTGCGGCTGCTTGGCAACACACCCTTACAGGTGGACGTAGAACTGCTCCACACGGAGAGTCATGTAAGCAAGAACACCAGTTCTTCTCATCTCAATACCTTCTATAAGACCTTTCGCGATGTGAAAGAGGAAAAATTTGACGGGTTGATCATTACCGGCGCGCCGGTAGAACAGCTTCCTTTCGAAGACGTGGACTACTGGGACGAAATGTGCCGCATTATGGAGTGGAGCAAGCAGAACGTTTACTCGGTGCTGCACATCTGCTGGGGAGCCCAGGCAGGACTATACTATCACTATGGCATTCCAAAATATCCGCTGCCTGAAAAGCTCAGCGGCATCTACAATCATACGGTGTTAAATCCCTACCACCCTCTGATGCGGGGCTTCGATGACAATTACTTTGCTCCTCACTCCCGCTACACGGAAACGAGGCTTGCAGACGTAAGGCTTCACGATGAGTTGATCCCGCTGGCTGTCTCCGAGAAAGCCGGGCTGCACATTGTGGCGGAGCGGACAGGCAGGCAGTTCTTTGTAACAGGCCACGCGGAATACGACCGGGACACCTTGGCAAAGGAATATTTTCGGGACGTGAACAAGGGCCTGCACCCGAAGATCCCATACAATTATTTTCCGGGAGACGACGACACGAAAACGCCGCCTTTTACCTGGCGGAGCAACGCCCATTTGCTGGTCTCTAACTGGCTCAATTATTTTGTTTATCAGAAGACCCCCTACAACTTTCTTGACAGCGAGGGCCCTTCTCATGGATAAAATCCCCACCGCTCCTCTTGCCGCACTGCTGCGGGAACAAGGTGCGAAGCTGGTTGGGTTCGGAAATATGGCAGGGCTTTCCCGCGATGGGCTGGATAGCGCGGTGGCACTGGCACTGCCCCTCCCTGCCGACACGGTAGCCGGGATCGGATCCGGTCCCACCAGAAATTATTTCGAGCAGTATCACGCCCTGAACCGTGAGCTGGACCGTCTGGCGGAAACCGCAGCGCGGTACATCACCGGCCTGGGCTTTCGGGCAGTTGCCCAAACTACGACCACAGTGGTGGAAACCGCCGGCTACCGCACAGAAGTCCCCCACAAGACATGCGCCACTCGGGCGGGACTGGGCTGGATCGGCAAAAGCGCTCTGCTTGTCACACCGGAATACGGCCCGGCGGTGCGGCTTACTTCCGTTTTGACAAACGGACAGTTTGACGTTTACGGAAGCCCCGTAAACACCTCACGGTGCGGCAGCTGTACAAAATGCACGGACGCCTGCCCCGGGCACGCTATTCACAACGCGCTTTGGAACGTTGCCGTGACCCGCGAACAGCTTGTGGATGTGGAGGCCTGCCGCAGGGCGGCCCGGAAGCTGGCGGCGGAGCGCATTCACGAAGAGATCACCCTGTGCGGAAAATGTATTCAGGTCTGCCCATACACACAGGCATATCTGAAAAGAAAGGAAAATGCTGCTTTATGAAATATGACGGTGTTTTATTTGACCTTGACGGCACTTTGTGGAACGCCACGGAATCCATTGCGAATTCCTGGAAACTGGCCCTTGCGGACGTGCCGGATATCGACCATATCCCCACCGCGGACGAACTGGAGGGCGTTATGGGCATGACAGCGGAAAACCTGATGGCTACCCTGTTCCCTCAGATCTCCGCAGAGCGGGGAGCGGAACTGTTCCTTCGGTGCTGCGAGGTGGAAAACGAATATCTCCGCAAAAACGGCGGCATTCTATATGAAGGGATCGAAGATCTGCTGCATACACTTTCCAGACAGACGCCGCTTTTCATCGTCAGCAACTGCAACGACGGGTATATTTCCTGCTTTCTGGAAGCCCATCAGCTGAGAAAGTATTTCACCGATTGGGAGTGCTGCGGCGTGACCGGACTGGATAAATGGGAGAATATCCGTCTGGTGGTGGAAAGAAACAGCCTGCAGGCCCCGGTTTATGTGGGAGACACCCAGCTCGACCGGGAATCCGCAGAAAAAGCCGGTGTTCCCTTTATCCACGCGGGGTATGGATTCGGGACCGTATCCGGCGTTCCACATATTGAGCGGCCTCTGCAGCTTTTGGAGCTGCTCTAAGCCGGGATCATCACGGTAAGGGAGATGGGCAAAGACTTATGAAAACCAATCTGCTGTTTTCCAGCTTTCCGTTTATCACCTCGGAGAAAGTCACCCTGTCCCGCATGACGGAGCTGGACCTGAACGCCTTATGGGAAATCATGGGAGACGATGAAAACTACCGTTTTGCCCCCACCGCGGCTCTGCGCTCGCCGGCAGAATGCGCGGCAAAGCTGCGGCAGGCGGAAACGCTGTTCCGGGAAAGGCGGGCCGTGGTTCTGGGAATTTATCCTAACGACGCCGACCACCGGCTGGCAGGGACTTTGGAAATTCTGGACGCGGACCCGGAGGTGGAAGCCGTCACCATCACGTTCACTCTGAACCGGAAGGACACCGGCATGGGCTACGCGTCTTCCAGCGTAAGGGCCGTATCGGATTATCTGATCAACACAGTGGGCGCCCGCCGCATACAGGCCTATGTGTTGCCCATCAACTATCGGGGCATTCTGGTGCTGGAGCGCTGCGGCTTTCAAAAGGAAGGTACCATTCGGGAGGGCTTTCTCTGGCCGGACAAGGGCATTGTGGACCTGACGCTCTATTCTCTGCTTCCCTCTGACCGCCGCCCGAAAAGCCAGGGGCAGACTTACTATCTGTAACAGGACCTCCTGTGGTTCAACTGTAAGAAAGGCATATTGCAGCGGTATAAAACAAATTTTCTTATTTTATCGCGGAGAAAAAAGGCGGTTTCGCGCCTGAAAGATGCGAAAAGCGGACCTTACTGACGGCCCGCTTTTTGTTTTTTCGGGCGGCTGTTTCAAAATGATCATTTGAAACAGCTGCCTTTTTATGTTTCCTCAAACGCTGTCCGCATGTAGAGCAGCAGCTTTTTTTCCCGGCGGCTGACCTGCACCTGCGTCATGTTCAGCAGCCCGGCGGTCACGCTCTGTGTCATGCCCTGGAAGTACCTGTACTGGATCAGCTTTTTGTCTCTGTCGTCCAGCGTTGCAAGTATTTCGTACAAGGTCATACGCTCCGTCATCTTTTCCTCCGGAGCTTCTACAGGAATTTCGATCTCCTCCCCCTCTTCCCCGCCGGTCAAAGAAACGGGGGTCCGGGAAACGCCCAAAGCCAGAGCAGCTTTTTCCGGACTGACGCCCATGCGCTGGGCGACCTCCGCCACGGTGGGGTTCATTCCTTTTTCCTCCTGTAGCTGCTGTTCCTCCGCTCTGGCACGCTTGCCCAGTTCCCGCATGCCCCGGGAAATGCGAATGGCTCCTCCGTCCCGGAATAGACGGCGGATTTCCCCTAAAATCACGGGGACAGCATAGGTGGAAAATTTCACGCCGCGCTCCCGGTCAAAATTCTCCGCCGCCTTGATAAGCCCCACGCACCCTGCCTGGAAAAGGTCGTCGTATTCCAGATTTTTTCCCTGGGCCCCGGCAAGACTGAAGCGCCTTGCGCACAGGTGTACAAGCCCCAGGTTTTCTTCGATCATCCTGTTGACAGCCCGCTCCTTTTCCAAGTCGGCTTTCGTTTGCTCTCCCTGCACGCGTTCACACCTTGGGAGCAAAATGCTTTGTCAGCGTCACACTGGTCCCCCGGCCCTGCGCCGAGGTCACGCGAACGCTGTCGCAGAAGCTCTGCATCACGGAAAAGCCCAAGCCCGCCCGCTCTTCTCCGCCGGTGGTATACAACGGCTCCATGGCCTTTGCAATATCGGGGATACCGCAGCCCTTGTCCCGAATGCGCACCACGGCCTTGCCGTTTTCAAAAATCTTTACGGTTATGTACACCAATCCGATGGTATCCCGGTAGCCGTGGACGATGGCGTTTGTCACCGCCTCCGAAACGGCGGTTTTCAGTTCAGTGAGGTCGGAAACGGTGGGGTCGAGCTGGGCAAGAAAGGCGGAGACCGCCGCCCGCCCAAAGCTTTCATTGACAGAGTTTGAAGGGAAGCAGATCTGCGTCTGGTTGACTGGTCTCATTATCCGGCCCTCCTTTCGATGGCGGCCACCGAGGCGATGCCGGAAAGCTCTACCATCTTAACGAGATAGGGAGACAGCCCGCACAGTACCACATGGCCCCGCCAGAAGTTGTACAGACGCACCCTCCCCAGCACCAGGCCGATACCGGAGCTGTCCATAAAGGGGACGTTTGTAAAATCCAGCCGCAGGCAGTAAGGTTTCAGTTTCTGGGAGGTGTCGTCTATCTGCTCCCGCATTTCCATCGCGCTGTGATGATCGATCTCCCCGCTGAGCTGCGCGGTAAGCACGCCGTCTTTGTAACTGAGCTGCACATTCATGCAATCACGTTCCTTCCGGTTTAGTTTTTAATTCTTAATTCTTAGTTGTTAGTTGTTAGAGAAGGGATTTTGTACCATAAAAAAGCCCTGAAAAGAACGGCTTGTCCGCTCTTTTCAGGGCCATTGTAGCATACGGAAAACAAATATTTTGGGGAAGCATGACGGATAGATATCAGCTTTTAGAAATTCAATTCTTAGAATTTGGTTATTCGGAATGGGGCGTTACTTACTGAAACGCTCTCAGGGATTCCTCGATCATGCGCACCTTTTCCCGGAGCTTCTCGGCGTTCTGCTTTACGCCGTCAATGACGTTCTGGGGGGCCTTGCTGATAAAGGCTGTGTTCAAAAGCTTCGCTTCCGCGTTTGCAAGCTGCTTCTCTGCCCCCTCCAGTTCCTTGGTAAGGCGGGCGGTCTCAGCGGCTTTATCCACCAAATCCTCCATGGGCAAATAGCCCTTGCAGGCGGAGGTCACCAGAGCCACCGCGCCCGCAGGCGCTTCCACGGCGGAAGAAACCGTAACGCTTTCACAGTAGGCCAGCCGGGCAATGGAACCCTTCTCCGTCTCAAAGGCGGCGGGAACAGCGGTCTCCACCAGCAGATGGGCTTTTTTCGACGGCGGCACATTCATTTCACTGCGGCGGGTGCGGACGGCGGTGATGAGCTCCATTACCTCCGTCATGGCCCGTTCCTCCTTGGGGAAGGAAAGGGCCTCGCTGTATTCGGGCCATTTGGCGACGATCAGGGCCGGGGTGCTGTCCTCCTTGGGCAGGCTCTGCCAAATTTCCTCGGTGATAAAGGGCATATAGGGGTGCAGAAGCTTCAGAGTGCTGCTCATGGTCCAGCAAAGCACCTGCCGGGCGTTCTGGGCGTCCTTTTCGTCCGGACCGTTCATGCGCAGCTTCGCAAGCTCGATATACCAGTCGCAGAAATCGGACCACAGGAAATCATAGAGCTTCGCCACGGCGATGCCCAGTTCGAATTTCTCCATATTGTCGGTCATTTCCCTGACCAGAGTGTTAAAGCGGCTGAGGATCCACTTGTCCTCCAGCGAAAGCTGTTCCGGCAGGGCGCAGGGCACGTCCTTGCCATCGATATTCATGTGGATAAACCGGGCGGCGTTCCAGATCTTGTTGGCAAAATTACGGCTTGCCGCAACCTTTTCATCGGAGAAACGCATGTCGTTTCCCGGGCTGTTGCCGGTGATCAGGGTCATGCGCAGGGCGTCCGCGCCGTACTGCTCGATGATCTGTACCGGGTCAATGCCGTTATTTAAAGACTTGCTCATTTTCCTGCCCTGGGAATCCCGCACCAGGCCGTGGAAACACACGGTCTTAAAGGGGATATCCCCCATATGCTCAAGACCCGAGAAAATCATTCTGGCCACCCAGAAGAAAATGATGTCAAAGCCGGGCATCAGCACGTCGG
>CAZXLM010000088.1:0-6515 GCA_964642055.1 uncultured Acutalibacter sp. | reverse complement strand
ATTGACAAAGTAGGTATATAGGTATATAATGGCACCAATATTTTACAGAAGGGGGAATTTCCCATGAGTTATAAGTTTGAGACGCTGCAGCTCCACGTGGGTCAGGAGCAGCCCGATCCCGCTACCGACGCCCGGGCAGTGCCGATCTACCAGACCACCTCTTATGTTTTTCGAAACTCGGCCCACGCCGCCGCCCGCTTCGGTCTGGCCGATGCTGGGAATATTTATGGGCGGCTGACCAATTCCACCCAAGACGTACTGGAAAAGCGTATCGCCGCACTGGAGGGCGGCGTGGCAGCTCTGGCCACCGCGTCCGGAGCTGCGGCAATCACCTACACCATTCAGGCCCTGGCCCAGGCGGGGGAGCACATTGTGGCGCAAAAGACCATCTACGGCGGCAGCTATAACCTGTTGGCCCATACCCTTCCTCAATATGGCATATCCACTACCTTTGTGAATGCCCATGATCTGAACGCTGTCGCTGCCGCCATTCAGCCCAACACCAAGGCCGTCTATCTGGAAACTTTGGGCAATCCCAACAGCGACATTCCCGATATTGACGCGATTGCGGAAATTGCCCATGCCCATAATCTGCCCCTGGTTATCGACAATACCTTTGGCACGCCTTACCTTATCCGGCCCATTGAGCATGGAGCGGATATCGTAGTCCACTCGGCTACCAAGTTTATAGGCGGTCACGGCACTACCCTGGGCGGCATAATTGTCGACAGCGGCAACTTCGATTGGAAGGCCGCGGGGAAATACGCTCCCATTGCCGAGCCCAACCCCAGCTATCACGGGATCAGCTTTGTGGACGCCGCCGGCCCCGCCGCTTTCGTCACCTACATTCGGGCCATTCTGCTGCGGGACACCGGGGCGGCAATCTCCCCCTTCAACGCATTCCTGCTCCTTCAGGGCATAGAAACCTTGTCCCTGCGTTTAGAGCGCCATGCCGAAAACACCAAAAAAGTGGTAGCGTATCTGGCTAACCACCCCCAAGTGGAAAGAGTGAACCATCCCAGCCTGCCCGGCCACCCGGACCATGCCTTATATGAAAAATATTTTCCAAACGGCGGCGCGTCTATTTTTACCTTTGAGATAAAGGGCGGGCAGGCAGAGGCCCACCAGTTTATTGACCATCTGGAGATCTTCTCCCTGCTGGCCAACGTGGCGGACGTAAAGTCCCTCGTTATCCACCCTGCCACCACCACTCACTCTCAGCTCTCCCCCGAAGAGCTGCTGGACCAGGGCATCAGGCCCAATACCATTCGCCTGTCTATCGGTACTGAGCATATCGACGATATCATCGCCGATTTGGAGAAGGGGTTCGCTGCCGCAGCACAGAAATAACAGGAGGAATTCATTATGTCCAATATCTACACGTCCGCCGACCAGCTGATCGGCAGGACGCCTTTACTGGAACTGACGCACATTGAAAAGGAGCCAGGGGTGAAGTCCCGTATTCTGGCTAAGCTGGAGTATTTTAATCCGGCCGGGTCAGTGAAAGACCGCATCGCCAAGGCGATGATTGACGAGGCAGAGGCCGGCGGCAGGCTGAAGCCTGGCTCCACTATCATCGAACCGACCTCCGGCAACACAGGAATTGGGCTGGCCTCTGTTGCAGCGGCCCGGGGCTACCGCATTATCATCACTATGCCGGAAACCATGAGTGTGGAGCGTCGGCAGCTGATGAAGGCATACGGTGCGGAATTGGTGCTGACCGAAGGGGCAAAAGGAATGAAAGGGGCCATTGCCAAGGCGGAAGAGCTGGCACGGGAAATTCCCAACAGCTTTATCCCAGGCCAGTTTGTCAACCCTGCTAACCCTGCTGCCCACCGGGCTGCTACCGGCCCGGAGATCTGGGCAGATGCCGACGGAAAGGTAGACATTTTTGTGGCAGGCGTAGGCACCGGCGGCACCATCACCGGCGTAGGCCAGTACCTAAAAGAACAGAACCCGGCGGTAAAAGTGGCAGCGGTTGAGCCCAAGGACTCCCCTGTTCTCAGCGAGGGCCGTGCCGGACCCCACAAAATCCAGGGCATTGGCGCAGGCTTTGTCCCGGAAGTGCTGGATACCGACATCTACGACGAGATCATCCCCGTATCCAACGAGGAAGCATTTACTGCCGGGCGGCTGGTAGGCCGCAGAGAGGGGATCCTGGTGGGTATCTCCTCCGGGGCGGCGCTCCATGCGGCCATTGAGCTGGCCAGGCGGTCTGAGAACACAGGAAAGATCATCGTGGTCCTTTTCCCGGACACGGGCGACCGTTATCTGTCTACACCGCTGTTTGCTGAATAAACGGGAAAATGCCCGAAGCGCGGCTCGGCGCTTCGGGCGTCTGCTTTGTTTTAGGCAGAAATCAGACCGCCTTTCCGGAGTGGTATACAGGCGGATCTTATCCAGCGGAAATTATAAAACTCCCTCCTCCCGGAAGTCTCTTTTCCCGTTTCAGGCTCTGCGTTCCAGCGTCATAATGGGACAGCCATTGGAACCGTCCTTCTTCCCCGTATCCTGAAAACCGCAGGAAGTCCAGAAAGCCATGGCCGCCGGGTCGTGGGCCGTAAGATACAGCCGGTCCGTTTTTTCCAAAAGCTTTTCCGCTGCATAGTTTGCCAAGGCTTTTCCATAGCCCCGGCGGCGGAATTCCGGGACGACGCAGAATTCCCGGATCAGCCCCCACCCCGGCCGCTTGCACCAGTCGCTCTCCAGGGTATCCACCTGATATACGGCAAAACCCGCCGGCCTGCCGTCCACCAATGCCAGCGCGATAGACGAAACCCCTGCCTCATGATTGCGCGCAAACAGTCCCAGCGCGATTTTTTCCCGCAGAGTTTCTTCCGGCGGCTCCGTGTCCCCCAGATCCTCCCTGGCGTAGCGGACGAACATTGCCGCCCAAATCTCCCGCATGGAAGGGTCGTATTCCCGAATTTCAAATTTTTCCATATGATCCCTCCCCCTCTGCCTGTTCCACCGACAGTACGGTCAGCGTTGTGCCACAGACAAAAAACCGAACCTCAAGTCCCCCGAAGCGCATACCGTACACCCGTTCCGGATCCTTTTGATAGGAAGGCCTGGGGTCTCTCCGCAGCACGCCCAAAAGGCCGGGAAGCTTTTCGGGCGGTACTTTTTTTATAAGCTCCGGCAAAAATTTCACCGTCAGCGTATCCCCCGGAAGTTCCGCCGCGAAGCCGCCTGAAGCCTCCGGGCGGCAGTCCGCATAGGGCAGGTAAGGCTTGATATCAAAAATGGGCGTACCGTCCAGCAGGTCCGCCCCTAAAATGTGCAGGACCGGTCCCTCCGACCCTTCCAGCTCTATCCTTTCCAGCCTTACGCAGGAAAGGCCCAGGGGATTGGGACGAAAAGGAGAGCGGGTGGCAAACACGCCCAGCCGCCGATTGCCTCCCAGCCTGGGCGGGCGTACCGTGGGGGACCAGCTTTCCCGAACGCTTTGCGAAAATTCCCACAAAAGCCAAATATGGGAAAAACCTTCCAGGCCCCGAAAAGCCTCCCGCACCCTGTATTCCGGCGCAAAAAGCACCCTGGCACGAAGCTCCTCTACCAGCCCGCTTTGCCGAGGGATCCCGAATTTGCTCTGAAAGTCGCTGCAGACCCAGCCGATGGGTTTCATTTCCACACTTTTCACAAGGCGTTCCCCCTTTCCCGTTTCTATTATAAAGCCAGGCCGAAAAAATGTAAAGGGTGCAGGCCGCCCGGAAAATCCCGGGCGGCCTTGCTTTTTGCCTTAAAACATGGTACAGTTTGAAGCGGGCCGGAAACGCCCTTTGACGGCGTTTCCCAGTACAGGCTTCGGGAAGACTAGCCCGCGAAAAGGAGAATAGCTTATGTTGACCCTGGAAGAAATACAGTCCCGGTTTTCCGCCGACCGCTTCGCGACGGAGGTCACCGGCGTAAAAATTCTGGAAGCCCAACCGGGCCGGGCCGTCTGCGCCCTGCCGCTGCGGCCGGAGCTGATGAACGCCAACAACGTCCCCATGGGCGGCGCTGTTTTTACCCTGGCGGACCTGGCCTTTGCCGTGGCTGCCAACTCCTATAGCAACGCTGTCACCGTAAGCCGCCAGGCGTCTATCACCTATCTGGCCCCCGCAAAAGGGCATACTCTCACTGCCGAAGCGCAATGCCTGAAAGCCGGGCGGCGCACCTGCCTGTATGAGGTACGGGTCATGGACGATACCGGCGCATTTGTGGCCCATGTCGCCATAAACGGGTTTACGTCGGAACCGGCTGTCGAAAATGCAAAAAATAAGTCTTGACTTGTTCCCTTTAAAGTGCTAAAGTATTCTCAAGGCCGATTGTGCCTGGCGGGCAAGCGCATTTCAGCGTCCGCCGCAGCAAACGTAACGCCGGCACGGGGATTTCCCGCCCTCTGCAAAAGCGCAGAGGGCGTTTTTTATTCACAGCTTAGGAGAGAAAACATGGTTATCACGGATTTTCTGGAACGAAACGCCCGGCTGTACGGCTCTGAGACCGCCCTGGTAGAGATCAATCCCTCAGAGGAGCGGGACCGGGCCGTCACCTGGCGGGAAATGAGCCTGATCCAGGCCACCAATCCCAACGCCCCCTACCGGAGAGAAATGAGCTGGCTGGATTTTGACCGCCGGGCCAACCGGTTCGCAAACCTTCTGCTCAGCCGGGGGGTCCCGCGGGAGACCAAGATCGGGATCCTGCTGATGAACTGCCTGGAATGGCTTCCCATCTACTTTGGCATTCTGAAGGCCGGCTGCATCGCCGTGCCCCTGAATTTCCGGTATTCTACCGAGGAGATCAGCTACTGCCTGGATCTGGCCGATGTGGAGGCGCTGGTGTTCGGTCCCGAATTCATTGGGCGGCTGGACCCCATTGCCGAAAATCTTCCCCGGGTAAAGCTCAAGTTTTTCGTGGGGCCTGAAAAGCCCGCCTACGCGGAAGACTGCTTCCGGCTTATGGGCTTTTGTTCCTCCAGCCCGCCGCCTGTGGCCCTGAAGGAAACGGATCATGCCGCCATCTATTTTTCCTCCGGCACCACCGGCTTTCCAAAGGCCATCATACACAATCACCGGGCCCTGCTGTCCTCCTGCGAAACGGAGCAGCACCACCACGGCCAGACCCGGGAAGACGTGTTCCTCTGCATTCCTCCGCTGTACCACACCGGCGCGAAAATGCATTGGTTCGGCAGTCTGATTTCCGGCAGCAAGGCTGTGCTGCTGCGGGGCGTAAAGCCGGAATGGATCCTGCGGGCGGTCACAGAGGAAAAATGCACCATCGTCTGGCTGCTGGTGCCCTGGGCCCAGGACCTGCTGGACGCCATCGAAAGCGGCCGCGTAGACCTGGGTCATTACTACCTTGACCAGTGGAGGCTCATGCACATCGGCGCACAGCCTGTGCCTCCAAGCCTGATCCACCGCTGGATGAAGATCTTCCCCCACCACCAGTACGACACCAACTACGGCCTTTCCGAATCCATCGGCCCCGGCTGCGTCCATCTGGGCGTGGAAAACCTTCGGAAGGAAGGGGCCATCGGCAAGCCCGGCTACCACTGGGAAGCCCGCATCGTAGACGAGCAGGGCCGGGACACGCCTGTCGGGGATGTAGGCGAGCTGATCGTCAAGGGACCGGGAGTCATGCTCTGCTACTATAAAAATCCCGAAGACACTGCGGAGGTCCTAAAGGACGGCTGGCTCTACACCGGCGACATGGCCCGTATGGACGAGGACGGCTTTATCTATCTGGTGGACCGCAAAAAGGATGTGATCATCTCCGGCGGTGAAAACATCTACCCCGTGCAGATCGAAGACTTCCTCCGGAAAAACGAAGCCATCAGAGACGCGGCCGTCATCGGCCTGCCGGATCACCGGCTGGGCGAGATCGCCGCCGCCGTTATCGAGCTCCGGGAGGGCGCGGCCTGCACGGAGAAAGAGATCGAAGCCTTCTGCCGGGATCTGCCCCGCTACAAGCGGCCCAGAAAAATTATTTTCGACCACGTTCCCCGGAATCCAACGGGGAAGATCGAGAAGCCCGCTTTGCGGGAAAAGTACTGCCACGGACGCCTGGTAGAAAAGCAGATCACAAACTGAGCCTTTCCCCCTTACGGGAAAGCTTTCTGCCTGTAAAAGGCAAGGAGGGTATTGCAAATGGGAGATTTCATTTTAAAGCTGGCGCTGCTGGTGATCTTTTTCGGCGTCATGGTGGGCATCGGGCTTTACTGCCGCCGCCACGCGTCCGATGTAAACGGCTTTGTGCTGGGCGGGCGGGCCGTCGGCCCCTGGCTCACGGCGTTCGCCTACGGCACCAGCTATTTTTCCGCCGTGGTCTTTGTGGGCTACGCCGGGCAGTTCGGCTGGAAATACGGCATTGCCGCCACCTGGGCAGGACTCGGGAACGCCCTGATCGGCTCTTTGATGGCATGGACCGTGCTTGGGCGGCGCACCCGCGTCATGACCCAGCATTTGGACAGCGCCACCATGCCCGAATTTTTCGGGAAGCGCTTTCAAAGCCGCAGCCTCAAGCTGGCTGCTTCC
>CAZXLM010000087.1:5602-6723 GCA_964642055.1 uncultured Acutalibacter sp. | reverse complement strand
CCAGAGCCTTGACCAGCTCAGAGAGCTCCAGAACAGTAAGGGCCTTTACTTCTTCAATGAGATTGGTTACTTTTTCAGACATGATAAAAACCTCCGTTTTTTTAGATGCTAGATTCTAGATGTTTAAATTTGGATTTCAGAGCTTTTGTTTTGAGATTTCCGCTCGTTTAAGCGGATTGCTTTTCGGCGATCGCGTTCAGTGCGATAACCAGGCTGCGCAAAGTGCCGTTAAGCACATTGGCGAAACCCTGAACGGGAGCGTTGAAACCGCCGAGGACCTGGGCGATAAGCACTTCCTTGGGGGGCAGCTTTGCCAGTTCCATAATGCCGGCAGCGTCCACCCTGCTTCCGTCGATAAAGCCGGACTTCACCTGGTACTGCTCGTGGCCCTTGGCGTAGTCGGACAGGATCTTGGGCGCGTCGGTGTAACCGTTTTCGCTGTAAGCGACAGCGGTGGTGCCGTTGAGGAACTCGTCCATGCCTTCGATACCAGCCTGCTCAAAAGCCAGATGCAGCAAAGTGTTTTTGACGACCTTGTAGCTGCAGCCGGCTTCACGCAGCTGCTTTCTCAGCTTGGTGTCGTCCTCTACGGTAATGCCGCTGTAATTGACAAGCACGCCTACATTGGCTCCTTTAAAAGCCTCTGCCAGACCGGCCACCTGCTCTTTTTTCTGTTCCAGAATTTTCTCGCTGGGCAATTCATTTCACCTCCGAATGATGAAAATTAGGTATAAAAAACGCCTTTCCGGACAAATGCCGGAAAGGCGAACCACGCTGAATCATAGGAATACGGAGCAGCGCCCCTTGTTCCCTTCATCGCAATCGTCCCTCGGCAGGCCGGGTAACCGTTTACCGCTTTCCTTCACTTTCACACACTTTCACAAAGGTCGGCGTACCTGCTGTCTCTGGTTTGACAGCTTATACAATATAACACAGGAGCATGCTTTTGTCAAGAAAAAGATTTTATCCGCAATACCGATACAGGAAGCTGACTACCTGCCCGCGGGTGCAGCGGTTGTCCGGGCCAAATGTCGTAGTGGTGAGCCCGGCAGTGATTTCATTTTCCACCGCCCATTTTACAGCCTTTTCATAGTATGCGCCGGGCGCCACGTCGGTAAAGG
>CAZXLM010000087.1:0-5502 GCA_964642055.1 uncultured Acutalibacter sp. | reverse complement strand
TCGGTAAAGGCCGTGCCGGTGCTCAAGGGCTCCGGCTCCCCGGCGGCGCGCCAGAGGAATGTCACCACCTGCGCGCGGGTGCAGGACTGGCTGGGGCTGAAATGGGCAGCGTCCGTACCGGCGGTGATCCCCTCCGCCGCCGCCCAATTTACGGCCTCATAGAAATAATCTGAGGTATTTACATCGACAAAGCCGGTGAGCGCGGCGTTAAAATAGCCAAAGCCCAGGTCGGGCAGGGTAACGCCTGTACCCAGCTGCTCCAGCGCCAATTCACAGGAGAGCACAGAAAGGTTGGTAATGGAATTACACAGCTCCTGGAAGCCAGACGTTTCCGGGCTGCCGTCTTCCCAGGCAAAGCGCAGATTTGTATCTTCCGTATAGGTGCGGACATCAAAGTTCGTACACACGGCCGCCTGGTCCTCGCCCGCATCGTCTTCGATATAGACGGTAATCGTCTTATCCACAGCGTTGCGCGTATCCAGATCATAATCGATGGCGGAACCCACGGTGACCTGCTGGCCGTTTATCTGGAATATATGGTACACAAGAAACAGGATCTCATTATAGGAAGGAATATAATAGATCAGCACAACAGAATTCTGCCCGTTCTGCGCGGTAAAAGCATAGCGCACATACTGATCGCCGTCGGAATCGACCTCACCGTTTTTCTGGATATAGGAGATCAGCGTGGCGGCAGGATCTTCCGCTTTGGGTGCAGACAGCGGAGAAGCCTCGTTCTTCATGAGCATGGCTTCTTCCCGCATGACTTTTTCCTGCTGCGCGATAGCCTCCGCAAGGGAAGTCTCGTCCGCCGTTTCAGCACCGGCTCCCAGCGGCAGACAGCCCGCCAGCAAACAAACAGCCAATAGCAAACATAAAATTCTCTTTTTCATTTTCCTTTCCTCCAGCTTTTTTGTTTTACGGCCCCTTGCCCGAGCCATTTTATAGATTAGATTATATCACAAAAAAATATAATTGCAACCGGATTCTTCCGGCGCGGCGGGCTGGAAAACCTGGCTTAAGCCGACCCCTTTCCCAACCCGGAAAAGTTCCGCAATCAAAAGCGCCCGCCGGAAAGCAAATTAAAGCTTTTCCGGTTTTGTTATTTGAATATTTATTGAGATTTCAAATCATTTTTTACCAACGGGTTGACATACAGATTTCGACATCCTATAATAGTTTATGGGATATTTTTAACATATGGTTCTACCTTTTTACAAAACACTCGGCGCGGAACAATCTTTTTGTTCCTTAGAAGGGAGGGGGACCAAAACGAACAAATTAAGGCGATAGATAACCCATGAAAGCGTTTGGTTCTTTAGCGAAAACGACACTGCAAAATCAGGAGGTATAAATTATGGCGACCCCGAATTTTAAAGTTGTTGTTTACGGCGCGGATCTACCCGGCGTGTTTGCTGCCGCGAAAGCTGCCGCCGGGCTCACTTCCGGCGCGGCGAATGGGAAAGTAGCTTTAATTGTTC
This sequence comes from uncultured Acutalibacter sp., assembly GCA_964642055.1. Taxonomy (GTDB): domain Bacteria; phylum Bacillota; class Clostridia; order Oscillospirales; family Acutalibacteraceae; genus Acutalibacter. The sequence continues at coordinate 4,021 of CAZXLM010000087.1, read as the reverse complement.
CCTATCCAAAGACAAAGTATTACGATGAATCTTCCAAGACCTGGAAGGAAGACTACCTGCTGGGCGGCATTATGACCGCTGGCGGTCTCAACTATTGGGACGATAGGGGCTATGGCAACAACCCTGGTAACACTGGCGGCATACAGCAGGGTTCTTATTACTTTTATCACAAGGCTTTGGGGATGGGGTTTAATCGTATCAAACTTTCTGATAAGTGCAAAAGATCCATGGCAGGCGGCAACGTCACTATTTTTTACGGGCAGGACATTTACAGCTATACTACCGCCAACTCGCCCTTCCGGATAACCTCTGTGAGTGTCAGCCCAATCCACCGGGACAGCTCCGGCCGGGTGGTGTGGACAAACACGGCCACCCAAACCACCCTAAACGCCACGATTTTTATTGACGCTTCTGTGGACGGGCGTATTGTCCGTACGGTAAACTCCTCCTGTACCACAGGGCGGTACAGCTGGCCTACAAATTATCTTTCAGCAGAAGAAAGAAATGTTACGGACTATGTGGGTAGACAAGCTTGTGCCACATTGATGATAAAAATGACAAATTTGAATCCAACGGGTACAGATGGAGTTGCCCGCGTCAATGGAATACCCGCTGAGATATGGCGTGGCGATGAAGCTTTCACAAATCCTAAAGGCCCCATTGCGGCCTTTAACAACAGGTATAAAGACAATGCGGGCATCATGGTTAAACCTATTAACGCAGCAAGAAATGGATGCGGTTATAAGAACGGTGGAGCACACAGCGACGACTGGTGGGTCAATGGTCTGTTGATTTTCAACGTGGACGGGCGCTCTCACTATCGGGACGACGCGGCCAATACCGTTTTCAAGGTCAACCGGCACTTCAATTCCATGACCACTGACGACGCTTGGCTCAAAGCCAGAAACTTTGTAAGAAGCCATGTTTCCGAACTGGAAACTGCTTTTCGCAGCATTCCGGGACTCGAAAACGCTTCTATCGTGAAAGACGATGCTGGATATCCCGTTGTGGGAGACCAGCTGTATATCCGAGAAACCGTTCACGCAAGCACCAATTCCGCAAACCGCGCTCATGGAACCTACAATTCCAATTATCGAGTGACGCAGAATGCCGCGCAGAACCCAGGCAGTTCCACGAATAATGGAGAAGACAGAGGGTATTATGCTACCAGAATTGGTCTGGGGTTCTACTATTGTGACATTTACCCTTATGAACCGAGTGATTGCATGAAAAAAGTAAATGGTGTTTCAACAAATGAATATATATGGAAACAAGATTTATGGAATCAAATGTGGGCCGGAGCGGACAACCCCAAAGAACCCATGTATATTCCCTATTACACCCTCACCACCCAGTATGTGGCCAATCTTTTGATTCCCGGCTACGGGGCGAGCATTTGCTCTTATTCCTGGGGAGAATTACGCGTCTTTTCCAATCTCAGCGTTTTGGGAGACGCGGCGGGAATCACAGCGGCATATTGCTGCAATCACAACGTAAACCCCTTTAATCTCCACAACAACGCTACTGCAATTAAGGCGATTCAGGATAGCATCAAGGCTGCTCATGGCAGAATTGACAAGTAGTGAGGTGTATATGAAAAAACTATTTTCTGTTCTCTGCGCCGTGGCTCTCTTGCTTTCCACATTGGCCTTTCCTGCTTCTGCTGAAGAAGAAAGAGATTATCTGCTGGAACGTTGGGAGGATAGTGAGAGAAGCGTCCGTATCCCCGTAAATGACGGCTATGTCTATTTCGGCGACATGGGAGACCATATGGTGCTATATGAATCGAAGGATCTCTCAGGCAATGCGATAATTCCGGAAACCGTAGAAGGAAAACCCGTTACGAAAATTATTCACCGCGTTGCTACGACTTCTGACGTATCAAGCTATTACGGCCTGTCTGGCAATAAAGCAACTTCCCTGACCCTGCCCGCAACCCTGCGGGAAATCCGTGGAGAAGGCGTTTTCACATCGGATACTTTAAAGAAGGTGGTGTTCCTGGGAGACGGCCCGGAAGAAATTCCGTACATGGCTTTCGAGAGTGAGACTTTCGGGAACTGTCCCAATCTGGAAGAAATCACACTGCCTAAAAAAGTAAAGGTAATTGAGGAAGGAGGCCTCCCTCTCTCCCTGAAAAAGCTGGAGCTTGACCCCGGCAACCCGTACTTTACCATGGACGAGCAGGGACTGCTGTACAACAAGGACAAGACAAAGCTCGTCAGCGCCGCCCAGGGCGCGGAGGAGCGCACAGAGGTGATTATCCCCAGCTCTGTCCGGGAACTGGAAGCCAATGTTTTTGCGGGAAACCACAAGCTGCAGAAAATTACCGGCGGCGAAAAAGTGACTGACGCATTGCTGCGGCATTGGAAGTACGATGAGGATATACCCTATAAAACGCGGGAATGTTACCCCGATTTAAACCCCTTCCAGGACACCTACGGGCATTGGAGTGAGGAATACGCCAAATGGACGTTCCAAAACGACCTGTTTGCCGGTACGAAAACCTTTTTCTTTGAACCGGACAAAAAAATTACCAGAGGCATGTTTGCCACGGTTTTGTGGCGACTGGAAGGAAAGCCCACCCCTTGGGGCACTGCCCCCCTGCCCTATTGGGATTTCCCTCGCAGTATGTACTATACCGGGCCAATCCGGTGGCTTTCCGATAAGGGCATCGTCTACGGCACCAGCGCCACCACCTTTTCCCCGGAAATGAACATCACCCGGGAGCAAATGGCCTGCATGCTTTACCGCTACGCCGTGTATAAGGGCGAGGCCTATGACACCACCCTGCGGGGCGACCTGACCATTTTCACTGATTATAACCGCGTTTCGGGCTACGCCGAGGAAGCCATGTCCTGGGCGGTGGGCGCGGGGATCATATCCGGCATGGGCAACGGCACCCTTAACCCCAGGGGCCCCGCTACCAGGGCCGAGACCGCCACCGTTATGCAGAAGCTCGGCGAAATACAGAGAGACGTGCCGGAAGAAAAATAAAGGGAGTGGAACGCGACAGCCTTCCTTTTTTGATCTACTCAGCCGCCCTGCCGGGCGACAGCTCCCCTTGATCATAAAGGGGAGCCAGGTCTAACGACCAAAAGCTGAAAGCTAATAACTCCATTCAGGAAGACTTTCTCCTACACTTTCTAAATAGCTGACATCTCGCAACGAAACACTTTTATAGCGGCGCCCCCTGGCGCGAAGGTCATCAGGGGGCGCTATGATATACAAAGCAAAAAGCGCCCGCCGGAAAGAAGTTCCCGGCGGGCGAAACTTATGCTGTTTTTCTTACAGGAATTTGGCGGGATTGATCTTCACGCCGGGACCCATGGTGGCGCTTACCACACAGGAACGCACATACTGTCCCTTGGCGGCGGAAGGCTTTGCCTTCACAATGGCGTCCATCAGGGTATCGAAATTCTCCTGAAGTTTCTGCGCGCCAAAGGAAACCTTCCCAATGGGGCAGTGAATGATGTTGGTCTTGTCAAGACGGTACTCGATCTTACCTGCCTTGGCAATATCGGGAGTCACGGTGCCGGCCTTGGGGTTGGGCATCAGGCCGCGGGGGCCAAGCACTTTACCGAGACGGCCCACCATGCCCATCATATCAGGGGTGGTGATCAACACGTCGAAATCCATCCAGCCCTCGGACTGGATCTTCTGAACCATTTCGTCGGCGCCCACATAATCGGCCCCGGCGTTCTGAGCGGCTTCAATGTTATCGCCCTTGCAGATGGCCAAAACGCGGACGTTCTTGCCGGTGCCGTTGGGCAGCACGATTGCGCCGCGGACCTGCTGGTCGGCGTGGCGGCCGTCGACGCCCAGCTTGACGTGCAGCTCCACGGTCTCGTCGAACTTGGCCTTGGAGACCTTGGTCACCAGCTCAAAGGCGTCCTTCCGCCGCTCCACGAAGACGGCGGAGGCGGCCCCCCGGCTCAGGCACTCGATGCCCATCTGGCCCGTCCCGGCGAAGAGGTCCAGCACCCGGCGGCCCTCGATGTCGAACTGCAGGGCGTTGAACACG
>CAZXLM010000086.1:0-6739 GCA_964642055.1 uncultured Acutalibacter sp. | reverse complement strand
TCGGCTGCGCTTCCGGCTGACTGTAGCCCTCCGCCACAGGGGCAAAGCGCGGCGGCGTTACCAAAAGCGCGGGACCGGCGGCATCTGCCTGGAAAAACGGCAGCGAAAAGGAAAGCAGCGCCGCGCACAGCAGGCCGGTCCCCAGTATTTTTCCGATTTTGTGAAACTCTTTTTTCAAGGCGCTCCGCTCCCTACGATACGGTCATTTTCTGCACCAAAGTATACACGTTCCCTTCCGGAAAAGCAAGAGCTCCATTCCGTTCGCAAAAACGGAAGAGCTGCGCCGAACCCCGGCGCAGCTCTTCTCGAAACGAATACGCGTTTATTTCCGATCAAACTTCCAGCTTCATGTCGCCATCCTTGACCCAATGGAGTTTTCTGAGCCCCAGGTTGATGACCCAGGAAAGCACAGCAGGCAGAACGAACGAAATCAAAACCAGGCCGATCCAGTCCATGGGGGTGACGGCCGCTTTCGTTCCCGCGGCAACGTCGCTGACCCAGCCAGAATACACGCCGATCTGGCCCACCAGCCCGCAGGTGCCCATACCACTGGAAATAGGCGCGCCGTTCATTTCCAGCTTAAACAGACAGGTGGCAAGGGGACCGGTAATGGCGGAGGCCAGCGTGGGCGCGATCCAGATACGCGGGTTTTTCACGATATTGGGCACCTGCAGCATGGAGGTACCCAGTCCTTGGGCCGCCAGGCCTCCCCATTTGTTCTCACGGAAGCTGATGACCGCAAAACCCACCATCTGGGCGCAGCACCCGGCCACCGCCGCGCCGCCCGCCAGGCCGGTAAGGCCCAGAGCCGCGCAGATGGCCGCACTGCTGATGGGCAGAGTCAGAGCCACACCCACGATCACGGACACGAAAATGCCCATAAAGAAGGGCTGCAGCTCCGTTGCCCACATGATGAGATTCCCCACGCTGGCGGCGGCCGTACCGATGGCCGGGGCGCAGAGATAGGAAAGCGCCGCGCCGGAGAGGATCGTCACCGAAGGGGTGACAAGGATATCCACCTTTGTCTTTTTGCTTACCAGCTTGCCAAGCTCCGCCGCTACAATGGCGATGAGCAGCACTGCCAGCGGGCCGCCCTCGCCGCCAAGCTGGTTGGCGGCACTGCCTACGGCGGCCAGAGAGAACAGCGTAAGCGGCGGGGCCTTCAAGGCGTAGCCAATGGCCACAGCCATGGCCGGACCCGCCATGGATTTGGCAAAATCCCCTATTTCTGTCAGCACCGGGACATTCAGCTGGGTCCCCAAAGTGCCGATAATGGTGCCGATGAGCAGAGAGGCGAAAAGCCCCTGGGCCATGGCGCTCATAGCGTCTACAAAATAAAGCCTGCAATAATTCTTCACGGTCTCCCAAACGCCCCTTTTACCAGCGTTTTCCTCGGGAACCACAGTTTTTTCCTCTTTCAAAAAGCTTCTCCTTTCCAAATATGGAACAGGGAAACTGAGGGCATTGTGGAAGCTGCCCGCAATGTCCCTATCCGTTGATTTTCACTTGTGTTTCATCTATGTTCACTATGTTGCCCGGATCAAGCGTCCGCCCCGGAAACGGGAGATCGCCTTCGGTCTTTTCCGAAATCTGGTCGTCCCCGGTCCCTCCGCGGTAGGCTTTCACAGGCCGTATTGGGTTCTCTATTTGTGGTATTTCGTGCCGTTCAATATCTGAAAGCCCCGGTAAAGCTGCTCACACAGCATGACCCGGGCCAACTGGTGGGGAAAGGTCATCATGGACATGGAAATCCCCTCTCCGGCCCGCTTTACCTCTTCCGACAGCCCGTAGGAGCTTCCGATGACAAACGTGACCGCTCCCGGCAGCTGCATAGCCTCCGCCAATTTCTTCGCGAGGCCCGGGGAATCCATTTGCTTTCCCTCGATGCAAAGCGGAAACACTCTTCCGGCTGTCTTCGCCAAAATGGATTTCCCCTCCCGGTCCAAAACCGCAGCAATCTGCGCGGCCGAAGGCGATTCCGGCAGGCGGACCTCCGGCAGCTCGATCAACTGAAACCTGCACAGGGGCTTCAGGCGCTTTTCATACTCCGCCACCGCATCCCGCCAATAGGCCTCTTTGAGCTTTCCGATACATACCAGCCGCACCTCCAGCATGGTCCTTCCTCCGCTTTAGAAAATAATGTTCTTTCCCGCCGTGTTTTCCACGCCGGCCACGCCGAGAAGAAAGTCTACGTTTTGAACCAGCCCCGCCTGGACCAGCGCGGACAGAGAGGTTTCCAACGCCAGATCGGGGGCGTTATTTTCCCGGCTCAAATGAGCCAGCAGGAACCGTTTCACACCGCTTTTCGCAAGCTTCGGCAGAAAGCCTGCGCAGATATCGTTTGAAAGATGTCCCCGGTCCGACAAGATCCGCCGCTTTAAAGGATAGGGATACGGCCCGGTGCGAAGCATTTCCAGATCGTGATTGGATTCCAGCACCACAAAATCCGCCCCAAGCAGGCTTTCCTGAACTTCCTCCGAAAGGAAGCCCAGGTCCGTAGCCAGGGCAAAACGCCGCCCGTCCTCGGTTTTCACGCAGAAGCCCATGGGCTCCGCGCAGTCATGGGAGGTGTGGAAGGGCTCCACCGCCATGCCCGCGAGCTGCAATCCGGCTTCCGCCGGGTGGGTCTCCACCCCTTCCAGCATGCTGCCCAGGGCCTGAAGAGTCCCTGTCGAAGCAAACACCGGCAGGCTGTATTTCCGGGCAAACACCCGCAGGCCGGAAACATGGTCCGTGTGCTCGTGCGTCACCAGAATGCCCTGCAGGGCCAGCGGGTCTATGCCGCAGAGCTTCAGCATGTTTTCCAGCTGCCGGGCGCTGCGGCCAGCATCCAGGAGCAGCCCGGCGCTGCGGGAACCTATGTAATAGCTGTTTCCAGAGCTTCCGGAAAACAGCGGACAAAGCCTTGCCATTTTCCCTTTCTCCCCTTCCCGTCCATTTCCATAAAGAAGGGGAAACCCGCTGGGGGTCTCCCCTGTTATTTTCCTGTTCAAAAAATCAGCCGATCTTATCCATTTTCTGTTCTGGCTTCTGGCTGCGGTAAATATCCGCACCCAAGCCTACCAGCTTATCTACAATATTTTCATAACCCCGCTCGATATACTTGATGTCCTCGATCTGGGTTACGCCCTCCGCTGCCAACCCGGCAATGACTACCGCAGCCCCGGCCCGCAGGTCCAGCGCCCGCACGGGAGCACCCTTGAGACGGTCCACACCCTCCACAATGGCGATCTTCCCATCCACTGTGATCTGCGCGCCCATTCTGCGAAGCTCTTCCACATACTTAAAACGGTTGCTGTCATAGACGCCCTCGTTGACCATGCTTGTCCCCTTGGCGAGGGAAAGCAGGGTGGTGATCTGAGGCTGCATATCCGTGGGGAAACCGGGGTGAGGCATCGTCTTGATGCTGCACTTTTTCAAGGGCCTGTTGGATACCACCCGGACGCTGTCGTCCCCTTCCTCCACGGTGACGCCCATCTCCACCAGTTTTGCGGAAATGGCTTCCAGGTGCTTGGGGGTGACGTTTCGCACCGTCACGTCACCGCCTGTGGCGGCAGCCGCCACCATATAGGTCCCGGCCTCGATCTGGTCAGGAATAATGGAATAAGCCGCGCCCCGCAGCTTTTGAACGCCGTGTATCTTAATAGTATCCGTTCCGGCGCCGCGCACGTCCGCGCCCATGGTGTTTAAAAAGTTTGCCAAGTCCACGATATGGGGCTCTCTGGCGGCGTTTTCAATGATAGTCAGCCCTCTGGCCTTCACCGCCGCCAGAATGCTGTTCATGGTGGCGCCCACGCTGACCAGGTCCATGTAAATATTGGCGCCGTGAAGATCGTGCTCCGCCCGGACGGTGATCATGCCATTATCCAGGCTGTAATCGCAGCCCAAAGCCCCAAAGCCCTTCAAATGCTGGTCGATGGGACGCACGCCCAAGTTGCACCCGCCCGGCAAGGGCACTACCGCGTTGCGGTAGCGGCCCAGCAAAGCGCCGAGAAAATAGTAGGAGCCCCGCATACGCCGGGCACAGTCCGCGGAAACCGTATCCGTATCAATAGGACGAGGGTCCACCTCGATGGTATGCCTGTCCAGATACTCCACCTTCGCGCCCATCTGCTCCAGAATATAGGTGACGGACCTGACGTCGGAAATATCGGGAATATTTTCGATCAGGCAGGGGGAATCAGCCAGGATCGTGGCGGGAATAATGGCTACCGCCGCGTTTTTGGCCCCGCTGATAGTTACTTCACCCACAAGGCGTTTACCGCCGTTTATCACATATTTATCCAAAATTACACTTCCTAACGGCCCGTCGGAGAATCGCCAGGCAGCGCAGCACTGCCGGACGGACGGTTGCTTTCACAGGCCAGTATGAGAGACTTCACATGATCTATACGCTAGTATTTGACTTTTGACTATGATAATACATCCGGAAGAAAAAGTCAACAGCGCAGGCGATTTGCACGGTACAAAGAGTTCATTTCTGTGAAATGTGCTGAATTTTATCCGCTTTTCACCTAAGAATCTCCGGTTTTCTTCCAGAGAAGTTCAAAACCCCGCACAGTCTTTCTCAGGCTGCAAAGTCCGGCTTTTCATAAGGAAAACCGCTCTGAAGGCCGTTCGGCTACGATTTTTCTTTTTTTCCAAAAGCTACCGGCTTTTCCTCTCCCCGGCGAAGCCTGCCGATATTAGAGCGGTGCCGGATAAGCACCAGTACTCCAATAAACAGAGAGGCGCCAACGGCAAAAAGCAGATAGGGCAGGGGACGTCCGCCTGAAAGCTTCAGCGGACTGCCCTCATATTCCAGAAAAAAGGTAAAAAGGAAGGTGTATAGCGGATATACGGCGGCACAGACAATGGACGCCAAGGAGACGATGCGCTTCCAGATAAACACGATCAGGAAAGTGGCGATGATCAACAGAAAAATCCTCCAGTCCGTCATCAGGATCATAGCGGCGGAGGTGACAATACCCTTGCCGCCCCGGAAGCCATAGTACAAGGGGAAAATATGCCCCACTACGCAGGCGACCCCCGCAATGTATTTGGCCGCCTGTATCCACAGGTTGCCGCTTTCCCAGCCAAACAGTCTCATCACAAGCACCGCCAGCAGCACAGAGATCACGCATTTGAGGAAATCCCCCACAAAGGTCAGGGCAGCGGGGGCCTTCCCTACAGAACGCAGGACGTTTGTCATACCTGCGTTGCCGCTGCCGTAATTGCGGATATCTGCCTTATTTTTGAACAGCCGGGTCAAAATAATAGAGGAATTGACGCTGCCCAAAAGATAGCCGATGACGGCGCACAGCGCCAGCGGGAGCACATACGCCCGCAGCAGGAAATATAAAACAGAGGATATGGGGACCATGACCTTCGCTCCTTTCAAGCCGCTTATTCTTTGTCGTCCGTTTTCTCCCGAATGATGAGCCGCACGGGAGTGCCTTCCAGTCCGAACACGTCCCGAATGCGGTTGACAAGATACCGCTGGTAAGAATAATGAAAAAGCTCGTGGTCGTTGACAAAGCAGACAAACGTAGGCGGCCGGGTGGAAGCCTGCGTTATATAGTATATTTTCAGCCTCCGACCTTTATCCGTGGGAGGCTGCACCCGGGCGGTGGCCTGGGCCAGAATATCGTTCAGGGTGCCGGTGGTGATCCGCATGGCATTGCTCTGGGCAGCCAGCTTTATGAGCTCGAACATCTTGTCAAGCCGCTGGCCCGTTTTGGCGGAAATAAACAGAATGGGGGCATAAGACATGAAGGAAAAGTCGTTCGTGAGCTTTTCCCGCATTTCCTGCATGGTCTTGTCGTCCTTTTCCACCGCGTCCCATTTGTTCACGCAGATGACACAGCCCTTCCCTGCTTCATGGGCAATGCCCGCCACCTTGGAGTCCTGCTCGGTGAATCCCACCTGGGCGTCGATGAGGATCAGGCATACGTCCGCCCGCTCCACGGCCATTTCCGCCCGAAGATTGCTGTAATGTTCGATGGCGTCTTCCACTTTGCTTTTTCGCCGCAGCCCGGCAGTGTCGATAAAGGTGAAAACGCCGTGTTCGTTCTCGATGGTAGTATCCACCGCGTCCCGAGTAGTGCCGGCGATATCGGAAACGATGCAGCGGTTTTCTCCCGCCACCTTATTGACCAGCGAGGATTTTCCCACGTTGGGCTTACCGATGACGGCCACCTTGACGGTCTCCCCCTCGTCGTCATCTTCCTCGTTCCCAGGCAGCAGCTCGCACACCCGGTCCAGCAGATCGCCGGTGCCGTGGCCGTGCACGGAGGAAACCATCACCGGGTCTCCCAGGCCCAAATTGTAAAATTCGTAAAACTCCGGCGGCGGATCGCCGATGCTGTCACATTTGTTCACGCACAGCACCACGGGTACGCCGCTTTTCAGCAGCAGGGAGGCCACGTCCATGTCCGTGGCGGTCACCCCGGAACGGATATCCGTAACCAGAATGATGGCCTGGGCGGAATCAATGGCGATTTGGGCCTGCTCCCGCATCTGGGTCAAAAGCACGTCTTTGGAAGCCGGCTCGATGCCGCCGGTATCCACCAAAGAAAGCTTTCTACCGCACCACTCCGCGTCCCCGAAAACCCGGTCCCGGGTGACGCCGGGGGTATCGTCCACAATAGAAAGCCGTCTGCCCACGATTTTATTGAACAGCGTGGACTTTCCCACATTGGGCCTGCCCACAATGGCAACGATGGGTTTTGACATACTCTCCTCCTTTTGCGTCCTTCTC
>CAZXLM010000085.1:0-6802 GCA_964642055.1 uncultured Acutalibacter sp. | reverse complement strand
AAGGTGGCGCTCTACCAGATGAGCTACACCCGCATATCAGGGTATTAATATTATAGCGGAGAGAACGGAGCTTGTCAAGTCCAAATTTTCATTTTCCTTTTTGCCATAAAAAACCGGACCTTCTTACAGAAAGAAGGCCCGGTCGAGTGGTCCAAAAATACTGAAATCAGATCTTCTGGACGTTGACAGCCCGCAGCTTTTCGCTGTTCTTGGGATCAGGCTCGGTCTCGAAGGTCACCTTCTGGCCCTCTTCCAAGGTCTTGAAGCCGTCGCACTGGATCGCGGAGAAATGTACAAAAACATCCTCGCCGCCTTCATCGTTAGAGATGAATCCATAGCCCTTTTCTGCGTTGAACCATTTGACTGTACCGTTCATGTTCGGCACCTCCATAAAAGATTGTATCCGGCATAGCCGCGCCGTACCGCTGGGAAGAATCTTCCCGGGCTCCGAGCCAACCGGCCGCTTTTCCCAAAGGGAAAATTCCCGGTCAGTAAAAAGCTCACAGCTTGTGTAAATCATCAGACGTTCAATGACTTACAAAAACTGTGAGTTCATCTTCGTGCTATCAGAATACTCCTATACTATAGCACCTGACTTTTTGTTTGTCAAGCTCTTTTTCATATTTCTTTTTGCCTTGTCATTTTACAATTCCCCGGGGGAAAAGGGTTTTCATTCTACTGAAAATGTGGTAAAATGATTGCGCTGCAATCATTACGGAGAAGTCCTGAGGCGCGAAGCGCCTCCCTTTTGCTTCGCAAACACACCGGACCTCTCCAAACACTATTCTGAGACGGTTCATTCTGTCTCCTGCTTCTTCGCGGGCAAGGGAGGATTTTTATGATACAGCCGCAGGCGCTGCAAATTGTCAATGAAGTACGGAAGGCCATTGTGGGCAAGGATACGGTCATCTGCAAAACGCTGATGGCGATCCTGGCCCAGGGCCATATTCTTTTGGAGGACAACCCCGGCGTGGGGAAAACCACCCTGGCGCTGGCGTTCTCCCGGGCCATGAGCCTTAAGTACAACCGGATCCAGTTTACACCGGAGGTCATGCCCGCCGATGTAGTGGGCTTTTCTGTGCATGACCAGGCAAAGGGCAGTTTTGCGTACCGGCCTGGCGCGGCGCTGTGCAACTTGTTTCTGGCGGATGAGATCAACCGCACCAGCGCTAAGACTCAAAGCGCCCTGTTGGAAGCTATGGAAGAGGGGCAGGTCACGGTGGACGGCGTTTCCCACCGGCTTCCCAGACCTTATACGGTGATCGCTACCCAGAACCCCACAGGTTCCGCCGGCACCCAGCCCCTGCCGGAATCTCAGCTGGACCGTTTCATGATGCGGTTGTCCATCGGCTACCCCGCCTTGGAGCAGGAGATCAAAATATTGAAGCAGACGGAGGCGGAACGTCCGGTGGATTCCATTCGTCCCGCGGCTTCCCTGGAAGATGTTTTGAATATGCAGGCTCAGGTGGCGGCGGTCCACGTGTCGGACGAGATCTATCTGTATGTGGCAAAGCTCTGCGCCGCCACCCGGGAAAGCCCGCTGCTGCGCATGGGAGCCAGCCCCAGAGCAGGCGGGGCCCTTATCCGGGCCTGCCGGGCCTCCGCGTGGATGGCGGGTCGGGATTATGTGATCCCCGGCGATATCCAGCTCCTCTTTTTCAATGTGCTGGAGCACCGCGTGGCGGCAAGCCCCCAGGCCAGGATCGAGGGGACTGCCGTACACGGCGTTCTGGAGGAGCTTCTGCGCTCCGTTCCTGCCCCGGCGCTGGTAAAGTGACCGCCTATGCTGAAAAACAGACTTGTCTATCTGGCGGTGCTGCTGGGAACGACGCTATTCTTTATCTGCTTTAACGGCTACCTGTCCCTGTATGTCCTGCTGCTGGCGCTGGCGCTGCCCTTTGTCTCTCTTTTGATTTCCCTGCCCAGCATTCTGGGAACCGGGCTGAAACTTACCACGGAGAGCGGGACGGCCAGAAAGGGGCAGAAGATCCTGCTGCGGCTTACCGCTGAAAACAGGTTTCCCTTTGCTGGCGGTCAGATCTCCGTGACCCTGACCGTATCCAACACGCTGACCGGCGAGATCCAGGAGGAACGGCTCTCCTTTTTCACTGGAAGGAAAGCCGCCATTTCCCACAGGCTCACCTCTGCCGCCTGCGGCCAGGTGGTGTGCAGCCTTTCCAAGGCTTGGGCCTGCGACTATATGGGCCTGTTTTCCCTGCCGGTGCGGCTGGGTAAAAAGGCCCGGTGCGCCGTGTTGTTTTACCCTGCCGTATACCGGCCCCTGCTGTTTTTGGATCGGGTCACTGTGCCCGATGGAGAAGGGGACAAATATTCCCAGACAAAGCCCGGGGACGACCCCTCCGAGCTTTTTGATTTACGGGAATACCGGACGGGAGACAGGCTTTCCCGGGTCCACTGGAAGCTGTCGCAGAAAACAGGGAAAACGCTTGTGAAAGAATTTGGACTGCCGATCTCCGACCATATCCTGTTTCTGCTGGACTTGAACGGCGCCGGCGGGGAGACCGACAGACTGCTGGACGCCTTTTCCTCTCTGTCGGCCTTTCTACTGGAACAGGAAACGGCCTGCCGGACAGGCTTCTGGAACGGGGACGGGGGAGAATTTACGCTGCTGGAGATCACGGACGGAGAAACGGCCCAGGCGGCCCTGCATTCTTTACTTATGGCAGAGCGCCGGGTCCGGCCTGCGTCCCTGCGGGAGGAGCAGCTCCCTTTGGGGGTTTCCCATGTGATCTATCTCTGCGGCAGGCCTGACGAAACCGTGCTGAGCGCCGTGCGGGCCAAAATGCCTGCGGCCAGGCTCAGCCTGCTGACAGGGGCGGAGCAGACCGGGGAAAACGAGACTGTAGAGGCCGAAGATGTTATCGCGATCCGGCCGGGAAGCATTGCAAAGGATTTAAACGGCTTTCGGCTGTAAGCGGGCTCCAGTCTGGAAGGGAGGAAGGAACTGTGAAAAAGCGGAAAAAGACGGAAGACAGCATGCCGATGCTGGACAGGCCCATTGCTGCGCTTTCGGAACCGGAACCGATCTCCGCCTTTTTCTTTTATGCCGTTCTGCTCCTTTTGGGGGGACTCGGGGCCATGGCCTGCTTTTTTACGGCCTTTCAGATCCCTCTCGATCCGCGGCCGGTATTCCTCATGGGCGCGGCCTGCGCCCTGCTGTGCCCTCTGCAGTTTTTGCCGGGCCAGCGGCACAAATGGCTGCTGGCCATAGTGCCCCCGGTCATATGGGGGCTTGCTCTGTGGTGGAAGTTTCATGAGGCAGCTCAGGGCTGCTTTCACACGGTGGGTCCGGTGCTCGCGGCCTATGGCGAAAAGCTGCGGATCCCCATGCCCGCCATTCCCACGGATTTTGCCGATCCCGGCAAAGCGAAAAAGCTGACGACCCTGTTTGCCGTCTTTTTGCAGTTCCCTTTTTTTGAAGCCCTTTCCTGGCTGTTTGTCCGGCATAAAAGCGCCCTGGGCGCCTTTTGCCTGACGGGGCTTTTCCTGCTGGTCCCCTTGGCAATTTCAATTTTGCCCGGGTTTTGGGCCCTTGGCTTTTTGCTGCTGTTCTGGGCCTTCCTGCTGTTCGCGGCTTCCTTCTTGCGCCGGGGCCGCCAGCCTGCGGAAAGCGGAGGGCGTTTCCGTTTCAGCGGCAGCGTCTTTGCCCGGCCCACCGCGCTTTTGCTGCTTCCTGTGCTGGGCCTGTGCATGATTCTGATCTACAGGGCCTGCCCGCCTGAAACCTATGAACGGCCCCAAATCGCCAACGATATTCGCTCCGGGCTGACAACGGACATCGATCTGCCCGCCGCCCTCCGGAACCTGGGCGGCCTGGGCAGGGCAGGAAGCGGGAGCCGGGTGGACCTGAGCGCCCTTGGGGAACGTTCCTACACTGGAAAAACCGCTCTGCGCGTCAGGCACAAATGGGAGAATTCCGGCGCGGCGTATGCGGCCGAGAAGGATTATCTGAAAAATTTTGTGGGCAGCGTGTACACAGGGACCGGCTGGGAGCAGCTGTCAAGGACGGACGCCGTCGCCGCTCAGGAGGTCCTGGGGAACTTTCACGCCCAGACTCTCCCGGCCGACCTTGCAAAAGCCTATCCGTCCGAAGAGGAACTGCGCGGCGATTACCGCCTTTCTGTGGAAAATGTGGGCGCGGATCCTCGAAGCGTTTATGTACCCTACGGTCTTTCCGGTTCCGAAGCGCTTCCTGATGGAATGGAATACGAGGGCGACGGCTGTTTGCAGGCCTCCGGCTTGACTGCTCCCAAAGAATACTCCCTGTCCGCCTCGGCCGCTGTGGAACCGGGAATCTCCATGCCGGGCCGCTTTATGGAAGCGGTTTTCGGTCCGCCGGAGGAAATATACACCGAGCAACACAGCATAGAGACGGAAGACGGCGCTCCCCTCACTATTTTCAAAACTGAAAAAGGCTATCCCGGAGGGGAGGTCCGGGACAGGCTTTTGGAGGAACAGCTCCAATTTGAGGAGGCCGGCGGAAAGGACGCCGCGGAGCTTTGGAGGATCCCCGACTGGGCCAAGGAAGATTTTTCGGAGCACGACTGGAGCCTGTTGGAAGCCGCGGAGCGGTACACAGACTTTGTGTACGACCATTATACCCAGCTTCCGGACAGCACCCGTGCATTTTTGGAGGATTACATGGCGCGCCATTGGGGGGGCGATCCGGACTTCAACTATTCCGGAAGGCCCGAGGACCGGGAAAGGATCCTGCTGTCGGTCCGGTCCTTCCTGGCAGAGCAGTGTTCCTATACCCTGTCCCCGCCCACGCTGCCGGAGGGCAGGGATTTTGTGGAATACTTTCTGGAAGAAAGCCGGGAGGGCTACTGCGTCCATTTTGCCACCGCCGCCGTGGCCCTGCTGCGGGCCATGGGGATCCCCGCACGATACGCCGAGGGCTACGCCGTTCCTGCGGGGGCCGATGGGAACTGGGATGATATCCCGGATTACAACGCCCATGCGTGGGTGGAGGTGTATTGGGGCGGCACCGGCTGGCTGCCTGTAGAAATGACGCCCGCCAGCCCGAACGCTCCGGCCGCCTATACGGATGCTGCCGGACCCTATGGAAGAACGGCCTCCTCGCCGTCTCCCACGGCCTTAGCCTCTCCCGCGCCGGACGGGAGCGCGCCGCCGCCTGAGCCCACGTCTGCGCCTGCGCCGACCGTTCAGCCTGTGGAAAGCGCTCCGGCAGCAGCATCTTCGCCGGCGGAGCCGGTTGGACCGGCAGGGCCTTCCGCCACCGGGGAAAAGGCTCCTGCGGATCTGAGCCTTTTACCGCTTGTGCTGCTTCTTCCGGCCTTGCTTCTCCTGGCTTTCGTCCAGCGCAGGCTGCGTATCGCCTGCCGCCAGCGTGCTTACCGACAGGAGGATCGGAATCGGGCGGCGCTGCGTGTGTACGCCCACCTGCTCCGGCTGTACAGGGAAACGGCCCGCCTGCCAGGTGGAGAAACCGCACCGCCGGAGGACATCGAGGAGCTTGCGCTGCGGGCGCGGTTCAGCGATCACACTTTGACCCGGGAGGAGCTGGAAAAGCTCATAACGCTTGCCGCTGCCCTGGAAAAGCAGTTGGAAAAGGAGCTTTCAGTAGGGGCGCGGCTGCGCTGCCAGTATCTTTCCGCTCTGTTCTGAATCCGGCCGACCGCCGTTCTTTATCCGGACCGCGGGCAAAATCTGGAGGGCCCCTGCTTGGGCAGAACGACCTCTGGCCCTGTATTCGGTATCCTGCGGTCTGGAACGACAGGCGCGTGCGCGTGGGATATCGGTGAAAGAGAGCATATGAAAAAGAGAGCAGTCAATAGACCGCTCTCTTTTTTGGGCGCTGCGCGTCCTTTTCAGTGAATGCCGAAGTCCGCTTCCCCGGCGGCGGAAAGGCCGTTTGCGTTGAGGACGGCTTCCAACCGCTCGGTATCTGTCACCCGGAAGATCATGTAGGCCAGACCGTTTTTGCCGGTGAGCATGGAATACATATATTCCACATCGATAGCTTCTCCCGCCAGCACGGTCAAAAGCTTTGACAGGCCGCCGGGCTCGTCGGGCACGGCTACGGCCACCACAGGGGTGACGGAGAGAACGAACCCGTGGTCCAGTAAAATGGAAGAGGCTTCTTTGGGCTTGTCAACGATCAGGCGGAGCACGCCGTAGTCGGTGGTTTCCGCGATGTTGACCGCCAGCAGGTCGATGCGGCTGTCGGACAGGATACCGGTGATCTCGGCCAGCTGCCCGGCGCGGTTCTCCAAAAAGACGGAAATTTGCTGAATCGTCATAACTGTTCCTCCCTGATCTCAGATTTTGCGTTTATCGATGACACGGACGGCCTTGCCCTCGCTGCGGGCAATGGATTTAGGCGCAACAAGCTTTACTCTGGCGTAAATGCCAAGCATGGCTTTCAGGGCGGCCACTAAACCTTTTTCCATTTCGGTGATCTTTGCCAGAGAGTCGGAGAAAGTCTCGGGCGTCATCTCCACCATGACCTCCAGCGTGTCGGAATTGTTCTGCCGGTCCACCACGATCTGATAGTTGGCGGGATACCCCTGCTCCAGCAGAACGGTCTCGATCTGCGATGGGAATACGTTTACGCCCTTGACGATCAGCATATCGTCGCTGCGGCCCATGGGCTTTGACATTTTTACAAAGGTCCGGCCGCAGGAGCATTTTTTCCGGGACAGCACGCAGATATCCCGGGTGCGGTAGCGCAGCAGGGGGAAAGCCTCTTTGGTGATGGAGGTGAAGACCAGCTCGCCCTTTTCTCCTTCCGGCAGGACCTCGCCGGTGTCGGGGTCGA
>CAZXLM010000084.1:0-6868 GCA_964642055.1 uncultured Acutalibacter sp. | reverse complement strand
TTTCAAATTCCTTCGCCCGGTTTGAAATCGGACATACTCCACGGAAAAACCGGCCCGATGGGCCGCAACCTCCCGCTTCATCGCATATCTGCGTTTCCTCTGACAGCCCCGGGACATTTCCGAAGGAAATTCCCAGAACGTTTCAAAAGAAACGCTTTGTGCAGTCACGCTCGATTATAATACCATGCCCGTCCCGGTTTTGCAAGGGGAAATGCAAAATTTCCTGAAAAATTTTTCCGTCTTCCACTCCGGCTCTTTTCCCTGCTTTTCCGCGTACCATATCTGGTAGTTCCCTCTTTTCTGCACACAAGCGGAAAACAAGCGCCTGCTATTGGTTAGGCGCTTATTTTCCGCTTTCAAAGATTCAGGGCAGAGTTTTTTTCTCCCTGCTTGTCTCCGGACAGGCAGTGTGTTTCCGCGCCTTCAAAAGAAGTGCAGAATCATAAAGCTGCTCCACCGTTAGGAGGACCATACCCTCCCAGCTTTGGTCCTGCCAAACGGCGAACACAGTGAGGCCGAGAGAAAGCAGGAACAGGGCCGCGCTTAGAAAAACGCCCTCGCGCCTCAGCCGGGCGCTTTGGTGCGTGCGCAGCAACAGGAGAAAGGCCAATACCACCCAATACAGGACGTTCGCTACAACGAGGGGCGCAAATCGGTAATTTCTTCGTGCCAATCCACCCGCCCAGCCCAGCAGCGCGGGCAGCCACCACAGCTCCAGCAACACAAAAAGCGCGTAGGAAAGCAGATAGCATATCATTTTTATGTTGTCTTGATTGTCTTGTTTTTTCACGATGAACTTTCCTCCTTCGTTTTGCCGGGCGTTTCCAGCGTTTTTCCATTTCTCGGCTGTGCTGTTTCAATTATAATTATTCCAAAAAGTCAAACGCTCCTATTTCCCTAGCAGACAATGACGTTACCGGGCAGGTCCTCAGTCTACAAAAGAGAACAATCGGTTTCTTACGAAAAGAAGCCGGGAAAACAAGACGAAGAAAGGAACATGCGGAACAGCAGAAACAGGCTGACGGCGACGCTCCACAAAACCGGAAAAATGATTTTGAAGTTGTGGGGCAAGTGGTACGCTCTGATAAACTGTAACAGGAACGCGACAGCTAAAAGGGCGGCGATCCCGATGGCAAGCCAGGGCGTGAAGGAATCTGCAATCAGGCCGCCCAGACAAAAGAGAGCGTTGATGAGAGAAACCCCGCCAAAGAAGACTGCCCAGGGGGAGGGGTCGCTCCCTCTCCTTTTGGATACACCCAGCACGACCAGCCAGGCAAGGGCGCTCACCCCGGCGGCGATGGAAAACAGGCTTGCCGCAGAAAGAAACGTGAAGTAGGAAACCCACTCGACTACAACCGGGACATCGGGACCCGGCGCACGGCGCACCGGAATACCGTAAGGGGAGAGCATACCGCAAAAAGCCGCTGCCACCAGAACTATGATGAAGAAAAATAGGATATTTCCCGCCCTTTTTGTCATTTCTATTCCCTCGTTATGTATTCTATAAAATATACTTTACCGAACTCTTACCACGACTTATTCTATTTCTGCAATGGTATCATCTCTTTCCATACACTTCCCTTGTTTCCTCTAACCGTAGAAATACAGCAGACTCTGTTCGCTTTGTTTTTTATGTATTATATTATACTTTTTATCAATATATTTGTCAATGATGTTTCTGGTTTTTATGCATCTTGCTAAATCCGTTTTTGAATTTTTTAGGTTTTCTCGGTTTTGACGGAATGGCTTTCTTTTCCATTTCCTCTGGACTTTTGGAAGGAAACACAGTACAATACAGATAACGACAGACCAGAAAACCCCAACGGTCGCGGCGCATTCTCTGCACCGTTCCAGCGAAGAAAGGAAATCCTTATGAAATTTACAAAAGGCTATTGGCTGAACCTGCCCGGCGTAGAAGCCGCAGACTGCGTACAAATCAGGGAAGTCAAAGTTGAAAAGGACCGCGTTTATCTCTATTCCGTTCCCTATCCTCAGGACGAACGGGCCATGGGCGGTCCCGTTCTGGAGCTTTTTATCTCCTCTCCCCGCCCGGACATTATCCGCACGCAGGCCTATCATTTTATGGGCAGCGCCAGAAAAGAGCCTCAGTTTGAGTTTATCCGGGAAGCGTGCCCGCTGGACGTAAAAGAATCGGAAGACGAAATTTCCATCTTCAGCGGCAGGACCGAACTGCGCATTACGAAAAGCCCCGCTTCCTTCGTTTACTACTATAATGGAAAAGAGCTGACCAGGATCGGCGACCGCTTCGGCCACGCCATGATTAGCACCATGAAAACCCCGGAGGGACCTTTTATGCGGTGCCAGTTCGACTTAGGGATAGGCGAAAAGGTGTACGGCCTAGGCGAACGTTTTACGCCCTTTGTAAAAAACGGGCAGGTCGTAGACATGTGGAACGAGGACGGCGGCACCTGCTCGGAAATCGCTTACAAGAATATTCCCTTCTACCTGACTAACCGCGGCTACGGCGTGCTGGTCAATTCCAGCGATAAGGTTTCCTACGAGATCTGCTCCGAGGTGGTCACGAGAGTGCAGTTCTCCGTGCCTGGCGAGAAAATCGATTTTATGGTCATCGGCGGCGGGGACGGCAAAACCGTGCTGCAGAACTACACTGCCCTGACCGGTCGCCCGGCCCTTCCGCCGGCTTGGTCCTTTGGCCTGTGGCTGACCACCTCCTTTACCACGTCCTATGATGAAAAAACCGTCATGAGCTTTGTGGACGGCATGGCGCAGCGGAAAATTCCTCTGCACGTTTTCCACTTCGACTGCTACTGGATGCGGGAAAACGAATGGTGCAATTTTACCTGGGACAGCGCCATGTTCGACGATGTTCCCGGTATGCTTTCCCGTATGAAAAACGAAAAACACTTAAAGATCTGCGTGTGGATCAACCCCTATATCGGTCAGAAGTCCCCTCTGTTCCGGGAAGCCATGGAGCACGGCTATCTCTTAAAACGCCCCAACGGCGACGTGTGGCAGTGGGATCTGTGGCAGGCGGGCATGGGCATTGTAGATTTTACGAACCCTGCTGCCTGGGACTGGTACCAGGGCAAGCTCCGCGCCCTGCTGGATATGGGCGTAGACTGTTTCAAGACAGACTTCGGCGAGCGTATTCCCACGGACGTGGTGTATTTCGACGGCAGCGATCCCACGCTCATGCACAACTACTATACTTACTTGTATAACAAGTGCGTGTTTGAGCTTTTGGAGGAATACAAGGGCAGAAATAGCGCCTGCCTCTTTGCCCGCAGCGCCACGGTGGGCGGGCAGAAATTCCCTGTACACTGGGGCGGCGACTGCTCCTCCAACTACCTTTCCATGAGCGAATCCCTCCGGGCCGGGTTGTCCCTGTGCCTGTCCGGCTTTGGCTTTTGGAGCCATGACATCAGCGGCTTTGAGGGCACGGCCCCGGCGGACGTTTACAAGCGCTGGGCGGCCTTTGGGCTGCTTTCCACCCATTCCCGGCTCCATGGCTCCAATTCCTACCGGGTGCCCTGGCTGTTCGACGAGGAAGCGGTGGACGTTGTGCGGAAATTCACCAACCTGAAATGCACCCTGATGCCCTATCTCTATTCCGCCGCTGTGGAGACCCACAACACCGGCATACCCGCCATGCGCGCCATGGTGCTGGAATTTCCGGAGGATATCCCCTGCGGCGACCTTGACCGCCAGTATATGCTGGGAGAACGGCTGCTGGTGGCCCCGGTGTTCACCAAAGAGGGGGACGTGGACTACTACCTTCCTGCCGGCACATGGACCGGGCTGCTGGATGACCGCGTTGTCGAGGGCGGGCGCTGGCTCCACGAGGTGCATGGTTTCACGAGCCTGCCCCTGATGGTGCGGGAAAACACCATTCTCCCCATCGGCGCAGACGACCAGAATGTGGAATATGACTACGGCAAAGACTTGACCCTCCATGTGTACCAGCTGAAAACCTCCGCTGCCGCAAATATCAGGAACAAGGACGGCAACGACATGCTCCGCGTCACCGGGGCAAGAGAAGGCGGCGCTCTCCGCTTCCGCTTTGCCGGAAAGGCGGAAAACCTCCGTATGCTGCTCCACGGCATTCCCGGCGTGAAATCCGTTTCCGGCGCGCAGGCAGAGACCACAGAGCAAGGCGTTTTGCTCGTGGTAAACGAAGCCCTTGCAGGCGTGACCGTGGAGCTGTAAAAATTGCGAAAGACAGGAACCCTCCCGGGTTCCTGTTTTTTTGCAAACGTGTCCCGAAAACTGAGAGTTTCTCTTCTTTCGGTTGTATAATGGCAAATCCCTTTTTTGAGAAAGAAGGCCCCAGCATGAGACGAATCTTTGCAGTGCTTCTGGTCCTTTCGGCGCTTTGCCTGACGTCAGGCTGTACGCAGGGCGATTCCCCGGTTTCCTCCGGCCCGGACAGCTACACACAGCTATTGCTGAACCAGCCAAGCGATGAAGAAGGAGAATCCGTCTCGCTCACCTTTACGATACCGAAACAGATGCCGGATTTTGTTCTGGGCGTAGATGTGCTGGATATGTTCAGCTACGAAGAAAACTATTCCAAAAGAGTTTATAAGTGGAGCCAGGAGACGCTCTGGCGTGATGATTCCGGTGTAAAAGGCGGCGAGTGGCCATCCTGGACTGCAAAACCTTCCGAGCAGATGACCATCGAGATCCCCTTCCACCGGAGCTTGACATTTTATACCGCCGGAAAAGAAGACTATGACGGCAGCATGAAGGTCTCCGCGACCTTCCGCTATCGGGACGGAAGAACGGTGTACGAAAGCTTTGACGGGTTTGACCACGCTGCCATTACATTCGACAGCCACGGAGAAATCACTGCGGAAACAACCTATTGGGAGCGGGAGGACGTTCCCTTTGACATCACTGCGGAGTACAAAGGAATTGATGATCCGGCCCCGCAGGCCCTCCAGGGCAGAATGGATTCCCTGTACCGGGAGTTTCGCCTGATGGAAAACGGTATTCTTGCCATGGTTTCTTCCGAACCGTATACTGTCACTGTGTCCGGCCCGGACGGCGTCAAAACCGTGACCGAATACACCGGAGACGAGCTTTGGCAGTACCTGTGGGGATATGAGGACGGTGAATATTCCATTCTGTCTTCCGGAAGCGGTTTTGCCGGCCTGGAAATCAAAAACGGCGCAGGAGAGTCCTGCCCGTTTGCCAGAGAGCCAAAGCCGAGCGATATGCGGGTCTATCACAGCTACTTTCCCGGCGCCAAGCTTGGCCCGGGACATTTCCAAATCGATACCACCGCGCAAAACAGCTTTACATTTACAAGTGATACTGAATTTGGAAGCTGGTACGCCGTAACAAACAAGTCCCCGGAACAAGGCGACAGTATCCTGTGCGTTTCCGGGCTTGCCCATGGCTCCGCAGAGCTGCACAGAGATGGCACGGCGCTGCTGAGCGGTAATCTTTCCGACTTCACGGTGTACTATCTGCCTCCGGGGAAGGAGCGCGTTCTCTGCCTGAAGGGCAGCGGCATCAGCGAAGCAAAAATCCGCTATTCCTGGGGGAAACTGACCGCCAAGGGAAAAGGCCTGGAATACACCGTTACCGAAGAAGACCTGTCCGCCCTTCCCTTCAACCCGGAGGAGCGTCCAGCCCTTGTGGATTGAACCCAAAAGGATATATGCACTGTAATTTACAAAATCCGATTGACTTATGCCTTCCTTTTTGTGTAAAATATAGCCAAGCAAAACGGCTGTAACTCTTCAAAAATTGGATTTATGAAAACGCGGAAAGGAAGATACGATGTGAACAAGCGAACCTCCAAAGACGGAAAATTTGTGGTCGTAGAGAACGAAAATGGCCCCCAGCTGGGATTCTGCCCGGGGTCCGGGGTAGAAATCCTGGAGCAGGACGGCTGCTGTTTTAAGGATCTGGCAAAAACCGGGGAGCTGCTGCCCTATGAGGATTGGCGGCTTTCCGCAGACGAGCGGGCGAAGGACCTTGCTTCCCGCATGACAGTGGAGCAGATCGCCGGGCTGATGCTGTACTCCCCCCACCAGATGGTGCCCGCCATGCCCGGCGGACCCTTCCCCGGCACCTATCACGGAAAGCCCTTCCCGGAAAGCGGGGAAAAGCCCTGGGCGCTCAGCGACCAGCAGAAGGATTTGCTGGGTAAGGACCATATCCGGCACATTCTGGCTATGAAGCTGGAAAACGCCGACACCGCCGCCCGCTGGAACAATGAAATGCAGGCGATGGCGGAAAGCCTGCCCCTTGGTCTGCCGGTGAACACCAGCAGCGACCCCCGCCACGGCGCGGCGACCTCCGGCGCAGAGTACCGGGGCGGCGCAGGGGGAGACGTTTCCAAATGGCCCGAGGGCTTGGCGATGTCTGCAACCTTCTCCCCTGAACTGTGCAGGCGCTTTGCTGAAATCGCCTCTAAGGAATACCGGGCAATGGGCATTGCTACCGCCCTTTCCCCGCAGATTGATCTTGCCACCGAGCCCCGCTGGATGCGGTTCGGCGATACCTTCGGCGAACATCACGATCTGTCCGCCGACATGGCGCGGGCATACTGCGACGGCATGCAGACCACCGAAAACACAGAGACCGGCTGGGGCAAAGACAGCGTAAACGCCATGGCAAAACACTGGCCCGGCGGCGGCACCTGCGAGGGCGGCAGAGATGCCCACTACGCCTGGGGCAAGTATGCAGTATACCCCGGCGGCAATTTTGAAGAGCATTTGACCCCGTTCCTGAACGGCGCTTTCCGGCTGGACGGTCCTACCGGAAAAGCGGCGGCGATCATGCCATACTACTCTGTCTCCTGGGGACAGGACGGCAAAAACGGCGAAAACGTGGGAAACTCCTACAGCGAGTACATCATTCACGACCTGCTCCG
>CAZXLM010000083.1:0-6881 GCA_964642055.1 uncultured Acutalibacter sp. | reverse complement strand
GCTTTAACAAGGCCCAGCAGGACGCCTTCCTGCCCTTTGTGGAGCGGGGCAGCATTGTGCTGATCGGCGCCACCACGGAGAATCCTTCTTTCGAGGTGAATTCCGCCCTCTTATCCAGGTGCAAGGTGTTCGTTTTGCAGGCTCTGACCACGGCAGACCTCGTTTCTCTTCTGCGCCGTGCTCTGACTGACCAGCGGGGCTTTGGAGACTGGCAGGTGGAAATTTCCGGCGACATGCTGGAAAGCATTGCGAATTTTGCCAATGGAGACGCGCGCACCGCTTTGGGAACTTTGGAGATGGCGGTCTTAAACGGCCGCCGAGAGGGAGAGAAAACGGTGGTCACACCGGAGATATTGGAGCAGTGCACCAGCCGGAGATCCCTGCTTTATGACAAAAAAGGGGAGGAGCATTACAACCTGATCTCCGCCCTGCACAAATCCATGCGCAACAGCGACCCGGACGCGGCAATCTACTGGCTCTCGAGAATGCTGGAGGCTGGGGAGGACCCGCTGTATGTGGCCCGGCGGCTGATCCGCTTTGCCAGCGAGGACGTGGGCATGGCGGACAGCCGGGCGCTGGAGATCGCCACCGCCGCCTATCAGGCCAGCCATTTTATCGGAATGCCGGAATGTACGGTGAATTTGACCCACGCCGTGGTGTATCTGTCCCTGGCGCCGAAATCCAACGCACTCTACATGGCCTATGAGTCCGCCAAAAGGGACGCCCAAAACATGCTGGCAGAGCCGGTGCCCCTGGCGATCCGCAACGCGCCCACCCAGCTGATGAAGGAGCTGCATTACGGCGAGGGATATCAGTACGCCCACGACGTGGAGGACAAGCTGACAAACCTCCAATGCCTGCCCGATTCCCTGGCGGGGAAAAAGTATTACGTCCCCACAGGGGAGGGCAGCGAAAGCCGGGTCAGGGAGAGGCTGCGGCAGATCGAAGAATGGCGGAGGCTCCACCCGCCGGAGAAGTGAAGTCTGTCTTTTTGACAAACCGTGGCGGTTATGGTATGGTAAGGTCTGTGCTCGTATCGGCCTTTACTCCTTTTTCAGGAGGAAGCTTCTGTGAAACTGATTTGTGAAAAGTGCTGCTGCTTTACCGGGCACAGGCGTATTCCGCCCCGGGAGGGCCTGCTGGTGCGCCGCAGGCTGCGGGCGGAGATGCCCGGGCTGCTGGAAAAGGGCGTGGATACCTTCCTGGCCGGAGGCGCCATTGGATTTGACACGCTGGCCGCCCAGGAGGTCCTGCGGGCGCGGGCGGAGGGAGATTTGCCCGTCCGCCTGGTGCTGGTGCTGCCCTGCCTGGGGCAGGAGAGCCTGTGGAGCCAGCGGGACGCGGCGGTCTACCGCGCGCTGCTCCGGCAGGCAGACGAGGTGATCTACACCGGAGACGCGTACACAAGAGACTGCATGTTCCGGCGGAACCGTTATCTGGTGGACCACAGCGCCTACTGCCTGTGCTACCTGACGAAGACTGGCCGGGGAGGCACCGCCTACACGGTGAAATATGCCCGGGACAAGGGGCTTGGGATCGTGAATCTGGCAGAGGTGCTTTTGCCAGAGGAAACGGCGGAGGAACAGCTGAGTTTTTTGCCAGCGCCCCAGGCGGAGGAAAAAAGCGGCAAAACAGACAATATGAAGAAAGGAAATGGCGAGATATGATCCGTATGCTGGCATTTGACCTTGACGGGACCACCATTGTCCGGCACAGGCAGCTTTCCTCGGAAAACCGGGAAGCCCTGATCCAGGCGCAGAAAAAGGGCGTGGTCCTTGTTCCCGCCACAGGACGCATGCAGAAATTTGTGCCGGCAGAAATCTCCGGCTTGCCTGGCGTGCGGTATCTCATCACCTCAAACGGGGCGGTCGTGTACGACCAAAAGGAAAACCGCGCCGTGTACAGCTGCTTGATCCCCAACGAAAAGGCCCGACAGGTACAGGCGATCTTAGACGGATATGACGTTTACACGGAATATTACCGGGACGGCGGCTCCATTACGAAGATCGGCTACCCGGAGATGGCTGTGTCCCATTTTGGAATGCCGGAGGAAAAATTACTTTTTGTGGACGGAAAGCGGTATACGCTTATGGAAAGCCTGGGAGAAATGCTGGAGGAGACCGGGCTGTGCCCGGAAAAAATAAACCTTCCCTATTTGAAGGAGGGCGTCAGGGGTGAACTGCGGGAAAAGCTGGAAAGTTTAGGCGGCCTGCGGCTGACCTCCTCCATTCCGGACAATCTGGAGATCAACGACGTTGGGGCCCATAAGGGTGCGGCGGTTCTGGCGCTGGCAGAGCGGCTGGGGATAGGCAGAGACGAGATCATGGCGGTGGGCGATAACGGCAATGACCTTACCATGCTGGAAGCTGCCGGGTGCTCCGCCGCCGTGGCGGACGGCTCGCCGGAGGCCCTGGCCACGGCAAAGCACATCGTTGCTCCCCACGACGAAAACGGCTTGGCCCAGGCGATCCGGCAATTTATCTGTTAGTTATGAGTCGTCAGTTGTCAGTTGTTAGATAGGAAGTAAAGAAAAAGCCTCCCCTTACATAGGGAGACTTTTTTTATTTCAGGTCATTACCAGCACCAGGGCGGTGATGTCGTCCTCGTGGCCGTCGCTCCGGCGTTTCTGGGCTTCCTCGGTAATGCGCTCCGCCAGCAGGTTGGGGTTTTCCTCCTCGTCCCAGTTGAGGATCAGGTCTGCCAGCCATTCCGTACCGGAAACTGCCACGCCGTCGGATATCATAACGATCAAGTCTCCGGCGTTCAGGTCCCGCTCGTAGCGTGTAAATTCCACGTCCGGCATAATGCCCACCGGCACGCTGGAAGCCTCTATCACCTCTGTGCGACGGCCCCTGCGCAGGATCGTACAGGCGGCCCCGGCCTTACGAAACTCCGCTTTTCCGGTGAACAGGTCGATGCAGGTCACGTCCAGGGTGGCTAGGGATTCGTCCCCTGACTTGGCAATGAGAGCCGCGTTGACGGTTTGCAGCATGCTGTCAAAGCCGATCCCGGCCTTCAGAAGGTTTTCCGCCATGGCGGAGGTCATGGCGCCGTCCACGGCAGCCCTTCCGCCGGTGCCCATGCCATCGCTCAACACGGCGATGAGTCTGCCGCAGCCATCGTAAAACACGCTGGCGCTGTCTCCGCAGAAGGCTCCGTTTCTGGCGCAGTATTGGGAAAAGCCCCTGCCCGCGTCAAAGGCGGGGCGCTGGCACATCTGAATGCGGCAGCGGTCTTCTGTGGTGCTCACGCAGGGCGGGGAAAAGGTTCTCCCGCAGGCAGTGGAAATTTCCTTGGCAAATACGGCCCGGTTCAGCCGCTTCTGCCGTTCCCTATGGATCTCCGCTTCCACCGTCATGCGGCCGAATCGGTCCAGACGGCAGCAGACCTCCAGGGGAGTCACGCCGTTATCCCGCAGGATATCCTCCACCCGCTGAGCTGCTTCCTCGTCAAAGTGCTGATACAGGGAAAACTCCTCTGCCATTTCGTCCAAAATACCGGCGGTGGTTTTAAAATGCTGCTCCGCCGCCTCCCGAACCTGAGACGCGCGAAGCTCGGCGGCCTCCTTCATCAGATACCGGCCGTAGTTTTTGTTCAGCTCGTCCCGCATTTCTCCCGACCTGGTGCATCGTCTGCCGAAATCCTCTGTAAAATCCTCGGTCTCCACCTTGCCCTTTTCCCGGAGGGTCTTGGAGAGCTGGGAGAAATTTTCCAATGTCTGTTCCTTGTGCTTCCGCCAGCATACCGCGCTCATGGCGCAGCCGGCGCAGACCGCTTCCGTAGAACGGTTGTACACTCCCTGCATATTGGGCGCGCAGACCTGGGAAAGCTTCTGGGAGATCTCGTCTACGGAGGAATATACCTTGGAAAGGGCCTCAGAAGCGTGGCGCAGCCGCATAACGATGTTGTTCCGCAGGGCCCCGCCGCTGAGGCTGTCTTTCCGGACGCCGAAAAGCTCCGCAAGCCGCTGGCTTCTCGGCAGCGCCATGTAAATGATGGTGGCGGCGGCGACCTCAACAGCCCCGGTCAGCATTTGGGAATTTCCCGTTCCTGCCTGTAAGGAGGCTACGCCGTGGGAAATGATGAACGCTACTGCAGCGGCTACCTTTCCCATGGGGGAGAACACCCCGGCCATGAGTCCGCCCAGGCCGTAGGCCCCGGACAGATAGGAAAGCCCGGCGGTGGAAAGTCCCTGAACGGCCCCGGCCGTAACGCCCGCTACGGCCCCGCCGCCGATGCCGCCCATTCTGGCGCAGTAGATCACCATTAGGATCATCAGGATACGCCCGATAGACACCCCGGCGATGGTAACGCCGGAAAAGGAGAGTATCAGCACGCCGGCAGTTACCGCCAGGGCCGCCACGTCGCCGCTGTCATACAGGCCGTCGGACCGGGACTTCCCGTCCGCCGTAAGGCCCAGAAGCAGATTGGAGGTGCGGTTCAGAAAATAGGCGACGCCCGCGCCTAAAAACGATTCCGCAAGATACAGCGCCGCCGAATAGTTTACGGAGCCGCTTAGAAACACCATGGTGAGCCCGGTCAGCAGCAGGGGCAGAAACGTCACTGCCGGGGCGTACATGGGGTGGGTGTTCACGCTTTTCAGCTCTGATAGGGACCAGCGGATCGCCGCCACTGCTACAAGGGCTGCCGCGTACCGCACGGAAATATAAACGGGTGAGGGCAGCAGATAGCCGAAAAATGCACCGAACACCGCAGCCCACATGCCGCCTCCGGGCGCCGCCGCTACCGCCGCTACCCCGAAGGGCGCGTATTTTCCGAACACGAGCCCTCGTGAGCAGAGCAGCCCCGAAAGAAACCCCGCTATTGCAATGATCGCTTTACGCGCGTAAATGGAGTGTAAATACTCCCCGGCGCGCTCAAATGCCTGCCGAACCTTTGAACCTTCCACTGAAAACACCGCCTCGTATCAAATTATGGGAAACCGCTTATGCTGCTTGTAACGAGATTATACCTGCGACCGAAAAAATTTTATGTCAATAACTGGATGAAAAAACTTGTCGTTTTACAGTGAAAGACTTCCAATTTTACAGCATGTATAGAGTTCAAAAGAGGTTGTGCCGAAAAAATTATGTAAAATAAATTATGACAATCTAAAGGCCTGCCCGGATTTTTCGCAAAAAGATTTGACTTTTGACAAGCAGGGACATATAATAAATCGTATCGAAACCTGAGACCGGGAGTAGTATTGGGCCATTATCCCTTTTTCAGAGAGCCGCCGCAGGTGGAAAAGCGGCAGGGGTAGCCTGAGAATGGATCCGGGAGGACGGGGAGGAAATGCCCCGGCGTGTTTTCCGCGTTAAGGAACAGAGTGGGAAAAGCCTCTTGTTTTGACTGGCTTTTTCAAATTGGGTGGCACCGCAGGAGGTCTCCTGTCCCATGTGGGGCAGGGCCTTTTTTATTTTCTTTCTGAAAGGAGAAACCCTATGCAATATCAGTTTTCAGAACGGGTAAAAAACCTGAAGCCCTCGGCGATCCGGGAAATTTTGAAGAATTCTTCAACGCCAGGGATCATTCCCTTGTCCGCTGGGAATCCCGCGCCGGACGCATTCCCTTACGAGGATATCCGCAGTATTTCCGCGGAGTTGTTGGAAAATACGCCGGTGGAGGCCCTGCAATACAGCGTTACCGAAGGGTACACGCCCCTTCGGGAACACCTGCGCCGATATATGAAAGAGAAGCACGGCGTAGGCGGGGCGGAGGACGAGATCCTCATTACCAGCGGCGCCCAGCAGGTCATGGATCTGCTGACGAAGACTCTCCTCAACGAAGGAGACGTGGTGCTGTGCGAGGCCCCCAGCTTTATTGGCTCGCTGAATACCTTTCGCTCCTATCGGGCCAAGCTTCGGGGGATCCCTATGGAACCGGACGGCATCGACACGAAAAAGCTTCAGGAGGCCTTGGAACAAGAGAAAAATGTAAAATACCTTTATACCATTCCCAATTTTCAGAACCCTTCCGGAATCACCATGAGCCTGGAAAAGCGAAAAAAGGTGTATGAGCTGTGCAGGGATCACGGCGTCATCGTGTTGGAGGACAACCCCTACGGCGATCTTCGTTTTGCCGGGCAGGATCTGCCTTCCATCAAGTCCTTCGATACGGAAGGGGTCGTGATGTACGCCGGTTCTTTTTCCAAGGTGGTGTCTCCCGGCATGCGAGTGGGATACGCCATCGGTCCGAAAGAAATCATTCAGAAGATGGTGGTCTGCAAGCAGGGGGAGGACGTGCATTCCAATATCTGGGCGCAGATCGTCTGCCATCGGTTCATGACCACCCGGGATTATGAGGCGCATCTTGACAGGCTGCGGGCCATTTACCATCGAAAAAGCAGCGTGCTGCTGGAAGCTATGGAAAAGTATTTCCGGCCGATTATCACCTGGAGTACCTTCCGAGGCGGCCTGTTTGCCTGGTGTACCCTGCCCGAGACTGTAGATATGCTGGATTTTGTGAAGCGGGCGGCGGAGCGAAAGGCCTGCGTGGTGCCGGGAACTGCCTTTTTGACGGACGAAGGCACGCCCTGTTCTTCTTTCCGCATCAATTTCTCTACCCCTACCGACGAGCAGCTGACCGAGGGCGTGCGCATTCTGGGAGAACTGGCGAAGGAGATGGCAGCGAAACGCTGCACTTGATTCGGGAAGGAAACAGGCGTTGGTTAAAAGCCTGCGGCCCGACCGAAAGAAAGCGGTAAACTGGAATTTATATGATACCGGCCAGCCTCCCCTGAAAGGGGAGGAGGGCCATGCGACAGCATGGCGGAGGGGTTTTGCTTCCGCAACTGCAAGACCCCTCAGTCACGGCTCTGCCGTGACAGCCCCCTTTCAAGGGTGAGCGTGTCCCAGTGGGACACAAGCCGCGAACCGACC
>CAZXLM010000082.1:0-6929 GCA_964642055.1 uncultured Acutalibacter sp. | reverse complement strand
ACGGCGAAAACGTGGGAAACTCCTACAGCGAGTACATCATTCACGACCTGCTCCGTGAAAAGTACGGGTATGACGGCGTGGTCTGCACCGACTGGGGCATTACCGCCGACCACGGCGAGGGAGTGGAGGGCTTTGCCAGCCGCTGCTGGGGCGTGGAAGAACTGAGCGAAGCCGAACGTCACCTCCGTATTTTGATGAACGGCGTGGACCAGTTCGGCGGCAACGCCGAAGCCGCCCCCGTGCTGGAGGCTTATCGGCTGGGCTGTGAAAAATACGGAGAAGCCGCCATGCGCAAGCGCTTTGAAGAATCCGCCGTGCGGCTGCTGCGGAATTCCTTCCGATGCGGGCTGTTTGAAAACCCCTATCTGGAAACCGAAGACAGCGCCGCTCTGGTGGGCTGTGAAGAATTTTGCAGAGAGGGCTATGAAGCCCAGCTGAAATCTGTGATTTTGCTGAAAAACAAGGAAAATGTCCTTCCCCTGAAAAAAGGCGTGAAGGTCTATGTGCCCAGCCGCCACATAGACGCGACCCCCGCTTTTTTCCGCAACCTGGACCCGGCAAAAAATTTTGATCCCGTGCCCAGGACACTGCTGGAAAAATACTTCACCGTGGCAGACAGCCCGGAGGAAGCCGACGTGGGGCTGGTGTTCATCGAAACGCCCATCACGAACCCCTATGAGGTCAGCGATCGGGAGCAGGGCGGCAACGGCTACCTGCCCGTCAGCCTGCAATTCCGCCCCTATACGGCAAGGCTTGCCCGGGAGCACAGCATTGCCGGAGGAGATCCCTATGAGGATTTTACCAACCGGGGGTACAAGGATAAAACAGTCCGCGCCGCAAACGAAAGCGATTTAGACAATATTCTCGATACTAAACGCCGCATGGGAAATAAGCCGGTGATCGTTATTGCGGAAATGAACAAGCCCATGGTCATGGCAGAGTTCGAGCGGGAAGCCGCCGGCATTGTGGCGCATTTCGGCGTACAGACCCAGGCGGTGCTGGATATTCTCACAGGCGGCGCCCAGCCCAGCGGTCTGCTGCCTGTACAGATCCCCAGGGATATGGATACGGTGGAGACCCAGCAGGAGGACGTTCCCTTCGACATGGCTCCCTACACCGATGAATGCGGCAACACCTACGATTTCGGTTTCGGCTTGAACTTCTCCGGCATCATTTCCGACAGCCGGACAGAAAAATACAAAAAGACGAATTAAGTTTCTGCTTTTCGGAACGCGTATCCTCCCAAAATGGCTCCTGCACTGTAAATTCCTGCTGATCCGCTGTTCTGCGCATCTCCTGCGGCCCGGCCCGCTTCAGCGAAGCTTTCTATCATAGCTGCGGCAGAAGAAGATACCCGCCAGCAGAAGCACGGGAAATACAACGCCCGCAAGAATGCCGAATTTTAAATTGTCGCCTGCGGCGCCGGAAACCATGCCCACCACAGTGGGCCCGCCTGAGCAGCCTACATCCCCGGCCAGCGCCAGCAGGGCAAACATGGCCGTACCACCCTTCGTTTCCATGGCCGCCGCCTTGCTGAACACCCCCGGCCACATAATGCCCACAGACAGTCCGCACAGCGCGCAGCCGATAAAGCCCAGAATCGGGCTGGGCACAAGGGAAATGCAGAGGTAGGAAAGAATGCACAGGATACTGCTGCCGATCATAAAACGGTCCAAATCGATCCTGTCGCCATATTTTCCGTAAAACGCCCTGGAACCACCCATCAAAACCGCAAACAGCATGGGGCCAGCTAGGTCCCCCAACGTTTTGCTGATGTGCAGGCCCGTCTCCGCAAACGCGGAAGCCCACTGGCTCACAGCCTGTTCGCTGGCCCCGGCGCAGATCATCATGAGCATCAGCACCCAAAATATCTTTCGCCGGAAAAGCACGCCGACCGTCAGTCCCTTTTCTCCTTTTTCCATGAGCGGCGCAATGGGCACTTTTGTAAAAACAAACAGGTTGACAAGGGGGACAAGGGCCCAAAGGCAGGCCATGATCTTCCAGTTTTCGATTCCAAATATCCGGAAAAAAAGGGTAGACAGCAGCACCACCGCCACATGCCCCCAGCAGTAGAAGGAGTGCAGCAGGCTCATGGCCTTTTCCTTGTTTTTGGTGGGACAGGCCTCCACGATGGGACTGACCAGCACTTCCAGAAGCCCGCCGCCCACGGCGTAAACAGCCACGGAGATCAGCAGTCCGGCAAAGGCGTTTCCGCACAGCTCGGGCAAAACGGTCAAAGAGACAAGTCCAACCGCGGCGCAGAGATGGGCGATCACCATGGAAGCGCGGTAACCGATTCTGTCAACGAAGGCGATAGACGCCAGATCCACCAGCAGCTGCACGCCGAAATTGAAGGTGATCAGCAGCGTGATCTGGGACATCTCTATCCCGTAGCTGCTTTGAAACGTGAGAAAAAGAAGGGGCGAAAAATTGTTTACGACAGCCTGCACAATGTACCCGACAAAGCAGGCATACAGCGTTTTGTTATACTTTTTTTCCAATCGAACCTCCTACCGTTATCTGCGGTTTTCCTCGATCCACTTTACGGCAAAATCCACCAATGTCCGCTGGCGCATCATGGAAAGAACGCCGTTTCCCAGGGCCGCGTGCCGCACCTGCCCGGTCCGCTCAAAGGCTTCGCCGATGGCAGGGAAATCTTCTCCGTCCACTGCCAGGGTCTCATAGGTTTTCCATACCCGCTGCCCGCCGACCTGTACGGCGCTGCCCTCCCGCACCGTGTGCTTGCCGGGGTATTCCGCCCGAACGTCCGCAAGGTGCAGGGAGGTGTTTTTGTCGTATCCAACGCCAATGAGCAGCACATAACCGTCCAGCTCATACAGTCTTCCGATGGGCGAGCTGTCGCCAAAGATATCGGACAGGCCGTGATTTTCTGTCAGATACCGGGCGGATTTTCCCCAGGCTGCCACGGACCTTGCGGGGTGATCGCTCCTGAGAACCCCCGGCCACTGCCGGAACATTTCCGCCACGGCGCCCATAGTATTGGTAGGCGTGATCCGCTTGTCATAGGCAGGGATATTTTCCCGTATGATGGGCCACCATTCTTTGGGTTCCTGCCCATAGACCCCCGAAAAGGGATCCAGGTTTTTCCAAGACTGCGTGGGCATCATAACGGTTCCCTCATCTCCCACGCCGTCCAGCAGCGCTTCGATCACCGCCTGCGCCCCGCCGCATACATATCCCAGGCGGCTCAGCGAGGTGTGCGCCATAACGGCCTGTCCTTTTTTCAATCCCACTTCCTGAAAAGCTCGGCGGATATCCGCTGGGACGATCAACTTCCGTTTTTCCATCTGCTTTTTCCCCCTGTTCTGATAGCATAAGAAAATGATAAAGCAGATGGGAGTGGTTTGCCAAAGGTTAACTGCGTAACCCACGACAAAATTTCAGGGAATTATTTGTGCAAATTTATATTGCGGACGCTGCCACGCTCCAACAGGGCCACTGGCAGCAGAATATTCTTTTTCATGCAGGCGTCCTCTTTCAACTGCTCCAGCGTTTTTACGGCCCGGACGGCCCTTTCCCGATGGTCCTGATTTATGGTGGTCAGGGGCGGAATTGTTTTTTCACTTTCCCACACGCCGTCAAAACCGATGACCGATACGTCCTCCGGGACGGACACGCCCGTACCCGTTAGGAATTGCAGGAGTTCCACCGCGTAAAAATCAGACACGGCGAAAATGGCGGAATACCTTCTGATATCCGCCAGATGCTCCCGATAGAAGCGGGCCCGCGCTTCCCGCTTCATGGGAATGACCATAAGCTCCGCGCAGGGCAGCTCGCTTTTTAATCCCAGGAATCTTTCCCTGTCCATACAGGTGTTGTTGTCGGCTATGCACAGGACCTTTCTATGGCCGCGGCTTTTGAGATATCGGCCAGCCTGGGCTCCGCCGTCGAAGTGGTCGACGGAGAGGTTCGCCAGCCTGCCCATGTCCTCCATATATCCGTCGTAGACCACAAAGGGGATATGCAGCTGCTCCCGCAGCTTTTTATAATCCTGGGCGCAGAAGCCGATGAGCACCATGCCTTCCATGTTCCACATGGAGGCGAACCGGGGAATATCCGCCCATCGGTCCGTCACTTTCAGCATTAGAAATTTTCCTGCCCGCTCTGCTTCCTTCGACAGCGCGTTTATGGAAGCGGAGATAAACGGGTCTTCCAGCGGGCGGCCCTCGTATTTTTCATGGTCGCAGATGACCGCGCCTATGATCTTTGCATCGTTCTGTGCTAAAAGGATCTCCGCCCTGTCCGGCAGATACCGCCGCTTTTCCAGAAGCTCCTGCACCCGTTTCACCGTTTCGTCCGACAGCTTCTTTGTCTTTCCGTGAATGACATTGGAGACGGTGGCCGTGCTCAGCCCCAGTTCCTCTGCAATATCCACGATCCTGACCCTTTCGGTTGCCATGTGTTTTTCTGTTCCTTTCGCGGTATTCGATGCAATACGGTTGACAACTACAATTTCAGCTTGTATGGGCCAAACGGGGCCTGCCGTTCATTTGAATAAACTCCCTTTGCCTTTTGCGCGACTGGCGGGCCGCGCTTTCTCAGGCAAAGGGAATTTTTTGCATTTATATATCAGGTTTTGGAGATACAGGATTCTGCCGGGGACCAGCGCCACCTCCTCTTTATGTAGAGGCTTTTTCTGTCCTTCGGCCCCGCTTTCAGCGGTTTATCCCATAAAAGGGTTTTCACTGGGATACAGCATACCTTTCGGCTGATTGAAGCCGATGTCCGTCACGCCCAGGTATTTAAACACCTCGAACAGCGCCTTGCCGTGGTGACCAAACGCCACCGCGCCGTGATGGGGGTAATTCTTCTCGACCAGCACATGGCGGTAGAACCGGCCCATTTCCGGAATAGCAAACACGCCGATGCCGCCAAAGGACCGGGTGGCCACAGGCAACACCTCGCCCTGGGCCACATAGGCCCGCAGAATGCTGTCCGCTGTGCTTTGCAGCCGGAAGAAGGTGATCTCCCCGGGAACGATGTCCCCCTCCAGCGTGCCCTGGGTGACCTCTTCGGGCAGGGTGCGGGCCATGATCATCTGATATTTCATGGTGGGCTTGCAGAGCTTTTTGGAACAGGTATTGCCGCAATGGAAGCCCATAAAGGTATCAGACAGTGCGTAATCAAATTTTCCCTTTATCTCGGTTTCAAACATATCCTTCGGAACCGTGTTGTTGATGTCAAGCAGCGTGACGATATCTCCGGAAACGCAGGCGCCTATAAATTCCGACAGCGCGCCGTAAATATCCACCTCGCAGGAAACGGGAATCCCCCGTCCGGTCAGCCGGGAATTGACATAGCAGGGCACAAATCCGAACTGGGTCTGGAATGCGGGCCAGCACTTGCCTGCAATGGCCACGTATCTGCGGTAGCCTTTGTGGTTCTCGATCCAGTCCAGCAAGGTGATCTCATACTGCGCCAGCTTTTCCAGAATTTCCGGTTTCTGGTTGCCCTCGCCCAGCTCCCGCTCCATGTCGGCTTTCACCTCGGCAATTCTGGGGTCGCCGTCGTGCTGGTGGAAAGCCTCAAACAAATCCAGCTCGGAGTTTTCCTCGATCTCAACACCCAGGTCGTAAAGCCGCTTGATGGGCGCATTGCAGGCAAGGAAATTCAGGGGCCGGGGGCCAAAGCTGATGATTTTCAAATCCCGCAGACCCACAATGGCCCGGGCAATGGGAATAAATTCGTGAATGTTATCGGCGCACTCCTCCGCATCTCCCACGGGATTCTCGGGAATGTAGGCCTTGATCTCCCGCAGCTTCAAATTGTAGCTGGCGTTCAGCATGCCGCAGTAGGCGTCGCCTCTGCCGCCCACCAGGTTGTCACCGGTTTCTTCAGCCGCGGCGATAAACATGGCCGGGCCATCGAAATGCTTTGCAAGCAGCGTTTCGGAGATCTCCGGGCCGAAGTTGCCGAGATAGACCACCAGCGCGTTGCAGCCGGCTTTCTTTACGTCCTCCAGCGCCTGCACCATATGTATTTCGCTTTCCACGATACAGATCGGGCATTCATACACGGATTCTGCCTCCGCGCCGTATTTTTTTGAAAAGGCCTCCATCAGCGCTTTTCGGCGGTTGACGGACAGGCTCTCCGGGAAACAGTCCCGGGATACGGCGACAACGCCGATTTTTACTTCTGGAATATTGCTCATATCTGCTCCTCCTAAATTATAGTATCGCTGCCTGTTTCCATCATAACGGAAAAGGGGCGAAAATGCAACCGTTCCCGTCTGGTTTTTTTGGCATGGCGGCCCCAAAACCAGAAAAAAGCTCCGGCCAGACGGCCGAAGCTGTTAAAATCGGACTTTCGGAAAATCAAATGAGCTTTACAGGCCGCAGCACCTCATAGCCGATGCCTTCCGGGCAGTGCCGCTGGTAGCACTGGCACTCCTCCTCGTTCCAGGCAAAGTGCCCGCCGGAAAGAGCCGCTGTGCTGATATTGCTGGAACCGTGCCGATCCGCTCCCAGGTCGTAGTTCCAGGCCATCTTCTCCACTCGGCTCATGACCTCGCCGTTGTCCTCCATATAGCTGAAGGGCGGGTGATAGAACACCAGGTAATAGCTGCCGGGGAAGGATTTGATTTCAAAACCCTCCGGCACAGGGCCGCTGTAGTCCTCCGGCACGCCGAAGCCGTAAAAGTAGCGGCGCTTTCCGCCTGCATAGTACCATCCCGCCGTGTGGGGCGTGACCACCGGGTGGGCCTTGTCCCGCATACTTTCCACAATGCCGCAGACCTGATCGCAGCTGTGGTACTGCCAAAAATCGCCGTAGCCTTCCGCCCTGTCCTCCCAAATGCCGACATACTTGTGGGCCGGAATGTACTCCACCCGCACCCGGGCTTCCTTCAAATCACTTTTACTCATTTCGCTGCCTCCCTCGTATAAAATAGAATACTGCCAGGGGTGGAA
>CAZXLM010000081.1:0-6983 GCA_964642055.1 uncultured Acutalibacter sp. | reverse complement strand
AGCGCCTGATGACTTCCCATTGTGCTTGGGGTGTCGTGGACAAATAAAGCACATTGTATTGTTGTACCCAAATTTCAGGATAACCCATCCGAGGATCAGATACTGTTTGGATCATGACAGTGCAAGTTGAAGGTTTCTTCGATTTGCACTGTTTTTATTTTTCGAGAAAGGAGGCTTGTATGTCATGCCGGAACAGCTCGTTCGCCCCCAGGAAGAAATAGGATCTGACCAGCAAACCACAATTCAAACAACACTGAGATGTAAAGGAGATATTTATGAAAGCAATCGATACTGCGGTTTTGGCAGGATACAATGCCGGAATTGAAAAAAATCGCTTGAGAACCGGAATCGGACTCATAGAATTTGAACGAACCAAAGAAATTCTGCTTGCGCCGCTTCGTGAATATCCTAATTAATTAAGGCAAAAGGCATGACCGCGAAAGTCACGCCTTTTGCATATTTTACTGTTTACAGAACAGTGCCCAAGATCGGTGAGCTTTTTTCTTGTGCGAGCCGCATTGCTCCTAAAAAGATTTTTTGGAACCCTCTTGTAGAGAAGGGCGTCGGCATAAGCGCTATTCTTTGCAGAAAGCCTGAATGGCTTCATAGACAAATGCGGCGGTTCCAGGTCCGCCTGCGGCGTCGATGTTTGTGGTGAATTCGCCGCCTGCGGCGTACATGGCGCCTAGCTGGGACAAGATACTGTCAGAGCATTTGTAGTAATGCTCTGAAATATATTCCTGAAGTTTTCGGACCTGTTCCATGACGGCAGGATTGTCTGCACTTTTTTCCTTCAGCGTCCCAAATTCTGCAAAGATTCCCATAAGCTGTTCGCTCAGGGCCTTTTCTTCCTCCGGCGTTCGCCTGCCGCGCTTTTCCTCAAATTCTCGATACTCCGGCGTTGTTCCCCAGAAATTTTTTGCCTGCCGGGCGTACTCCTCCAACTTGCTTGTATCAAATGCCGTGAAATTCATGTGTGTACCTCCTGTAAATTTTATTTTGCGCGCCAGGTCTATCAAATTTTCGATGTGTTCCTTTTTCAGAAGCAGGAATTCAATTTGCTGTTTCAGCGCTTTGCTCCTGTCATAATCAGGATTTTCCATGATTTTTTTGATATCCTTTAAGGGAAATTCCAGCTCTTTGAAGAACAGGATCTGCTGCAGCCTTTCCAGAGCCGTATCGTCATACAGTCTGTATCCTGCGTCTGTATATCCCGCCGGCGGCAGCAGTCCTATTTTGTCATAGTATTGCAGGGCGCGTATACTCACCCCGGTCAGTCTGCTCACTTCATGTACTGTCAGCATGGAAATCACCTCCTTCGCGGTAAGACTATCATAAACTATAACGCTGCGTAGGAGTCAATGCTTTTTTGAAAATTTTTAAAAAGTTTTTCAGAATGAGCGGAAAATCCCGGCGCAACAGCGAATCTCTTGAAAAACAAAAATCGATATGCTATACTGACCAAATACGAGTATTTTATCAGCATATGAAGCAGTGGGAGGCACTGTATGGCGAGAGAACGATATCTTGTAAACGCAGGAGAAGACACGATCCATCAAAATGAGATCAGGCCGGAAACACCGCAGGAAAAACGCAAAAACTGGTGGTTTTATCACAAATCGATCGTGATTGTCTGCGTCATTGCCGGTCTTATTATATGCAGCATGGTTTATTCTGTCGTTTCCAAGGTAGAGCCCGACTATACAGTGGCGTTGATGACTTCCTATTCCATGTCGGAGAACGGCAAAAAGCAGCTGAAACGCTGTATCGAGGCCTATGCTGACGACCGTAACGGAGATGGACAGGTGGAGGTGCGTATCGCAAATTATGTGTTTTCTTCTTCCTCTGTGTCTTCCATGGATATGGTGCAGCAGCAACAGGCGGAAATGACAAAATTAATGGCGGATTGCAGTGTGAACGAAAGCATGATATTCCTTCATGACGAAAGTTCCTTTGACTCAGTGAAAGGCAATTTCGGAGGCTTTTTCCAGTACAATGACGGAACGCCCATGCCGGAAACCGCCATAGATTATGAAAACGCCATGCGCCCTTGGTCGGATTTCACAGCCTTTTCCGATTTTGTGCCGGAAGCGGCAGAGGGCGACACCTATACCTCTGAGGTGCTTACCGAGCTGTATGAAAGGCTACGGGTCTCCGTTCGCGCGGCAGAGGACTCTTCCATTGAAAGGAATGCAAAAGATATGGAGTATTATAAGGATTCTTTGGCGCTTTATGACAGGCTGGAAGCTGGGGAACCCCGCGAAGCCTCTGGGGCCGGTGGAGAATGATATGAGCGCTGTAACGATCCTCGACTCTACCCTCCGCGACGGCGCCCAGGGAAACGGCGTCTCCTTCTCTCTGGAGGATAAACTGGCGGCAGCCCAAGCGCTGGACCGTCTTGGAATACAGTATATTGAGGCGGGAAATCCCGGCTCCAATCCCAAAGACCAGGAATTTTTCAGGCTGGCGTTGAAACTGCCCATGGAACACGCAAAGCTGGTGGCCTTTGGCAGTACCCGGCGCAAAGATATCCCATGCGGGGAAGACGCGTCTCTTCTGTCTCTGCTGGAAGCGGGAACGCCCTGCTGCACCGTGTTTGGAAAATGCTGGAAATTTCATGTAAAAAGGGTGTTGGAAACCACCGAGCAGGAAAACCTCCGCATGATCGAGGAAAGCTGCCGGTTTTTGAAAGCCCGCGGAAGAGAGGTCATCTTTGATGGAGAGCACTTTTTTGACGGCTGGAAAGATGATAAAGGCTACGCTCTGGCGGCCCTTGAGGCGGCCGTGGGAGGCGGGGCGGATATCATTTGCCTTTGCGATACAAACGGCGGCGCTTTCCCGGAGGACGTGTCCCGAATCGTAAAGGAAGTAACGGCACATTTTTCAGTACCCGTGGCCGTTCACTTTCACGACGATTGCGGCATGGCGGTTGCGAACAGCATTGCCGGCGTACTGGCCGGAGCCTGTCAGGTGCAGGGGACTATGATGGGGATTGGGGAGCGCTGCGGCAACGCAAATCTTTCTGCCGTTATTCCGAATCTGCAATTCAAGCTTGGAATTTCCAGCATTCCACAGAATTGCCTGAAGCTTTTATCCCACGGGGTAAAAGAACTGGCAGCCGCCGCCAATCTGGATCTGCCTGCCAATCTGCCCTATGTGGGAGAAAACGCCTTTGCCCATAAGGCGGGCATGCACGCCGCCGGGGTGTTAAAGGATCCCCGGTCCTTTGAGCATGTGGACCCGCTGCTGGTGGGAAACGTCAGGCGCTTTCCGGCTTCTGAGATCTCCGGCAGGGCTGTGGTCCTGGAGCGGATCAAACGGGTGTTTCCCAATATCGCGGTGGATTCCCGAGAGGTCCTGGCTGTTCTGGACGATTTGAAGCGGCTGGAGGCTGAAGGGTATCAGTTTGAGGGCGCAGACGCATCTTTTGAGCTGCTGGTGCGAAAGCGCATACAGCCATATCTGCCGTTCTTTCACCTTCATTATTACCATATTTATACCGACCACCGGCAGGGGCGGGATTACGGCGCCAGCGCTACGGTAAAGGTGCAGGTGGGGGACGAGCTGCAGCTGACGGCGGCGGAGGGAAACGGCCCGGTCAACGCCATGGATAAAGCGCTGCGAAAGGCGCTGGAAATCTTTTACCCTGCCCTTTCCCATGTGAAGCTTACCAACTATAAGGTGCGGGTGCTGGACAGTAAAAGCGCTACGGCCGCCAAGGTGCGGGTGCTCATCACATCTACGGACGGAAAGGAAGCCTTTACCACGGTAGGGGTTTCCGAAGACGTTGTAGCCGCCAGCTGGCGGGCGCTGGAGGATTCCATGGAATACCTTCTGCTGAAGGAAACTGGGCCGGGCCGCTCCGGCTTGAGATCATAAAGAACAGGAAAACAGGAGGAACAAAGCAATGGCAATGACGATGACGCAAAAAATTCTGGCAGCCCATGCCGGGCTGGACCATGTAGAGGCGGGACAGCTGATCGAGACGGAGCTGGATATCGTGCTGGGCAACGATATCACTTCACCTGTGGCGATTAACGAATTTGAAAAAGCAGGAGCCGATTCTGTTTTTGACAGAAACAAAATTGCCCTGGTGCTGGATCATTTTGTCCCCAATAAAGACATTAAGGCCGCCCAGCAGTGCAAGCAGACCCGGCAGTTTGCCAACAAATACGACATTGTGAATTTTTTCGACGTGGGGGAGATGGGTATCGAGCACGCCCTGCTGCCGGAAAAGGGCCT
Organism: uncultured Acutalibacter sp.; assembly: GCA_964642055.1. Lineage (GTDB taxonomy): Bacteria > Bacillota > Clostridia > Oscillospirales > Acutalibacteraceae > Acutalibacter. Next base: position 2,741 of record CAZXLM010000081.1, on the reverse strand, counting down.
GGTCGGCCCCGGCGACTGTGTGATCGGCGCCGATTCCCATACCTGCACCTACGGCGCGCTGGGCGCGTTTTCCACAGGCGTGGGTTCCACAGATATGGCTGCGGGCATGATCACGGGCAAGGCATGGTTCAAGGTCCCTTCCGCCATCAAGGTAGTTTTAAAGAATAAGCTTACCGGCTTTGCCAGCGGCAAGGATGTGATCCTCCACCTGATCGGGCTTATCGGCGTGGACGGCGCGCTGTATCAATCCCTGGAATTTACGGGCGAGGGCTGCTCCTCTCTCTCCATGGACGAGCGCTTTACCATTGCCAATATGGCTATAGAAGCCGGAGCCAAAAACGGCATTTTCCCGGTGGACGGCAAAACGATGGATTACTGCCGGGAGCATTACCACGGCACGGTGGAGGTCTACGAAGCCGATCCGGACGCGGCATATACCCGCACAGTGGAGATAGATCTCTCCGCTCTGCGGCCCACTGTCTCCATGCCTCATCTGCCTGAGAACACAAAAACCATCGACGAGGTTTCCGATGTGAAAATAGATCAGAGCGTGATAGGCTCCTGTACCAACGGCAGGATCGAGGATATGCGGGTAGCCGCGTCTATCCTTAAGGGCAGAAAGGTGGCTAAGGGCGTGCGGTGCATTGTGATCCCCGCCACGCAGAACGTCTATCTGCAATGTATCCGCGAGGGTCTGGCGGAGATATTCATAGAGGCGGGCGCGGTGTTCAGCACACCCACCTGCGGGCCCTGCCTTGGCGGTTATATGGGTATTCTGGCGGAGGGGGAGCGTTCTGTTTCCACCACCAATCGCAATTTTGTAGGCCGCATGGGCCACCCCGAGTCCGAGGTGGTGCTGGCTTCTCCGGCAGTTGCCGCCGCCAGCGCCGTGACGGGGTACCTGACTGACCCGGAGAAGCTGTGATAGGCGCCGGGTTCACTCTGGAAACGGAGCGTCTGGTCCTGCGCGAGCCTGCAAAGCAGGACGCAGGCGCTGTTCTCGCATTGATACAGCAGCCCTTTGTGCGCCGGTATAACTGTTTTGGCGACCCTCCCACATTGGAAAAGATGGAAAAAATTCTGATGAGGGAGCAGAGGAACCAGCTGGTGCTGTGTCTGAAAGAGACCGGTATAGTGATAGGGCATATCGGCATGGATCAGGATTCCCTGCGGTATCGGGTGGAATCGGTTTGCCTGGATTATTATCTGGGAGAAGAATACTCTCGTAAGGGTTATATGAGCGAAGCGTTAAACTGCGTGATCGAGTTTCTTTTTTGTCGGCGCGGGGCAGAGGCTGTCTGTGCCAGATCGTTTGCGGAAAACACCGCGTCCATTGCCCTGCTCACAAAGCTGGGCTTTACCCGGGAAGGGACCCTTCGTCAAGCAGTGAGAAATTTTGAAGGAAAAGTATTCGACGATGTTCTGTTTTCCCTGCTGAAAACGGAGTACGGGCGAAAACGGCAGACTTCTCCCAAGATAGGAGATCCCGTCACCATTAAAATGGACCGTCCCATAGGAACGGAACACCCGAAGCACCCCGGTCTGATCTATCCCATCAATTACGGCTATGTTCCCGGTTTACTTGCCCCGGACGGCGAGGAGCAGGACGCTTATGTCCTGGGAGTAGATGAACCGCTTACGGAATTTACGGGAACGCTGATTGCCGTGATCCACCGCTTTGACGATGTGGAGGAAAAATGGGTGCTTGCCCCGAAAGGTGTTACCTTCACGAAAGAAGAAATCGCCAAAGCCGTCCATTTTCAGGAGCAATACTATCATACTGAGATTAGAATGTGATAGAAAGGGAAGGTGAGAATTTGGTATGACCGAACTGGAACAGGCAGGTCATCGGCTCATGGTGTTCATGCGGGGGAAATACCAGTTGGACGAAGTGGGGGACGGCAAGGACGAATTGAAGTTCAAGCAGGGAAAAAAGACGATACTTTCCCTCTATATCAAGGAAGATCGGTTCGATGTCCTCCTGATTTATGGGAGAAAAGAGCGGGAGGTTTTTGAATCCCGGCGTCAGGAATTTTCATCGACTGTTCAGAGAATATACGACAGTTCAAAAACTTATCATGATGGGAAATGGATGATATTTGAAGTTTTCACTTTGGAGCAGGCGAAAGAGCTTGAGCCGTTGATAATGATAAAGAAAAAGCCAAACCGCAAGCCCTTTTCCAAAGAAGGGGCGATCTATGCGCAATGCGGACAGCGCTGTGATTTGTGCGTGCACTATGTGGAGCAGGACGAAGTTCGGCGGAAAATAATGATCCCTCCGTTGACCCAAATGTATGGAATTACGGACTGGTCCATGCGCTGCGGCGGCTGCGACAGCGACGGCTGTCATTGTAAGGAGGAGCCCTGTTTTGCCAAATCCTGCGCAGTGGAAAAGCAGCTTGCCAAATGCAGCGGTTGCACCGAGCACCCATGTCTTCGTGCTACTACCTCGGATCATCTTTCCATGCCGCATACGCAGGTGCACAGTGCCGAGGAGATCACATGGGGCATACTTCCGTATGTACCGTATCAATATGAAACCGACTGAAAGAAAGGAAGAGAAAATATGAATGCAAAAGGAACAGTACACAAGTATGGCGATGACGTAAATACCGATGTGATCATTCCCGCCCGGTATTTGAATACCGCCTCTCACAGTGAGCTTGCCGCTCATTGTATGGAGGATATCGACAGGGATTTCGTGAAAAATGTAAAGCCGGGGGATATCGTAGTAGCCGGTA
>CAZXLM010000080.1:0-7154 GCA_964642055.1 uncultured Acutalibacter sp. | reverse complement strand
CTGCTCGATCCCTCGAAACAGGCTTTCCCGGGTGGTGTCCAAAAGAGCCTGGGCCTCCGCGCTTATCTCCCCGCAGGGGAAGGTCCACGCGTTGTCGGCGTTGAATCCCTCATAGGCGACTGTAAGATCGATGTCCACAATATCCCCTTTTTTCAGGATCTGGCTTTTTGAGGGTATGCCATGGATAACCACGTCGTTTACAGAGATACATGTGCTGGCCGGATATCCTTCGTAATGAAGGGAGCTGGGGACGGCCCCGGACTTTTCAATATACTGGCGGGCGATCCTGTCGATCTCCCAGGTGGATATCCCAGGTTCGACCGCCTCGCCTGCAAGCTTTAAAGCCCTTTGGGCGATCCGCCCCGCTTCCCGCATGATCGAAAGCTCCCGGTTGGTTTTCAGCACGATCATACCAGGTCCTCCAAAGCTTCCAGGACCAGCCGAGTGGTTTCCTCCACCCTTTCCTGGCCGTGAACGACCAGCAGCTTCCCCTGCTTGCTGTAAAACTCCTTGAGAGGCTCGGTCTGACTGTGATAGACCTCCAGACGTTCTTTCACTGTATCGGGATGGTCATCCTTGCGCTGAACGAGGGTGCCGCCGCAATTATCGCACTTTCCTTCCACCTTCGGCTGTTTGTACAGCACATGGTAGGAGGAACCGCATTTTTCGCAGACACGGCGTCCGGACATGCGGGTAACGATATCTTCATCGGCAACCTCGATGTCGAGGACCGCGTCGATACCGGCGCCCATGGCGTCCAGAGCCTCGGCCTGGGGAATGGTCCTGGGGAAGCCGTCCAGAATGAAGCCGTTTTTGCAATCGTCTTCCTTGATGCGGTCCTTGATGATACCGATGAGGATCTCGTCCGGTACCAGCTGGCCGCTTTCCATATAGGACTTGGCTTTCAGACCCATTTCCGTGCCGTTCTTCAGCGCCTCGCGGAGAATGTTCCCCGTAGAAATGGTAGGAATGTTTTTCTGCTGGCAGATAATTTCCGCCTGAGTGCCCTTGCCGGCGCCCGGAGCACCTAAAAGAATCAGTTTCATCTCGTTACTCCTTTTCACCTGTAAGTGCCTTAGTCAAGGAAGCCCTTGTAATGACGCATCATCATCTGGGATTCCAGCTGCTTCACGGTTTCCAGCGCCACACCAACAATAATGATAATGGACGTGCCGCCCAGAGACAGGCCGGTCATGCCGGTCACCTTGGTGTAGATGATGGGCACCAGAGCCACAAAGGCCAGGAACAAGGCGCCGATCAGCGTCACCTTGGAAAGGATCTTGGAAATGAAGTCTGCCGTAGGCTTGCCAGGACGGATACCCGGAACAGTACCGTTGCTCTGGCGGAGATTATTGGCCATTTCCAGCGGATTATACTGGATCGACATATAGAAATACGCGAACATGATGATCAGCAGGAAATAGAGCACAATATACACCCAGCCGGTCTGCTCAAACGCGTTGAAGAAGGCGGCTCCAAAGGTACCCTCTTCAGGCTTGATAAAGAAATGCAGGAACTGGGGAATGAACAGAATGGAACTGGCAAAGATCACAGGCATAACGCCGCTCATGGCTACCTTGATAGGCAGGAAGGAGCTTTGTCCGCCGTACATCTTGCGTCCAACGACCTTCTTTGCGTACTGCACCGGAATGCGGCGCTCCGCTTCGTTCATGAAAACAATGACCCAGATGACCACCAGGAACAGAACGATGAACAGCGGCGCCAGAACCAGGAAGCGTCCATTGGCAGACGGGCTGTCCAGACCCAGCTGGAAATACTGCCACACCGTGCCGAAGGTCACAGGCAGCCTTGCTACGATGCCCGCGAACAGAATGATGGAAATGCCGTTGCCGACTCCCTTTTCATTGATCTGCTCGCCCATCCACATGATAAGCGCGGTGCCGGCTGTGAAGGCCAGAACGATCACGCAGGCTACAAACACATCGGTAACGGTAAAACCGGTGGTATACTTCACAATGCCGTTATTGCGCAGGTAGAAGTAATAGGCAACGCCCTGGATCAGGCCCAGCAGCACAGTGACGTACCGGGTAATGGTGGCGATCTTCTTTCTGCCCTCCTCGCCTTCCTTGGAGAGTCTCTCCAACGGCGGGATAGCAATGGTCAGCAGCTGCATAATAATGGAGCTGTTGATATAGGGCGTGATGCCCATGGCGAACAGGGACGCATAGGAGAACGCGCCGCCGGTCAGCATGTTGATGTAGCCCAGAGCCGTGTTTTCACCGGCCTCGGACATCAGGCCCGCCAAAGCGGACGCATCGAGAAAAGGCACGGGGATAACCGAACCGAACCGGAACACGATGACGATCAGCAGCGTGTACAGGATCTTTTTGCGAAGATCCGGGATCCTCCACGCGTTTCTAATGGTGTTAAACAACTCAAATCACCTCGGCCTTTCCGCCAGCGGCTTCAATCTTGGATTTCGCAGCCTCGGAAAAAGCATTGGCCTTCACGGTCAGTTTCTTCTTCAGTTCGCCGTTACTCAGGATCTTGATACCGTCGCAGTTTTTCTTTACGATACCGGCTTCGATCAGCGCGGCAGCGTCCACCGCCGCTCCGTCTTCAAACCTGTTGAGAGTTCCCACGTTGACGGAAACAATTTCCTTGGCAAAGATGTTGTTAAAACCTCTTTTGGGGATTCTTCTCTGCAAAGGCATCTGGCCGCCTTCAAAGCCGGGCCGCATGCCGTGACCTGCTCTGGCTTTCTGGCCCTTGTGGCCTTTGCCGGCAGTTTTGCCGGTGCCGGAGCCGCAGCCCCTGCCAATGCGCTTGCGCTCCTGGGTGGAGCCAGGCGCAGCTGTCAGCTGGTTGAGCTTCATTCTCATGCACCTCCTTAGCTTTTTACTTGCTTACCTCGATCAAATGACCGATCTTCTTGATCTTGCCCTGAGTCTGGGCGTTGTCAGGCTGCTCGGCTCTGTCTCCGACCTTTTTCAGCCCCAGGGAAAGAGCGGTAGCGACCTGGTCCTTTTTACAGCCAATCAGGCTTCTTTTCAAAGTGATAATCACAGCTGCGCCCTCCCTTACAGAATTTCTTTCGCCGTTTTGCCGCGGACAGCCGCAACCTCTTCGGCAGTGCGCAGCTGAGTGAGGCCCTCCATGGTGGCCCGCACCACGTTGCAGGGGTTCTTGGAACGCAGGGTCTTGGTACGGATATCCTTGATCCCGGCGCTCTCAACCACAGCGCGGACCGCGCCGCCGGCAATAACGCCGGTACCGGGAGCGGCCGGCTTCAGGATGACCCTGCCTGCGCCGAACTCACCGGTGATCTCGTGGGGGATCGTGGAGCCGCGCAGAGAAATCTTTGTCAGGTTTTTCTTTGCGTCCTCAATGCCCTTGCGGATAGCGTCCGGTACTTCAGATGCCTTGCCGATACCGAAGCCCACCGTGCCGTTGCCGTCTCCGACGACTACCAGCGCGGAGAATTTCATAATACGGCCGCCTTTAACAGTCTTGGAAACGCGGTTGATGGAAACGACCCTCTCCTGCATTTCGACTGCGGCTGCGTCAATCTCTCTAGCCAAATTTCATTCCTCCTTCTTAGAAGTTGAGGCCGCCCTCGCGGGCGCCTTCGGCCAGCTCTTTGACGCGGCCGTGGAAGATATAGCCTCCGCGGTCAAAGACCACGTCGGTGATTCCCTTTTCCGCCGCCCGTTTGGCAATCATCTTGCCAACCTCGCGGGCAGCTTCCTTGTTGCCGCCGTTTCCGCTGAAGCTCTTGTCCAGAGTAGAAGCCGCGCAGAGCGTATGGCCCGTTACGTCGTCTATGATCTGGGCATAGATATTCGCGGAGGAGCGGAACACATTCAGGCGAGGGCAGTCCGCCGTGCCTGAGATCTTGCCGCGCACTCTCTTATGGCGGCGAAGACGCGCTTTATTTGTATCCGGTTTATTGACCATTTCTTCTCAACTCCTTCAATCTTAGCCTTTGGCGCCCTTACCGGCTTTGCCTTCCTTATGGCGCACATACTCGCCGGCGTAGCGGATACCCTTGCCCTTATAGGGCTCCGGCGGCCGCTTCTCGCGGACTTCAGCCGCAAACTGGCCGACCTTCTGCTTGTCGATGCCGGAAATCACGATCGTGTTGGGATTCGGAGCCTCGATCTTGATATCCTCCGTGTCGGATACCGTCACCTGATGGGAAAAACCAAGGTTCATCACCAGGTTTTTGCCCTGCTTCTGCACACGGTAGCCAACGCCCTGCACCTCCAGAGTTTTCTGGAAGCCCTCGGTAACGCCCACCACCATATTGTGGATCAGCGTGCGGGTCAGGCCGTGGAGGGACCGGGATTCCTTCTCGTCGTCGGGACGGGTAACGAGGACCTCGTCGCCCTCCTTGGTCACGGTCATTTTCGGATTGAAGGTTTGCGTCAAAGTGCCCTTCGGCCCCTTGACCGTCACTTCGCTGCCGTTGACCTTTATGTCAACGCCGGCGGGAATATTTATGGGTTTTCTTCCAATTCTCGACATTTCGTCGCACCCCCTTCTCTTACCAGATGAACGCCAGCACTTCGCCGCCGACGTTTTGTTTTCTTGCCTCGCGGTCCGTCATAACGCCCTTGGACGTGGAAATGATCGCCACGCCCAAACCCTTCATGACCTTGGGCAGATCCTGCGCATTGGAATAAATGCGCAGACCGGGCTTGGAAACTCTCTTGAGACCCTTGATGACCGGGGTCCTGCCCTCGGTGTATTTCAGGGTGACGGTGATAACGCCCTGCTTGCCGTCCTCGGTGACAGTGAAGTTCTTCACATAGCCCTCGTCCACAAGGATCTGGCAGATAGCCTTCTTCATGTTGGAAGCGGGGACCTCCACGGTATCGTGCTTCGCGGCCTGCGCGTTGCGGATACGGGTAAGCAGATCGGCGATGGTATCTGTAACCTGCATGACTTAATAACCTCCTTCATGGTATCAGTATCATGTCTTTTTCAGTCAGGCTTTCCGGGTTTATCCCCGAACCGCCTTTTTTCGCATAGAGCGGCTTTGGCTTTGCCAATGCAACTCCTAAAAAGCTGTGAGGCTTCAGCCGAATCACTTTCTATCCTTATCGGGCGAAATTGCTTTGGCTTTGTCAAAGCAATTTTCAGAAAGCTTCGAGGCTTCAGCCGAGAAGCTTTTTTACCAGCTGGACTTCTTTACGCCGGGGATCTCGCCCTTGTAAGCCAGCTCCCTGAAGCAGATGCGGCAAATGCCGAACTTACGAAGGTAGGCATGCGGCCTGCCGCAGATCTTGCAGCGGTTGTATTCACGGGTGGAATACTTCTGCGGTCTTCTCTGCTTGACTTTCATAGATGTTTTGGCCACGATGAATCCCTCCTTTATCTCGTAAACGGAGCGCCCATAAGGGAGAGGAACTCCCGGGCCTCTTCGTCGGTTTTAGCAGTGGTGACGAAGCAGATATCCATGCCCCGGACCTTATCGACCTTGTCATAATCGATCTCGGGGAAGATCAGCTGCTCGCGGATGCCCATGTTGTAATTGCCCCTGCCGTCAAAGGAATTGGGGTTGATGCCGCGGAAGTCGCGGACACGGGGCAGCGCCACATTGAAAAGCCTGTCGAGGAACTCGTACATGCGCTCGCCGCGAAGCGTTACCTTCACGCCGATGGGCATGCCCTCGCGGAGCTTAAAGTTTGCAACGCTCTTCTTGGCCTTGCACACTACAGGCTTCTGGCCCGTGATGGCGGCCAGGTCGCCGCTGATGGCATCGATGGCCTTGGCATTGTCCTTTGCCTCGCCGGCGCCTACGTTGACAACGATCTTATCCAGCTTCGGGATCTGCATCACGCTCTTGTAGCTGAACTTCTTCATCAGGGCGGGAGCAACTTCTTCTTTATAGAACTCTTTCATTCTTGCCATTGTCTACTTTCCCTCCCTTACAACGACTCGCCGCATTTTTTGCAAATGCGCTCTTTTGTGCCGTCCTGCAGGACCTTATGGCCGACACGGGTGGGCTTTCCACAGCGCGGGCAGACGACCTGCACCTTGCAGGCGTAGATGGCGGACTCGGCCTTGATGATACCGCCGGGCTCCCCCATTCTGCGGGGCTTCACATGCTTCTGCACGAAGTTGGCGTTTTCAACGATGACTTTGCCTTCCTTGGGGCTTACCTGCATGACCTTGCCCTTTTTGCCGCGGTCCTTGCCGCTGAGGATCACAACGGTATCGCCGCTTTTAACGTGCATCTTGTTACTCATTACCGTCCACCTCCATCAAAGCACTTCCGGAGCCAGCGACAGGATCTTCACATACTCCTTGTCGCGGAGCTCGCGTGCCACAGGCCCGAAAATACGGGTGCCTCTGGGGTTTTTGTCGTCACGGATGATAACGGCGGCATTTTCATCAAAACGAATATAGGTGCCGTCGTCGCGGCGAACGCCTGAAGAGGTCCTTACGATAACCGCCTTCACTACATCGCCTTTTTTGACCACGCCGCCGGGCGCTGCTTTTTTCACTGAAGCCACCACGACGTCGCCGATATTGGCATACCTCCTGCCGGTTCCGCCCAGAACGCGAATGCACATGAGTTCCTTCGCGCCGGTGTTGTCGGCAACCTTGAGGTAAGTCTGCTGCTGAATCACAGTGCGTTCCTCCTTTTCTTAAAAAGCCAAATACTGTTTGAAGCCTGCCAAATTATTTGGCTTTCTCGATGATTTCGACCAGACGCCATCTCTTATCCTTGGAAAGGGGACGGGTCTCCATAATGCGCACGCGGTCTCCCACATTGCACTCGTTGTTCTCATCGTGGGCCTTACGCTTCACGGTGCGCTTGATGACCTTGCCATAAATCGGATGCTTCACGCTATCCTGAATGGCGACCACCACGGTCTTATCCATCTTGTTGCTGACCACGCGGCCGACAGCTGTTTTTCTCATATTTCTCTCTTCGCTCACTTAAAATCCTCCCTTCCCTTAAGCGTTCTCAGCGCTCAGCTCGTTCTCACGGATCACCGTTTTCACACGGGCAATATCCTTTTTTACGGCCGAGATACGCATGGGGTTATCGAGCTGATTGATAGCGAGCTGGAAACGAAGGTTAAAAAGCTCCGCTTTGAGGTCCCTGAGCTTGCTATCGAGTTCCTCAGCTGTCAATTCTCTGATTTCTGAAGCTTTCATGACTTACGCCTCCGTTTCTT
>CAZXLM010000079.1:0-7562 GCA_964642055.1 uncultured Acutalibacter sp. | reverse complement strand
AATGGATTTGTGCCGTTAAAAGACGTAGCCCTTCGTCAGGGAATTTCGGAAAAGTATCTGGAAATCGTAGTGAAAGAGCTGGTAAAGGGTGAAATGCTTGCCGCCATACGGGGAAAAGGAGGCGGTTACCGGCTGAAGCGCTCTCCGGAGGAGTACAATGTAAAGTCTGTCCTTGAACTGATGGAGGGGCCGCTGGTCCCCGTTGCCTGTTTGGAACCGGGAAGGGACGCCTGCCCCCGGAGCGGGAGCTGCCGGACGCTTTCGCTGTGGCAGGGACTGGACCGGGTTATTTCTGATTATTTGTCACAATTCTCTCTGGCGGATCTGTGCAGTAAAAGTTCTTAATAAGCATAGGCCGCATTTGCAAATAGCAGTTCCCTGCGTCAACCGGCACCGCCTAAAGCAGTGTGCCGCAGCTGCAGTTGCGCGGAAAATCCAAAACCGGGTAAACAGGACCAAACTGAGGATAGTTTAGGCAGAAGGAAACCGAAGACTTTTTAAAAGGGCAGCAGGGGTATTTGCCCGGGAGCTGCCTTCCGTCCTTATATGCCCGTCGCCACGCCGCCTCTCTTAGGAGCGGCGTGACTTTTTCCTGGGCAGCTTTCGGGAGTGACGGTAGACAGGGAACTTTCCTGTTCCGACAGACTTCCCGGGTGGGCCGTTGTATACTAAAACGCGGACTGCGGACCGAAGCTTTGCGGCGTTCCACAGAAAATCGTCCTTACATTTGTGCATGACTTACAAAGATAAAAAATTTTTTCTGAAATCTTTCAAGAAAATGCCTAAAAAGGCCTTGAAATTTTTCCTGAATGTGGTATACTGACGCTAAAGCAAAGACGAAACCGATGGTGCGAGCGTGACCTTTGTTTCGGCGAAAGGAGCATCCCAGCCATGATTCAGAAAAAGAGAGCTTCCGGAAGCGGACAGGGGAAAGACCCAGGGAACGTCCCTCTTTATCTCTTCCGCAGTGGAAAAAACCGGCGGGCCTACGAGTATATGGGTCTGCACAGAGCGGTGCACAACGGCAGGGAATGTATGGTGGCCCGGGTATGGGCGCCGGATGCCAGAGAGGTGTCTCTGGTAGGCAATTTCTGCAATTGGGACAAGGCAAAATATCCTCTGAAAAAAATCGACGACGCTGTCTGGGAAGGTTATACGGATTTTGTATTCGAACCTTTTGAGCTGTACAAGTTTTACATCAAGCCTCAGCACGGCGAGGATATTTACAAGGCGGATCCTTATGCCCGCCATGCCGAGACCCGGCCCGGCACCGCGTCCCGATGGTATGAGCCGGATTACCAATGGCACGATGAAGCTTGGCGGGAGGGAAAGAAAAAGAAGCCCCACTACTCCCAGCCTGTCAATATTTACGAGGTCCATGCCGGTTCCTGGCGAAAATATGCCGACGGCAGCGTCTTTTCCTACGAAAAGCTGGGAGACGAGCTGATCCCATATGTAAAGGACATGGGCTTTACGCACATTGAGTTCATGCCATTGACGGAGTATCCCTTCGACGGTTCCTGGGGATATCAGGTCATGGGCTATTTCGCACCCACCTCCCGGTACGGCGAACCCAAAGATTTTATGCGCTTTGTGGATCGCTGTCATGAGGCGGGTATCGGCGTCATTATGGACTGGGTCCCCGCCCATTTTCCCAGAGACGCCGCAGGGCTTGCCAAATTTGATGGTTCCTGCTGCTACGAATACGCCGACCCCCGCAAGGGCGAGCATAAGGAATGGGGCACGCTGGTGTTCGACTACGCCAAGCCGGAGGTGGTGAGCTTCCTGACTTCCAGCGCCGTTTTCTGGTTGAAGGAATACCACATCGACGGCCTGCGGGTGGACGCTGTGGCCTCCATGCTGTATCTGGACTACAACCGCAGGGACGGGGAGTGGGCCCCCAACAAAGACGGCGGCAAGGAAAACCTGGAAGCTGTGGCCTTCCTTCAGGCCCTCAACGAAGCGGCTTTCGCAGAGGAGCCGGAGGTCATGATGATCGCGGAAGAATCCACTTCCTGGCCCATGGTGTCAAAGCCCACCTTCCTGGGGGGGCTCGGGTTCAATTACAAATGGAATATGGGTTGGATGAACGATATGCTGCGCTATATGTCCATGGACCCGCTGTTCCGCAGCGGCAATCACAATGCGCTGACCTTCTCCTTTTTCTACGCGTTTTCCGAAAACTTTATCCTGCCCATCTCCCACGACGAGGTGGTGTATGGGAAATCCTCCCTTATCAACAAAATGCCCGGGACCGATGAGCAAAAGGACGCGCAGATGCGGTGCTTTGTTACCTATATGATGGCTCATCCCGGCAAAAAACTGCAGTTCATGGGGACGGAATTTGCCCAGAAAAACGAGTGGAACTACGAAAAAGAGCTGGAATGGGGATTGCTTCAATATCAGGAGCACCGGGACGCCCAGAATTTCTTCCGGGCGGTGAACCATTTCTATCTAAGCCGTCCTGAGCTCTGGGAGGAGGATTTCTCCTGGGAGGGCTTTGAGTGGATCTCCAACGACGACTACCAGCAAAGTGTCATCGCCTTCCGCCGCAAGGCCAAGGACGGACGAGAACTGGTGGCTGTGTGCAATTTTGTTCCCGTGCAGCGGGAGAATTACCGGATCGGCGTACCCTTCCGGGGGACCTGGGCCGAGGTGTTTTCCTCAGACAACGCTTCCTTCGGTGGAAAGGGCGTGACAAACGGCGGGCGGATCAAGACCGATGATATTCCCATGCACGGCTGCGAGCAGAGCGTGGCGCTGACCCTGCCGGAAAACTCCGTGTTCTTCCTGGAGTGTACAAAAAAGGTCCCGAAGCCTGCGCCCAAAGCGCCGAAGGCCGGAAAGGCCGCTGCAAAAAGCGCCAGTCGGGAAGCATCTTCCCGGAAAGCCAAAAAGCCTGAGAACAGCTCGAAACTGAAAGCAGAATGAAAAAGCACGAGTTTTCATAAAGAAAAATAAATTCAGGAGGACAAAACATGTTACCAAAACAGGAAGTTGTGGCCATGCTTCTGGCAGGCGGGCAGGGCAGCCGGCTGGGAGTATTGACCCGCAATCTGGCAAAACCGGCGGTGCCCTTTGGGGGAAAGTACCGCATTATCGACTTTCCCCTTTCCAACTGTGTGAATTCCGGCATTGAGACTGTGGGCGTACTAACCCAGTATCAGCCCCTGGAGCTCAACGAGTACATCGGCAGTGGCCAGCCCTGGGATCTGGACAGCATGAACGCAGGCGTTCATGTGCTGCCTCCCTATCAGAAGAACAAGAAGTCCGACTGGTATAAGGGCACGGCTAACGCCATCACCCAGAATATCCCCTTTATCGAGCGGTACGATCCAGACTATGTGGTGGTGCTTTCCGGCGACCATATCTACAAGATGGACTACTCCAAAATGATCAGCTATCACAAGGAAAAGGGCGCTGCCTGCACCATCGCCGTGTATGAGGTCCCCATGGAGGAGGCTTCCCGGTTCGGTATTTTAAACACCAATGAGGACGGATCCATTTACGAATTTGACGAGAAGCCCAAGGTCCCCAAGAGCAATAAGGCCTCTATGGGTATTTATGTGTTCACCTGGGAGAAGCTGCGGAAATATCTGGAGGCGGACGAGGAAGATCCCAAGAGCCAGAATGATTTCGGCAAAAACGTGCTGCCCGCCATGCTGAACGCAGGAGAGAAGATGTTCGCCTACCAGTTTGAAGGGTACTGGAAGGACGTAGGTACCATTGACAGCCTGTGGGAGTCCAACATGGACCTGCTCAATCCCAATATTCCCCTGGACCTGAACGAGAACGAGTGGCGTATCTATTCCCGGAACCCGGTGATGCCGCCGCACTATATCGCCAAAGGCGCCAAGGTCCAGAATTCCCTGGTGGCAGAGGGCTGCAACGTATACGGCGAGCTGGAGTTTTCCATTCTGTTTGCCGGCGTATATGTAGCTCCCGGCGCCGTGGTGGAGGATTCCATCGTTATGCCCGGCGCAAGGATCGAGGAGGGCGCCAGAGTGCAGTACGCCATCGTGGCGGAAAATTCCGTTGTAGGAAAGAACGCCGTTGTGGGCAGGCGTCCGGAAGATGTGGAAGAAAAAGATGACTGGGGCGTGGCGGTCGTCGGCCCCGGGTGCACACTGGCGGAGGGGACCGTAGTTCCCCCGAAGGCCATGATCGATGCAGAGGAGGTAAAAGAATGATGCGCGGAAATGATGTGATCGGTATCCTCTACGCCTATGTGCATGAGGAGCGCGTAAGAGAACTGACGGAAAACCGTGTGATGGCGTCTATTCCCTATGGCGGACGCTACCGTCTGGTGGACTTTTCCCTTTCCAACATGGTAAATTCCGGCATTAACAAGGTCGGCGTGATCACTGAGGAGAACTACCAGTCTTTGATGGACCATCTTGGCTCTGGAAAAGCGTGGGACTTGTCCAGAAAACGGGAAGGCCTGTATCTGCTGCCGCCCTTTGGCGCGGAGACCAGCCGCACGGAGGGGAAGATCGCCTCTCTGGCTTCGATCCAGCGGTTCCTGAGAAATTCCCATGAGGAATATGTCCTGCTTTCCGACTGCGACACCGTGGCAAATATCGATTTCAGGGACGTGTTCCGTTTCCACAGCGAAAAAGAGGCAGACATCACCGTTATATACCGTCACGGCATGTCCCCTGACACGGACAAGAACGTGGTCTACACGGTGGATCCCGAGGGCTTTGTCCGGGAAATGCTGGTCAAGCGCGGCAGCGATTCCGACTGCAACTACGGCATGGGTATGTGCCTGATCGGGCGCAAGAAGCTGATGGAGCTGGTAGATGACTGCATGAGCCGCAATCTGTACGACTTCGACCGCGACCTGATGCAGCGACATCTCCGGGATCTGAAGGTGTTCGGTTATGAATTTATCGGCGCGGCCTACACCATCAATTCTTTCAGCAGCTATTTCAACGCCAATATGGCCCTGATGGACCCCAAGGTCCGCAGCCAGCTTTTCCAGGCCAACCGGCCTATTTACACCAAGGTGCGCGACGATATGCCTGCCCGCTACGGCCTGGGCTGTACGGTCACCAATTCCCTGGTGGCGGACGGCTGCATCATTGACGGCGAGGTGGAAAACTGTATCCTGTTCCGCGGCGTCAAGGTGAAGAAGGGCGCGAAGCTCAAAAACTGCGTGATCATGCAGGACACTGTGGTGGGCGAGAACACCCGGCTGGATTATGTGGTGGCCGACAAGGAGGTCGTGTTTGACAACAACCGCACCATGATGGGGTATCAGTCCTATCCTGTTTATGTGGCCAAAGGAAGTAGGGTATGAGGTTAGATGTTAGCTGTTAGAGTAAGGGCTTTTAAGGCCAAAGGCTTTAAAGGCTGATGGGTACGGATTCCTGTTCTGAGTTATGATTTTTTGGAAAGGATTTTCTTTATGAAGGTTTTATTTTGCGCAAGCGAGGCTCTTCCTTTTTCGGCCACAGGCGGACTGGCGGACGTAGCGGGTTCTCTGCCTCAGGCGCTTCGCGCCAGACTGGTGGGGTGCCGGGTGGTAGTGCCGCTGTATGACGGCGTTCCCCAGGAGCTGCGGGACCAGATGCGTTTTGTCACCAGCATCAGCGTGCCGGTTGCCTGGCGGCGGCAGTATTGTGGCATTTTTGAGGCCAAGGTCAACAACGTGATCTACTACCTCATTGACAACCAGTACTATTTTAAGCGCAGCGGGCTTTATGGCCATTTCGACGACGCGGAGCGCTTCGCATTCTTCTCCCGGGCCATTCTGGAAATGCTGCCTTATATCGACTACAAGCCCGATATCCTCCATACCAACGACTGGGAGACGGCGCTGGTTCCTGTGTATTACCGGCTTTTCTATGCCAATAACGAGTGGTATTCCGGCATCAAGACGCTGTTTACTATCCACAATATTCAGTATCAGGGCCAGTATGGCAAGGAGATACTGGAGGACGTGTTCGGCATTCCCAACTGCGAAAGCCAGCTGCTGGAATACGATGGCTGCGTCAACCTGATGAAGGGCGCGATTGAGTGTGCCAACTGGGTATCCACCGTCAGTCCCACCTATGCTCAGGAGATTTTAGACCCCTGGTTTGCCCACAAGCTGGATCCCATTCTCCGGGAGCGTTCCTGGAAGCTGTCCGGCATTTTGAACGGCATTGACGTGGTGAATTACGACCCGGAAAAGGATCCCGCCTTGTTTGCCAACTACACCCGGGAAGATAAACGCAACAAGGCTGTGAACAAGGAAAAGCTTCAGGAACGGCTCTGCATGGAGGTTAATCCCGATCTGCCTCTGATCGGCATGGTGACCCGACTTGTGTCTCACAAGGGCCTGGATCTGGTAAAGGACGCCGTAGATAATATCATGGCGAACACCAACGCGCAATTTGTGATCTTGGGCAGCGGCGACCTGGAATACGAGAATTATTTCAAATGGATGCAGGAAAAGTATCCCGGCAGGTTTGTGCTGTGTCTGGGCTTTGTGCCGGAGCTTTCCCGGAAGATATACGCCGGGGCCGACATTTTCCTCATGCCCAGCAAATCGGAACCCTGCGGCCTGTCGCAGATGATCGCTCTGCGGTATGGAACGATTCCCGTAATTCGAGAAACCGGCGGCCTGCGGGATTCCATTACGGACAGCGGCGACGGCGTGGGCAACGGATTTACCTTTAAGACCTATAACGCCGGCGATATGCTGCATTCCCTGCATCGCGCGATCGACGCCTACAACGGCGATAAGGAAGGCTGGGGGATTCTGGTGGATCGGGCCATGGGCTGTGACAACAGCTGGGGAAAATCCGCCAACGAGTATATCCGGCTTTACAAGCAGATCTTGAAGGGCTGAAAAATTCAGCTTCCGGTGCTGTGTCGGAACCTGAAACAACAAAAATGCAGCGCTGGGGCGTCTTCCGCAAGGAAAGCGCCCCAGCGTTTTGTTTAACGAGAACCACTTGCTGGGCGAATGGTTCAAAAGAAGGTTCTGCCGATAATGAAAAAAGGAAAATTCCTTTTGTTTAGAATAAAGTTGCGGTCGCCGCCTTTTGCGAGGCCGGAGAAGATGCCCCTTTTCATGCAGAAACGCAGCTGGGACCGGCCCTTCAAAATCTCGGAAAGGAAGGGGTACAGGCAGTTTCCGTCCGTTTTGCTCATACATATTTGGTATTGACCAAATACAGGGTGCAGAGGGCGTTTTTTAAAACGACCGTTATCGCTTTGCGGTACTGAAAACCGGCTTTGGCCGCAGGTTCGCTGTATTCTGGTCGGGCAAACAGAATGGGGGAAGGATCATGTTATTTGCACAGCTGCTGGATTTTCTTTCGGGGATCGTCTACCTGTTTTTACACGTCACCGGGGGCGGAACGTTTCCGAAGGCGCTGAGTGCCCAGGAAGAGAAAAAATGTCTGGAAGAAATGGCTCATGGCAGCCGAGCCGCCCGGCAGAAGCTTATTGAGCACAACCTCCGCCTGGTGGCGCATATTATCAAGAACGGTTACTCACGGGGGAAGTTTTTTCGCTCCTCTGTAGGGTGACCGTTTTGCTTTCTCCCACCCTCAAAAAGATTTCCAGAT
>CAZXLM010000078.1:0-7675 GCA_964642055.1 uncultured Acutalibacter sp. | reverse complement strand
CCGCCGCGCTTTGCCCCTGTGGCGGAGGGCTACAGTCAGCCGGAAGCGCAGCCGATCGTCCTGCGAAATACCGGGCCGGCTGTGCTAACCAATCTCGATGTTTCCATAAGCGGAGACAGCTTTCTTCTCCAAAAGCCGGAAGGAGCTATCTGGCTGTTCGGCGGCGTGACAAGTGAAGATTATCTGCTTCAGCCGAAGGCCGGTTTACCGGAGGGCAGTTATGCTGCGGAAATTACCGTGACCTGCGGCCAAGGCCAGGCGGAAACAGTTACGGCGGTCTTTGAAGTGGGCCCTGCCGGTTCCATTCCAGATCAGCCTGTGGGCGGTTATACAGAACCGACCGTTGGTGTGCCAGAAGCGGACGCGCCTCAGAATTTAGCGGAGCTTCGGGCGGCGGACCCAAAGCGGGTGGCAAAGCTTTCCCGGTTCGACAGCCGGAATTACGGTATCGTGCCGCCGGTCAAGGATCAGGGAGATACCAATATCTGCTGGTGCTACGCGCCCGTTACCGCTTCGGAAATTTCCATTCACCGCAGCGGGATAGACTCCAGCGTAAGCCCTGGCGACCTTCGCCTTTCTCCGGAGCTTCTGGCTCAGGCCCGCCACAGCCGGGGTCCGGACCCGCTGGGGAATACCAAGGGGGAAGCTACAGGCATGGGCGATTATCTCCACGCTTCCGGAAGCGTCAGCCTGACGCCCTCTCTGTTTTCCCAATGGTGCGCCCCGGTCAAGGTGGGCGGGGGGAATATTGCCAATGTCTATGAGACCTCCGCGTACCGGCTTTCCACTGCCGAGCAGATCTACACCTACGGTATGCAGCCTGCCGCCGCTATTGCGGAAACAAAGCGGGCCATTGCGGAATACGGCGCGGTGACAGCCTCTTACAACAATCTGCGGGAAACGAAATACTACAATCCCCGGGGAGAATCCGGCAGCGGTTCCAGTCCCCATGCCTGCACCATCATCGGCTGGGACGACACCATTCCGGCAGAGCTGTTTTCTCCCAAGGGCGCGTCGCAAAACGGTGGGTGGCTCGTCAAAAACAGCTACAGCTCCCTGCCTTACTTTTGGCTTTCTTACGACAACGCCATCACTTCTGATACCTGGGCCTTTTCCTATGAGGCAAAGGAAAAATACGAATACAATTATTTCTACGATTGCTCCGCGGAGGATTTCGGCTTGGCGGTCTCGATGAAGGTCACTACCGGGGCCAATGTGTTTCAGGCTAAAAAGGGAACGGAGGAGCGGCCGGAATATCTGGAGGCGGTGCAGGCGGCTTATCAAAGCGGCTCCAATGCTGCTTTTGAAGTAAAGATTTATACGGAGCTCACAGACCCGGCGGACCCGGAAAGCGGCGCCCTGGCTTTTGGAAAAGCGGTCGCCTCCGAAACGCTGGAGCGCCCGGGCTATGGTACCGTGCCGCTTCCGCAAAGGGTGAGGCTGAAAGAGGGCAGCTATTTCAGTATAGTGGTCACAGTCAGGGGAAGCGGTTCCCCTGTGCTGCGCCTGTCTCAGGACAGCTCACCGGGAAGCTATCGTGCTCGGGACGGCGTCTACAGCAGGCAGCTGCAGGCGATCCGTATCAAGGGGTTTACTACGCTGGGGGAAAAGGAAGAGCCGAGCCCTACGCCAACCCCTATCCCTTCGCCGACCCCCACGCCTGCTCCCACGCCAACCCCTATCCCTTCACCAACTTCAGCTCCCACACCGGTGCAGAGCCCTACTCCCGTCCCCACTCCTGAGCCTGTGCCGCAGCCAACGCCTGCTCCCGTTCCCACGCCGGAGCTGTCCCCCGAGCCGGACCCCGGCCCGCTGCCTGCTCCATCTCTCCGCTTTCAGGACGTGAAGGAAAGCGATTACTATTATGTGGCTGTCTGCTGGGCGGCGGAGAGCGGCATCACCAGCGGAACTTCAGAAACCGCTTTCAGCCCCAATGCCCCCTGCACAAGGGGACAAATGGCGGCTTTCCTATGGCGGGCGGCAGGGGGTCCGGAACCCTCGCTCACAAGCTGTGGGTTTATCGACCTGCGGAAAGAGGACTATTATTATAAGGCTGTCTTGTGGGCGGTGGAAAAGGGGATCACCGTCGGAACGAGCCCGGAAACATTTTCCCCGGAAGCCCCCTGCACCAGAGGGCAGATGGCGGCCTTCCTGTACCGATATTCCGGATCACCCGAACCCGGCGGCTCACAGCCGTTTTCCGATGTTCCCGGCAGCGCTTACTACAGCGGCGCTGTAAAGTGGGCTGTGCAAAGCGGGATCACCTGCGGGACCTCGAAAACCACCTTCAGCCCTGGCGCCCCCTGTACAAGGGGACAGATGGCGGCCTTTCTGTACCGGCTGCTGAAGCAATGAAGCGTTTCCAAACTGAATACCACGAAAAAAGCCCGGCTGCCGTCGTTTGGCAGCCGGGCTTTTGGCAGCCGGGCTTTTCCTATTCCTCAAAAGGAAGGCCGTTGCTGTATTTTCAATCCCCCGCTTCGGGAAGGCAGTGCATTTGCGTTGCGCCGAGAACGCGAAAGCCCTCCGCGTGTCCACACAGCCTGCGCAGGCCGAAATCTATCGAACGCAGCCGAAGGTATGTAGAAATGGCTTTACCTTCGCTGCTGCCGGAGGGAAATTGGCTCATGTGGCAGTCAAAGACAGCCGAGAACTGCTTTTTCAGCAGTGCGGACGAGGTCTTTACAAAGCGGTTCGGCTTTGCCGTCATGTAATATGCAATAGCTTTTACAGGAGCCGGCTGAGCGCCGTGCTCAGCCATAAGCCGGGCATATGGCGCCATGCAGGCGATCTCCGCCGCGGCTTTGCCAACGTTTAGGTGGTCAGGGTGGCATTCGCTCGATACGCAGCAGTCCGGCGCGAAAATCACGTCGGGTCTAAAGTCTCCAACAGTCTCGGCAATACCTGACACCAGCTTGCGGTTATCATAAAACCCGCCATCGCTGAATGGAAGAAACCTGACGTCCTCCACGCCGAGAGCCGCAGCCGAGGCGCGGGCCTCCTTACGCCGCATGGCGACAAGTTTCTCCGGCCCGATATCGGCAGAGCCGAAGCGTCCGTCTGTACATATGAGAAAGCAGACCTTTTTGCCTGCGGCGGTAAGCTTTGCCGCGGTAGCGCCCGCACCGATCTCAATATCATCGGGGTGCGGGCCGATGAACAGATAGCGCTCAAAGCTTTCAATGCGCGGCAGGGGAGCGGCAAACCTGAGCGCGAGCCTTGTGATACTCATGCCTTTGCCTTTCTCGCCTCAAGCTCGGCGCATATGCGTACGTATTCGTCTTCGTCCAGCTTATAGCGCTTTTTGTACAGCACATAGGACGTCAGCATCAGAGCACATGGAATAATCGCCATGCACAGTAGAAGAGCAAGCGTCTGCCACGATGCGATGCCGCTTATCACACCGTCTATCAAATTTATTTTGTCCGCTTCGGTTATCATGTTCCGTGCGCACTGATTCTCAAGATCTGAAATGCGGTTCGTGTAGTCCGTAACTCCGAAAATGATGTAGCTGATATTGGTGATAAGGATAATAAGTGCGGAGGAAAGCTTCGTAAGAAACGGGCGCAGGGAGGCGATGATGGCCTCATCGCGGTGTCCGGTGGTGTATTCGTTGTATTCAACGGTATTGATGATCGATATCATCATAACAAGGTAGAAGCCGTACTGGCCAAAGTTTGAAAGCATATAGCCGATGACCACCGCCCAGAATTTCGGCATTTTAGAAGGCAGGAAAAGCCCCGCCAGAAGCATCACAGCATAGCCCAGAACGGATATCACGGCAAGAACGCTCAAAAGCTTTTTGCGCTTTATCCTTCTGGAAATGGCAGGGTATAAGATCATGAGAAAAGCGGTAACGGACATTCCAACGATGGAAAACAGTGAGAACAGTCCGCCGTTATAGCCAAAGTCAAAATAGATGTATGTTGAGCCCAAGCCGCCGATAATAAGCCCGTTGCCGATCTGCTGGATCAGGAAAATAAGGCTGATCCAGAGAAGCTGGTCGTTGCCGGTGATGGTTTTCCAGATTTTTTTGAAGCTTACCGGCGGCGCGTCGGTGTATTCCCGTTTTTCGCGCACGCCGAATATGGTAAAGCACATAAAAAGCGGTGCGAGGATACAGATAGCCAGCGCTATGATGCCGTAGGCGGTCGTAGTGCTGCCGCCTATAGCGTTTTCGCCTACGGTGAGCATGGGGATCAGGACGCTTGCGAGAGTGCTGCCTATACCGGCAAACAGTGTTGCGCGGGATGTGAACTGGTTGCGCGCGTCAGCGTTCGACGACAGCGCGGGCACCATGCCCCAGTAGGAGATGTCATTCATGGTAAATGTGATCGAGTACATGAAGTATATGATGCCGAAGAACCATACGAAACCCCAGCCCTGAAGCCCTACGTTGAAGGCAAGGTATACAACAATGCTTGTCGAAAGTATTCCGATGGCCAGCCAGGGCTTGAACTTGCCCCAGCGTGTGCGTGTGCGCTCGATTATGTTGCCCATGATGGGATCGTTGAGCGCATCGAATACCCTCGCGGCCACAACGATAATGGTTATTGCGGCAAACTGCGCGCTGGTCAAATTGCGTGTGAAGAGAACAAAGGTCATAATGCAGCTTGTGAAGAGATAATACTCCATGTCACGGCCTATTGTGCCCAGCGGAAACATGATAAGATTTTTCTTCCTGCGCTTTAGATCGTCCATAATAAGCCTCCTGCCATTATTTAGCATTTCTATTATATCACTCCGGAAAGCCGTAAGCAAGAAAAAGTGCGGCTTGACCTCCGGCTGGAGTTTCCCTTCTGCTCCGCTTTTTTCTCTCTTAAATTTCTTTATAAATGTTTGATTTGAACGCTCTTTTTATAAGAAATTTTCATGCGAAAAGGGATCGCTCCGCATACGGGAAGCGATCCCTTTTCTAACAACTCACAGCTGACAACTACTTCAGCAGACGCCCTGGGCCAGCATAGCGTTTGCCACCTTCTGGAAGCCGGCAATGTTCGCGCCCATCACATAGTTTCTGGGGTGTCCGAAGGCTTCCGCTGCCTGGTCGGCGCTCAAGAAGATGTTCTCCATGATACCCTTGAGCTTCTGGTCCACTTCCTCGAAGGTCCAGGAAAGCCGCTGGCTGTTCTGAGACATTTCCAGAGCGGAGGTGGCCACGCCGCCGGCATTGGCGGCTTTGCCGGGAGCGAACAGCACGTTGGCCTCCTGCAAAAGCTTGGTGGCCTCCAGCGTGGTGGGCATGTTGGCGCCCTCGGCCACGGCCAGCACGCCGTTTGCGATCAGAGTCTTGGCGTCGTCGGCGTTCAGCTCGTTCTGAGTGGCGCAGGGAAGAGCGATGTCGCACTTCACAGTCCAAACGCCCTTGCCCTCGTGATACTCGGAATTGGGCCGGTACTTTTTGTATTCGGTCAGGCGCTGGCGGTTTACTTCCTTGATTTCCTTGACGGCCATTACATCGATGCCGTCGGGATCGTAGACCCAGCCGGTGGAGTCGGACAGGGTGACGACCTTTGCGCCCAGCTCCTCGGCCTTCTGAGCAGCGTAAATAGCCACGTTGCCCGCGCCGGAAATGGCCACGGTCTTGCCCTTCAGATCGATGCCGTTCTTTTTCAGCATGGCGTTTGTGAAGTACAGCAGGCCGTAACCTGTGGCTTCTGTTCGGGCCAGAGAGCCGCCGTAGCTGAGGCCCTTACCGGTGAGCACGCCCTCAAAGCTGTTGCGGAGACGCTTGTACTGGCCAAACATGTAGCCGATCTCCCGGGCGCCGGTGCCGATATCCCCGGCGGGCACGTCGGTGTCTGCGCCGATATGGCGGAACAGCTCGGTCATAAAGCTCTGGCAGAAAGCCATGACCTCCCGATCAGACTTTCCCTTGGGGTCGAAATCGGAGCCGCCTTTGCCGCCGCCGATGGGCAGGCCGGTCAGGGAGTTTTTGAAGATCTGCTCAAAGCCCAGGAACTTGATGATGCCCAGGTTTACAGAAGGGTGAAGCCGCAGGCCGCCCTTGTAGGGGCCGATAGCGGAATTGAACTGTACTCGGAAGCCCCGATTGACCTGGACCTTTCCGCTGTCGTCCACCCAGGGCACCCGGAAGATGATCTGGCGCTCCGGCTCGGTAATACGTTCCAGAATGCCGTTTTCCTCATACTTGGGGTTCGCCTGGATCACGGGCTCCAGAGAGGTGAGTACTTCTGTAGCGGCCTGAATGAATTCTGGTTCGTTCGAGTTCTTTTGTTTCAAAATTTCAAGCTGTTTGCCGACATAAGACATGGTTTTCCCTCCAATTCTGCAAGTTCGTTATTCTTATCTTGCAAATGATATGTGTTATCTTACCACACCGCGAACGAATTTACAAGGAAAAACAGAAAAAATTCCTATCTGTTCAAAAAAGAGCTTCCCCTGTGCCGCTGTTCTATGAAATCTGAATAGAGGAGAGCCCACGCTTTTTCTTGACAGCGGGCGGCGGTTCAGGTAAAATAACCTTGGGTTTTGGCTGGAAAATGGGTCTGCAATGATCGGAGCCGGTTTTCAGGGCCAAAATGGGAAAAACAAATTCTGGAGAAAGGGAGCCTGCCGACTCGGCGGACGGAGGTTTTG
Source organism: uncultured Acutalibacter sp. (assembly GCA_964642055.1). Classification (GTDB taxonomy): domain Bacteria; phylum Bacillota; class Clostridia; order Oscillospirales; family Acutalibacteraceae; genus Acutalibacter. Next base: position 1,075 of record CAZXLM010000078.1, on the reverse strand, counting down.
GTTATGCAGAAAAAGGAGCTGCTCTACGAAGGTAAAGCAAAAAAGGTTTACAGAACTGAGGACCCGGAGGTCTATATCGTCTCCTATAAGGACGACGCCACCGCGTTCAACGGTCTGAAAAAGGGCACTATCACAGGCAAGGGCGTGGTGAACAACCGCATGTCCAATTTCATGTTCCGGCTGCTGGAAAAGCAGGGGATCCCCACCCATTTTGTAGAGGAACTGAACGAGCGCGAGACCGCTGTAAAAAAAGTGACCATCGTGCCTCTGGAGGTCATTGTGCGCAACACCGCCGCCGGAAGCCTGTCAAAGCGGCTGGGCCTGCCGGAGGGCACTCCCATGAAAACGCCTGTATTGGAATACAGCTATAAAAACGATGAGCTGGGCGACCCCATGGTGAACGATTATCACATTCTCGCCATGGATCTTGCCACCGGTGAAGAGCTGGACGAGATCGCCGCCATGAGTCTGAAAATAAACGGTCTGATGGTGGAGTTTTTCAAGGGCGTCGGCGTGGACCTGATAGATTTTAAAATAGAGTTTGGGAAAACCTCCGACGGAAAGATCATTCTGGCAGACGAAATTTCCCCGGATACCTGCCGCTTCTGGGACGTGAATACCCACGAAAAGCTGGATAAGGACCGTTTCCGCAGGGACATGGGCGGTGTGGAAGAAGCCTATGAGGAAATGATGAAGCGAATCGGACTACAGTAAACTCCAAAAGGGCTCCACCGGAGCCCTTTTCCGTTGTGGCGGCCTGCGGGCCGCTCTATGCTGAAACTTTTGAAAGGTTGGTTTGTTCATGGCGAGAGACGTTTATGAATCCCCCCTGTCCCAAAGATACGCGGACAGGAAAATGAAATACCTGTTTTCCCCGGACATGAAATTCCGCACCTGGCGGAAGCTGTGGATCGCCCTGGCGGAAACGGAAATGGAACTGGGCCTGCCCGTGACAAAGGAGCAGGTGGAGGAATTAAAAGCCCACGCAGAGGATATCAATTACGAGGTGGCGGAGGCAAGGGAAAAGGAAGTCCGTCACGACGTGATGAGCCATGTGTACGCCTATGGGCAGCAG
>CAZXLM010000077.1:0-7932 GCA_964642055.1 uncultured Acutalibacter sp. | reverse complement strand
ATCTGGGCGGGCCTTTGACCTTCCTTTCCCAGCTGCGGGCCGCTTTCGACAGGATTTTGGGAGTTTCCGGCGTGTGCCCGGAAAATTCCCTTTACTATGTGGCCGCCGGCGCCGCCATGAGCGAGACCAGCGAAGAATTTGACCTTGGGGAGGTCACGGAGCGCATTCGGAACTACAGCTCCAGCCACCGCTATCAGAGCAGCGAGGCGCTGTTCCAAAACGAAGCGGAATACGAGGAATTTACGAAACGCCACCTGGCGGACAGCATTCCCACAGACGCGGACCTGCTGCCGGACAAGCGGGCTTATGTGGGTATCGACGCCGGTTCCACCACGGTAAAAGCCGTGGCGGTAAACGAGCGGGAGGAGATCATCTTCTCCCGTTATCTGCCTAATTCCGGCAACCCCGTGCCCCTGGTCCGGGAATTTCTCCGGGACCTGTACAAAAAGTTCCCGGACATTGTGATCTGTTCCTCCGCTTCCACCGGCTACGGTGAAGAGATCATCAAAAACGCTTTCGGCCTTGACCTGGGCGTGGTGGAAACCATCGCCCATTTTACCGCCGCCCGGAAATTTGAGCCGGACGTGGATTTTATTATCGACATTGGCGGTCAGGACATCAAATGCTTCAAGATCAAAAACGGGGCTATCGACAACATCTTCTTAAACGAGGCCTGTTCCTCCGGCTGCGGCTCTTTTTTGCAGACCTTCGCCGGGGCTCTGGGTTATGAAATGGCGGACTTCGCCAAATGCGGCCTGTTCGCCGACAGCCCTGTGGACCTGGGCTCCCGCTGCACGGTGTTTATGAATTCCTCCGTGAAGCAGGCCCAGAAGGACGGGGCCTCCATTGAGAATATTTCCGCGGGCCTTTCCATGAGCGTTGTGAAAAACGCCCTCTACAAGGTGATCCGGGTCACGGACGCCAAAAGTCTGGGGGACCATATCGTGGTCCAGGGCGGCACGTTCCTCAACGACGCGGTGCTCAGGGCCTTTGAAAAAGAGATCGGAAAAAATGTGACCCGCCCCTCCGTTTCCGGCCTGATGGGCGCTTACGGCGCGGCCCTTTATGCCAAGGAAAAACGGGACAGCCGGGAAAAAAGCAATATTCTGGACGCTGCGGCGCTGGAAAGCTTTACCCACGAGGTCAAAGCGGTGACCTGCAGCGGCTGCCAGAACCACTGCCGCCTGACGGTGAACAGCTTTGCCAACGGCGCCCGCTACATCGCAGGGAACCGCTGCGACAGGCCCCTGCAAAAGCACAGCTCCACCGCCCAATATAACCTTTACGACTACAAAAAGCAGCTTCTGTCCTCCTATGCGCCCGGCATGGGAAAGCGGGGTGTCATTGGAATTCCCATGGGACTGAATATGTTTGAGCTTTACCCCTTCTGGCACACCTTTTTCACGAAACTGGACTTCCAGGTCGTCCATTCCCCGGAGTCTGACAGAAAGCTGTATTTCCGGGGACAGCACACCATTCCCTCCGACACGGTCTGCTACCCCGCAAAGCTGATGCACGGCCATATCGAAGCTCTGCTGGAAATGAAGCCGGACGCTATTTTCTACCCCTGTATGAGCTACAATCTGAATGAGCATAAGGGCGACAACCATTACAACTGCCCGGTGGTGGCCTACTACCCGGAGGTATTGGACGCCAACATCGCCGCCCTGGAAGATGTAAAGTTTATTTACGACTATGTGGGCCTTCACAGGCGGAAGGATTTCCCCAGAAAGATGCATGCCATTTTGAACAAGTATTTCCCCGCTTCTCCCGGGAAACCGGCGATCTCTGAAAAAGAGGTCAAGGCGGCCTCTGACGCCGCCTACGCGGAATACGAGTCTTATATGGACCGTATTCAGAAAAAAGGCCGGGAGTATCTGGAATTGGCAAAAGAAAAAAATCTGCCCGTCATAGTGCTTTCCGGCAGGCCCTATCATCTGGATCCGGAGATAAACCACGGCATCGACAAGCTGATCTGCGAGTGCGGCGCGGTGGTGGTCACGGAGGACTCCGTCAGCTGTCTGATAGAGAAATTCCCAACCACCGTCCTGAACCAGTGGACCTATCACGCCCGCCTGTATTCCGCCGCCAAATATGTGGCCCAAAGCGGCGACAAGCGTATCAATCTGGTACAGATGGTCTCTTTCGGCTGCGGCGTGGACGCCATCACAGGAGACGAGGTCCGCTCCATTCTGGAAAGCGGAGACAGGATCTACACCCAGATCAAAATAGACGAGATCACAAACCTGGGGGCCGTGCGGATCAGGCTTCGCAGCCTGTTTGCGGCCCTGGAACTTGGTACGGAGGCGACTTCCAATGGCTGATGAAAAAAACCGGGTGGAATTTACCAGGGAAATGAAAAAGGACTACACCATCATTACCCCCAACATGGCGCCCATTCATTTTGAACTGATCAAAAACGTGCTGCAAAGCTACGGCTATCACATCGATCTGCTGCGCACCACGGGCCGGGAGATCGTGGACGAAGGCTTAAAATACGTCCACAACGACACCTGCTACCCGGCGCTGCTGTCCATCGGCCAGCTGATGCACGCGCTGCACAGCGGCAAATACGACCTGCACAAGGTAGCCCTGATCATGACCCAGACCGGCGGCGGCTGCCGGGCCTCCAACTACATTCACCTTCTGCGGAAAGCCCTGAAAAAGGACGGCCTGGACTACATTCCCGTCATTTCTCTGAACCTTTCGGGATTGGAAAGGAATTCCGGCTTTCAGATCACCCTGCCCCTGCTGCGCAGGGCTATTGCGGCTCTGACCTACGGCGACCTGCTGATGCTTCTGAAAAATCAGGTGAAGCCTTACGAGGTCATGGAGGGGGCCAGCGACGCCCTGGTGGAGCACTGGATCCTGACTTTGACAAAGCTGTTTGAGCAGGGCAGGGCTTTTTCCCAGCACGAGGTACGGGAATATTTTGACCGCATTGTACAGTCCTTTGCCGAGATCGAACGACGGGACGTGGTGAAAACAAAGGTGGGGATCGTAGGCGAGATCTATGTGAAATACTCCCCCCTGGCCAACAACGGCCTGGAACAGTTCCTGTTTGAGCAGGAGTGCGAGGTGATGGTTCCCGGGATCCTGGGCTTTATGATCTTTAAGGTGGATAACCGGCTGGAGGATATCCGGCTGTATGGCGGGAATCAGGCTAAAAAGCAGCTGTGCACCGTGCTGAAATGGTATTTTACCAAATTTGAGGCCGACCTGATCGCCGCCGTGAAAAAGCACCCCCAGTTCACGCCGCCCGCCCCTTACGCTCATTTGAAGGAACTTGCCGGAGAGGTCATCGGCTACGGCTGTAAAATGGGGGAGGGCTGGCTTCTGACGGCGGAGGTCATGGAACTCATTGAAAGCGGCTACGGGAACGTGGTCTGCACCCAGCCCTTCGGCTGCCTGCCCAATCATATCGTGGGCAAGGGCATGATCCGCAAGGTGAAAAGCGTTTACCCCCAGGCCAATATCGTGCCTATCGATTACGATCCCAGCGCCACCAAGGTCAATCAGGAAAATCGCATCAAGCTCATGCTGGCAGTAGCCCGGGAAACTGCCGAAAGCGCTTCCGAAGCGCCCAAAAGGCCTGCGGCGCACACTCTGGCGCCCGCCAATCGGTAGATCCTTACGGCAGAAACGCAGGGAACAGTTCTTTATTTTGAAATATGGGTGGTAAAACGATGAAACAGAAAATCATTCTGAGCGCGGACAGCACCTGTGATCTGGGCGAAGAGCTGAAAGCCCGGTACGACGTGCATTATTATCCCTTCCATGTCATTCTGGAAGAGCGAGACTACCAGGACAATGTGGATATCACGGTGAAGGAAATTTTTGAGGCCTATTATGCCAGAAAGGCCCTGCCGCGCACAGCGGCCATCAATGTGGACGAGTATGTGGACTATTTCCGGCCCTGGGTGGAGCAGGGCTATGAAGTGATCCACCTGAATCTGGGCGGGGCGATCTCCAGCGCCCATAAAAACTGCGTACTGGCGGCAAAAGCCCTGAACGGACATGTATATCCCATAGACAGCTTCAGCCTTTCCACCGGCATTTCCCTGCAGATCATCGAGGCTGGCGAGCGCATTCGCGCCGGCATGCCGGCGGCGCAGATCGCCGAGGAGATCAAAGCGCTGCGGCCCAAATGCCACGCCAGTTTCATTCTGGATACATTGGACTTTATGCGGGCGGGAGGACGCTGCTCCACTGTTGCCGCTGTGGGAGCCAATCTGCTGAATTTGAAGCCCTGCATTGAGGTCAACAATTCCGACGGCAGTATGAGTGTGGGAAAGAAATACCGCGGCAGCCTTCAAAAGGTTCTGCCCATGTACGTTCGGGACAAGCTTTCCCAATATCCCGATATCAAGCGGGACCACATTTTCATCACCTATTCCTCCATCGACCCGGAAAACCTGGAGCTGGTGCGGAAAACCATTCAAAATACCATGGAGTTTAAAGAAATACACGCCACAAACGCCAGCTGTACGATCTCCTCCCACTGCGGGCCAAACACGCTGGGGATTCTGTTTGAAACACTGTAGAATTTGAGGTGCGCACCCATGAATAGGCGGAAATTTCTGAAATATACCGGGAAATATGCTGGGCAGAGGCTGCCAAGGCGCATTTTTGCCATGCTGGTTTCCGTTATCGTCATGGGCTGCGGCGTGGCGCTGTTTGTTCTGGGCGCCATGGGGGCTGATCCATTTTCCACCATGAACCTGGGCGTTTCTTCCAGACTGGGGTTGAGCTTCGGGACCTGGCAGGTTATATTCAACAGCGTGATGCTGCTCCTTGTCTTTTTTCTCGACCGCTCCATGCTGGGGCTGGGTACTCTTGGAAATATGTTTCTGGTGGGCTTCTCAGCCGACGTGTGTGGGAAGGTCCTGACTGCTGTGCTGCCTCCTGCTGAAAGCTTCTCTATTGGCGTAAGGCTTTTGTTCACCCTGGGCGGCGTGCTCTTCCAGCTTTTGGGCTGTTCATTTTATGTCACGTCGAACCTGGGCATGGCCCCCTATGACTGCCTTTCCTTTATCGTGCCAAACCGGACGAAAATCCCCTTCCGCTGGTGGCGCATCATCAGCGACGTGACCTGCGTAGCCATCGGCTTTTTCTGCGGCGCAACGGTGGGCCTGGGAACGCTGATCATGGCTTTCGGAACCGGTCCCCTGCTGCCGCTGTGCAATAAATATATCGCAGCTCCCGCTTTGAAGATCGCGGAAATTGGAAAGGGATCCACGGAATGAGCTGTCCGGAGCTTTCCCTGGAGCTTCTGAACGAACAGAATCTGGAAGCTGTCCGGAAAATTCGCCGGGAGGATATCAGCGAAGCATTTGTCGACACCGTTGATACCATCTGGGAACTTACCCAATATGGGCTTTCGCACCGCTGCATTGGGCATACCTACGCCATAAAATATGGAACTGATTATATCGGCCTGATTCTGCTGGGAGAGGCTTTGAAATGGGAAACAGACCCGGCGGAAATGCAGAAAAGTCCCTTTTACCGCCTGATGGGCTTTATTTTGGACGCCCGGTTCCGAAGCCAGGGAATTGGCGGGAAGGTGCTGGAAGACGCTATTTCCCGCATTTACCAGGAATTTGGTGTGCGTCCTATTGCCTGTGGCGTTCATCGGGATAACCGCCGGGCCGCTCGGTTTTATGAAAGCCACGGCTTCCGGAAAACAGACGCCATGGAGGGAAACGATTTCTATTTTTTTCGATACCCAGTCTTAGATACTGACTAACAAAAAAGGGAACGGGCGCTTGGCCCGTTCCCTTTTCTGTTTTTGGCGGCTTTTCGTTTATGGCAGAGTAAACAGCGTACAGGGCTCTGTAGAATCCTCTTTGACAGAGAAGCTTCCGTCCTCCGCCATGGTGAACATGGAGGGAGCAATGCCCTGATAGAAAGCAAGATAGGCGGTCCTGTCCGCATATTTCTCCAGCGTTTCCATGTCCCACAACCAATAGACCTTTCCGTCCAGCTCAAAATATGTGACGGACCGCTGACTGAACAATTCCTCTGCTGTGCTCTCGTCCTGCCCAGCTACCATGGGCAGCAGCTGGTAACCGGTCATTTCGTCCAGCGTTACCAAACTGCCGTCCTGACGCTCCACAGCCAGCACCACATAGGTGTGGCTCTGTTCCGCGTCGGGATTCAGAACGGACAGCCCCTGGCCGGAAACCGTGCCCAGCAGGTGGACTTTATATTCCCCCACGTCCCGGGTCTCGTCCATCAGCACAGCGTCCTCATTGGAAAAAGCCTCGGCAATTCCGGGTTCTTTCACGTAATCCGCCACCTGGGCGGGCGTAAGCCATTGCACGGCGGCATAGGCGGACACGGTGAGTACAGCCGCACATGCCACGGCCATGGCGGCTCTCCAAACTTTTTTGTGTTTCATGGTGTATTTCTCCTTTTTCTGTTCTCCGCAGACGGTCCGGCGAAGCAGCGCTATGGTGCGTTCCTGAAAATCAGAAGAAAAGGATATGCTGTCAATGGCGTGCCGGTAATTCTCCCAGTTCATAAGCATCCTCCTTTAAGATTTTACGCAGCCGTTCCCGACCACGGGCCAGCCGGGTGCCCACGGTGGAAGCGGGCAGACCCAGCAGCTTTCCTATCTCTTTTGCGGAATACCCCTCATAATAATGGAGATACAAAACAGCGCCGTATTTTTTCGGCAGGAGACGAACCGCTTTCAGCATGTAATCCGTCTCCAGGATCTCCGGCCCCGCAATTTCTGCGGCGTCCTCCAGGGGAACATTTTTCCGCTCCGCCCGGCGGCGAATGTCGCCGGCACGGTGAAGGGTGGCGCGAATCAGCCAAGCTTTCTCGTGTTCGGCGTCCCGAAACACAACAGGCGAGGATATCAGCCGCAAAAACACCTCCTGTACAGCGTCCTCCGCGTCGGCGGGCGAACTCAGCCGGGTACAGGCCAGGCGCAGAAGCATGGGGCTGTATTCCGTGACGATTCTTTCGATCATCTCATCGGTACCAGGTGAAACCATCTCTTCATCTCCCTTCACTCTTAACACGGTTAAAGGACCGGGATTTTTTCATTTTGGAGAAAACTTTTTTAAAAAGTAATTCGGGGAAATCCGCCCTGCCTGATTATACGATAGAAAGCAGTTTCGCAAAAATATTCTTCCCTGTAAGCTTTGTATCTATAGTTAAAGCACCTAATATTGTAAATTATTATTTGTAGTTTTTATATCTTGACAAGGCTTGTTTTCCAGCATATACTATAGATACCATAAAGATCGTCGAATATTTAACAATTCAAAAGAGGAGTGAAGAGCATGCTTGCTTCGATTGGCGCTTTCTTTTCCGCAGTCTGGCCTTTCCTTCTCGGCGTCATTTGTCTGACCGCCATTTTTGGGACTCTGGTTTTCCTGCTCTGGCTCCTTCTGGGACGGAAGAAAAAGGGTGAGGAAAAGGCCGTGGGTATTATGCGCCAGCTTTCCGTGTTTAAGGGCGGCCCCATCAACGGTCCCGGCGCCGGCGGCAGACGGTAATTCCCCTCTCCTGCCTACCGGCCCGGGGGGCGTTTTATGCCTTGCTTTTTTCCGCATATCAAAACGGGTCCAGCCTTTTGGCTGGGCCCGTTCTAACTACTAACAACTCATAACTAACAACTAAATTCCCAGCAGTCCCGGTACGGCGGCCTTCATCTTTTCAATGACGGCTTCGCTTTCAGCGCGGGTTTTACCCTTGCCGGAAAGATAGATCTTGATTTTCGGCTCTGTGCCGGAGGGACGTACGATAAGCTTGCAGCCGTTTTCCAGCCGGTACTCCAGCACATTGGATTTCGGCAGGTCGATTTTCCCCTCTTTGTCCCCGAAGGAAACAGATTCCAGATAATCGCTGCGCCCGATGACCTTTTCTCCGGCAATCTCCGCGGGCGGCGCTTTCCGCAGGGTATCCATGATTCCGTTC
>CAZXLM010000076.1:0-8220 GCA_964642055.1 uncultured Acutalibacter sp. | reverse complement strand
CTGTTCATTTGCGGGTTTGAGCGAAGCGGGATCCCGTTTGCCCACCGCAGGTGTGGTATAATAGCCGCAGAGCGGCTATTATACAGATTTAAATTTGTCCCGGCCAGTTCTTCGCTTCGCTCAGACGGCCGATGGACACATTATACCAACGCGCTTTCAGCGCTTATGGTATAAAGACTGCAAAATGATCAAAATGACGGCTTTGCCATCATCAGGGGGAATGAGGAGCATGTGCGCAGGCTTTGACAACGAAAAATATCTGGAAGCTCAATCTCGAAATATCCGGGAACGGATCAGGCAGTTTGGCGGAAAGCTGTATCTGGAATTCGGGGGAAAGCTGTTTGACGATTATCACGCTTCCCGGGTGCTGCCGGGCTTTCAACCGGACAGCAAGGTGAAAATGCTGCTGCAGCTGAAGGATCAGGCGGAGATCGTCATTGTCATCAACGCCTCCGATATTGAAAAAAACAAGGTCCGGGGCGACCTGGGGATCACCTATGATATGGACGTGCTCCGGCTCATCGATTCCTTCCGGGAGATCGGTCTGTATGTGGGCAGCGTGGTGCTGACCAGGTATGCGGCCCAGCCTGCGGCGGAAGCTTTTCAAAAGCGGCTGGAGGGCCTGGGAGTCAAGGTGTTCCGTCATTATTCCATTCCCGGATACCCCTCCAATATTCCTCTGATCGTCAGCAGCGAGGGCTTTGGTAAAAATGAGTATGTGGAGACCAGCCGCTCTCTGGTGGTGGTCACCGCGCCCGGCCCGGGCAGCGGGAAAATGGCCGTCTGTCTGAGTCAGCTTTATCACGAATATGTGCGGGGGGTGCAGGCGGGCTACGCCAAATTTGAGACCTTCCCCATCTGGAACCTGCCCTTAAAGCACCCAGTAAACCTGGCCTATGAGGCCGCCACTGCAGATCTGAATGATGTGAACATGATCGACCCGTTTCATTTGGAAGCCCACGGAGAAACGGCTGTCAATTACAACCGGGACGTGGAGGTCTTCCCGGTTTTAAACGCCATTTTGGAAAAGATCATGGGGGAGTCCCCCTATAAATCCCCCACGGATATGGGAGTAAACCTGGCGGGCAGCTGCATCATGGACGATGCAGTCTGCTGCGAAGCGGCCCGGCAGGAGATCGTCCGCCGGTATTACAAGGCGAGATGTGAGCAGCGCCGGGGCTGCGGCGGCGATGACACAGTGTACAAGCTGGAGCTTTTGATGAACCAGTCCGATGTTTCCCCCGATACCCGGGCAGTGATCTCTCCGGCCCTGGAACGGGCCAGGGAAACCGGTCTGCCTGCTGCGGCGATCCAGCTGCCGGACGGCAGGATCGTCACAGGGAAGACCACACCACTGCTGGGCGCTTCCGCCGCGGCCCTGCTCAACGCCCTCAAGGCCATGGGCGGTATCCAGAAGGATATCCATCTGATCTCTCCCATCATCATCGAGCCTCTGCAAAAGCTGAAGACCACCCACTTGGGGAGCCGGAACCCCCGCCTGCATACGGACGAAATCCTGATCGCCCTGTCCATCTGCGCGGCCACCAATCCTACGGCCGAGCTGGCCATGAGCCAGCTCCCGCTGCTGCGCGGCTGCGAGGCCCATTCCACGGTCCTTCTTTCTCCGGTAGACGAAAATGTTTTCCGCCGTCTGGGAGTGAATCTGACCTGCGAGCCCCAGTATCAGACCAACAAGCTGTATCACAGATAAAGCTCCGAATAAAAAACCGCCCTGGCTGGGGGCGGAATTTTTTTGCCATATTTTGCGCGGGTCAGCGGATTTCGGGAGCCTCCGGTTCTGACAGCGCTTTTCCTTCTTCGATCAGGTAGTCTGTCACCTGTTTTCCCGCTTCGCTGTCGTGGTCCAGCACATAGAGCAGCTCCTCAAAACCGTATTGTTTTCCGGACAGGATCCGCTCTGTGATCTCGTCCACCTTGGCCTTGACCTCTTCTGTTTCGGGGGTCTTCCATTCCGAAGCTGTGCTGTCGGGGAGCTCTCTGTAGGAAGCACCCCAGTTCGCAAACACGGCGCAGAGGACCGCCGTAAGGACCGCGGCTGCCAGCGCGATGGAAAAAAGCTTCAGGAATCGTTTTCGTTTTTCTTCCATACCGTCCCTCCTGCAAAAAGGTGGGATTTTATCTCTTTTGCTTCCCGTTAAAAGGGCCGCTGCGGTTCAAAACCTGCTTTAAAATCAGGGCATATCAGGCTCCAGCTCTGACAATTCTTCCAGACCGGAGGGAGCGGGTGAAGTCACAACGGACTTCTCTTTCCATTTCCCCCGGCGGTAGGCGATGAACGTCAGCAGGGCGCCTATGACCCAGGAAATCAGCAGGGAGACAAACAGCGGGTCGGGACTGCCGGAGCCCATGGCGCCGCCGGCGGGACGGGTGATAAATTCCAGACCGTAGGCGATGGGCACACGGACGACCACCGTTGTGATGATGGAGATCCACATGGGGGTCATAGTATCCCCCGCGCCCCGCATAACGCCGGACAAAATCTGTGTGACGGCCATTGCCACATACCCTACTGCCAGAATGCGGAGCATGCGCATGCCGGTTTCAATAACGGCGGGCGTGGAGGTAAACATCTCCATGAGATATCGGCCGAAAATCAGGATCAAAGCCACCAGGACCACCGAGACGCCCACGCCCATTTTCAGGCCGCTCTTTGTACCCTGCTCCGCCCGGTCGATACGCTTTGCGCCAATGTTCTGACCGGCGTAGGTAGTCATGGCCGTTCCAAAGGTAAAGTTCGGCATCATGGCGAAACCGTCCACGCGCATCACCACCGTATTAGCCGCGATGACGTTGGTCCCGAAAGAATTGGTGAGGGTCTGCACAATGATCATGGCGAAAGAAAAGATTGCCTGTGTCAGGCCGCTGGGGAGACCTAAGCGGATCAACTGGAGCAGCAGCACCTTTTTGGGCCACAGCATCCGCATCTTTAGCTCCACCACATTTTTCATGGTCACCAGCCGTATGATGCACAGTGCGCCGGACACCATCTGGGAAATGATGGTAGCCCAAGCCACACCGGCAATGCCCCACTGGAAGCCAGCCACGAACCAGATATCCAGACCGATGTTGAGACCGCAGGCGATCAACAGAAAGACCAGGGGCATAATGGAGTCCCCAAGGCCTCGGAGCACACCGGAGATCACGTTGTAGTAGGCGCTACCCAAAAATCCCAGGCACAGGATCACCATGTATGTACAGGACATTTCCAGAATGTCGCCGGGGGTGCCAAGCAAAGTCATGACCGGACGGGTGACCAGCGGACCTACCACCATGATCAGAATAGACGTCACAAAGGTGGCGGTAAACGTTGTCCCCACTGTTTCGGACAGCTTCTTTTTGTCCCGGGCTCCAAAATACTGCGAGGCCATGACGCTTGCGCCTACAGACACACCCATGAATAGCACCAGCAGTAGGTTCAGAATAGGACCGCTGGCGCCGATCGCCGCCAGCGCGCCGTCACCCACATAATTTCCCACTACGATGGAATCTACTGTGCTGTAGAGCTGCTGAGCCAGATTGCCGATCAGCAGAGGGACAGAAAATCTTACCAGGTTCCCCATAGGGCTGCCCTGGGTCATATCCTGGGCGCCAAACAGCGCCGAAAACTTACCGGACATAGCTGCTGTGTTCCCTTCCTTTCCGATTCTTAAATTCCATCAATAAATTATCAATAGTATCTATTATACCATAAGCGCGAAGCGCGTTGGTATAATGTGCCGATTGCCCGTCTGAGCGAAGCGAAGAACTGGGCAAGGCAAATTCAAATCTGTATAATAGCCGCTCTGCGGCTATTATATCACACCTGCGGTGGGCAAGCGGGATTCCGCTTCGCTCGAACTCGCAAATGAACGGCCCGACCGCAAATATATAATTATTATACCATAGATCTGATTCGTTTTCTTTTGTGAACTACTCTAAAGTTTAGGGAGAAATTTTTAGGCATATCAAACAAAAAAGCAGAAGCCCGAATACCGGACTTCTGCTTTTTCTGCAGGAAAGAAAATCAGTTCAGTCTCAGGTAAAGGGCCAGCATTTCAGCCAGCTCTGCTCGGGTGATGGTACCCGCCGGATCCAGGATCCCGCCGGTGGTTTTGAGATACCTGTTGGTAGCGGCCCAGACCATGGCCTGACGGGAAGTGGATTGCAGCATGGTAGAATCCCTGTAGGCATGGTAACGTCCTGCCTCCAGCACGGTGTCATAGCCTCTCAAGTGGGTGTAGCGGTACAGGCACAGCGCCGCCTCTTCCCTGGTGATCAGCTGGTTGGGAAGGAAAACGCCGTTAACGGCAGGGAAAATGCCAGTGCCGGCCGCCCAGCCCACGGGCTCCGCGTACCATGCGGTTTCAGAAACATCGTGGGGATAGACAGGCTCATCGCAATTGATCCGGAAATCGTCCCCGTAAATTTCCATACGCTTTAAAACCGTGACAAACATGGCCCGGGTCGCTTTCTGACGGGGGGCAAAGCTGGTGCTGCTTACACCCTGGAAAATACCGTTGTTAGCCAGGAAAGCAACTGCTTCCGCATAGGAAGCGTTGTCCGGAATGTCTGAGAAAACCGCGGGCTTTGGGGGATTAGGGCCGACCTGCCCCGACCCCAGCGCGAAGGTGACGGCCACGGTGTTTTTCTCGCTGGCATACTCAAATTCATAGCGGGTGATATTGCCCATGGAAAGGCCGTTGATGACCACGTCCTCCACATGGTACCCGTCAAAAGCGGAAATCACTACGACTTTGCCCTGTTCCTCCACAGAAACGGAACCGCCGTAATTTGTAGAGATCTGAGGCTGTGTGTTCATGATGGGTCCATTCCCGTTTGTATCCTGCTGTTCGCCGATCCAGGTCTCGCCGGAGGACACGGTAACAGAACGGCCCTGGGCGTTGAGCACGGTAACGGGGAACGAGCTGCGGTTCGTAAACTGCGAGGCTCCGCCGGTCAGCCGGATAGATCCCCGATATGCCGCAGCGGAGGACTCCAGAATCAAAGTGCCGCTGTTTCTCACCTCGATCACGCCGGTGCCGGACAGATCGCCCTGCAAAGTCAGGGACGCGCCGGGCTGCACGGTGACGCCGCTGTCAGAAATCGTTGTGGAACCGGGAATGACAACTTGACCGGCCACGGTCAGGGGGCTGGATACGGTCAGGTCCGTGATCCGGCGGGGCAGGGTCACCGGGGCGCCGGTACGGCCGGCGGTGTAAGCGGTCTCACTGGTCAAAATGGTGCTTGCCGCCACGTCCAGCGTCAATTTTTGCAGATATACGCCGAGAAAGGCATCGGACGCCACCCTTGTTACAGAGGTGGGGAAGGTCATTTCGGAAAGACTTGTACAGTTGGCGAATGCTCTGGAACCGATAGTGGTGACGGTGCCCGGCAGGACGATTCCTTGCAGAGCGACCCCCTCCAAAGCGCCGGGGATCGAATTTCCCACCGCGCCGCCGATCTCCGTTACCGCGTAGCTTACGAACAGCTCCCCGGCGTCGTAGACCCGTTCAGGAATGGTGTAGCTCCCGGTATAGCCGTCGTAAGACTGCATGTCGGCGTTCTGGTACAGCCTTACCGTATTGTCGCTGTCCTCCGGCCTGACGCCGGTGATGATATAGGCAAAGGGCGGAGTCCCGCTGGTGAAGTATGCGCCCTTCATGCCGGCGGCGGAAGCCTTTGGCGCGACCATGGGCAGAGCGGAAACGAGAAAGGCGGCTGCAAGAGCGGTGCTCAGCAGCTTTCCCAGACGCCTGCGGCTCATTTTTTTCATAAATGATACACTCCTTCACAGAATTCAAAAATTATGTCAAATAAAAGCGAGTTTATAAACATTTTCAGTATACCATAAGAACGCGGGAGATACAATCGGTTTTTTCAAAAAACACGGCAAAAATTTCCTTCCAGCTTTTGGAAACAGATTTTTTCAGAAAGGGTTTAAGCGGGAAAAAACTATTTTCCCATTTTGCAGGCGGTTCGTTTGCTTTTCTGCGAAAAAGGAATGAGGGAAGCCGGCTGTAAAAAGAAGGTGACTTTAAGCGCCGGTTGTGATACAATAAATAAAAAATTACAACCGGGCTGTTCACTGATGAATGGGGGCGGACCGGCTTCCCATATGTTCGATGCCGGTGTGATAAAATAACCCCCAGGAGACGGTCTCGGAGAGGCCCTGAACGGCGGAGAGCCCTCTTTTGCCCTGTGGGGGCCGCCGCCGAAGGAGAAGCTTCTGCCGGACGGGGTGCGGCCGGGAGAATGGAAGGGGCTTTTCAGATGGGAAAAGGCAATTACCTTGCGGAGCTGCCGCCGGAAAAGCAGTCTGTGCTGGGGCCCGTTTTCGCGGCGCTGAATCTGGAGCCGGGCGCGGTGAGAAACCTCCGGCAGTTCCATGAAGACGGCGGCGGCGCGGACCGTGCATATTCTGTTTATCGTATGGAATACAACGGCCGGCCGCTGGTGCTGAAACAGGGCGCGGCGGCGGAGGCGGAGCTGTACAGCCGTTACCTGGGGCAGGGGGCGTTTCCCGTTCCCCGGCTTTATGCCGCGGCGCAGAGAGGGAAAAGCTGCTGGCTGCTTTTGGAATATGTGCCGGGAGAGGATTTGCGGGAATTTACCCCGGAGCTTGCGGAAAAAGCGGCGGAGAGCCTTTCCGTTTTGCACAATGCTTTCTGGCGGGGAAGATCCAAAAGCGCCGGGGAAATAGGAGGGGAGCGTTTTCAGAAATACTGGGAGCGGATCACCCGCAGGGCCGGGTGCCTTGCGAATTATCCGGAGCTGGGGGAAGCGTATCAGGTGTTTCTGGACCGGCAGAGAACCTGTCCGCTGACTTTGTGCAACGGGGACTTTCTGCAATACAACGCCCTGTACACCGGGGAAAGGGTCGTGCTGATCGACTGGGGATTCGGCGGGGAAATGCCCTATTCGCTGGACTTGGCCCGGCTGATCTCTCACGGCGGCGAAAATCGGGAGCCTTTCCCCTTTTACATGACAGATTCCCTGCGCCGGGCTTTTTTACGGGCCTATTACGAGAAAATGAAACAGCCGCCGGAATATGGGGAATTTTTATGGGACGTAACGCTTTCCGCTTTCAACGAGTGCATAGAATTTCTGGAAGAGGATTTTCTGTCGCCGGAAGGCGAGCCGGACGAAATTTATCTTGCCAGAGCGGAAGAGACCGCGGCGCTGATCCACCGGGGAAAACAGGCGTTTCTGAAGGACCGCGGATAAAATTCAATACAGAAAGGCTGGGAAAGATATGCTGAGAAAGACAAAAATCATCTGCACGCTGGGCCCTGCCACCGATGACGAGGGCGTTCTGCGCCGCCTGATGCTGGGGGGGATGAACGCCGCCCGGTTCAATTTCTCCCACTGCACCCACGAGGACGCCAGGAAAAAGCTGGAAGCTGTTTCCCGGCTGCGGTCGGAGCTGGGGCTTCCCATCGCCACCATTCTGGATACAAAGGGGCCGGAAATCCGGGTCAAGTCCTTTCGGGACGGGGGAATTGAACTGAAGAAAGGAGACACCTTTACCCTGACCACCCGGGAGGTGGAGGGCGATGAGAAAATTGTCTCCATCACCTATCAGGACCTGCCCAGGGATTTGCAGACAGGGGCCCGGGTGCTGATCGACGATGGGCTGGTGGAGATGAAGGCGCGCAATATTTCCGATACGGATATCGTCTGCGAGGTGAAAAACGGCGGGCGGGTATCCAACAACAAGGGAATCAACGTGCCGGGAACAAAGCTTTCCATGCCCTTTATCAGCGAAAAGGACCGCTCCGATATCATTTTCGGCATTGAGAACGGCTTCGATTTCATCGCGGCTTCCTTTACCCGTTCCGCCGCCGATATTCTGGAAATCCGGAAGATCCTGGAAGAATACCACTGCCATACCATCAATATCATCGCCAAGATCGAGAACATGGAGGGCGTGGAAAACATCGATGAAATCCTTCGGGTGGCGGACGGCATTATGGTTGCCCGGGGAGACATGGGCGTGGAAATTCCCTTTGAGGACGTGCCCGTGCTGCAAAAGCAGCTGATCCAGAAATCCTACCATGCTGGAAAGCAGGTGGTCACCGCCACCCAGATGCTGGACTCCATGATGAAAAACCCCCGCCCCACCCGGGCGGAGGCAACAGACGTGGCAAACGCCATTTACGACGGCACCAGCTGCATTATGCTCTCCGGCGAGACCGCCGCGGGAAAATACCCGGTGGAGGC
>CAZXLM010000075.1:0-8256 GCA_964642055.1 uncultured Acutalibacter sp. | reverse complement strand
GCTTCATCGGCGTGATCACCGAGCATTTTGCCGGGAAATTCCCCCTGTGGCTCTCCCCTGTGCAGGCGGTGATCCTGCCAATTTCCGAGCGTCACCACGAATACGCCCAGGCCCTGAAGGAGAAGCTGGAGGCCGCCGGGCTGCGGGTGGAATGCGATATGAGAAATGAAAAGATCGGCTATAAGATTCGGGAAGCTCAGCTCCAGCAGACCCCCTATATGCTGGTCGTGGGCGACAAGGAAGTGGAAAGCGATACCATTTCTCCCCGCCATCGGAAGGACGGCGACCTGGGCGCCATGTCCCCGGAGGCTTTCATTGAGATGACCCAGGCGGAGATTGCTTCCAGGGAGATCAAGTGAGCAACGCAGCCGAAGAAAAGCAGATTTATGTGCTGGCGGAGCTGGATCGGGGTACCCAGGTGAACTGCAAGGAGCTCTATGACCAGCTGGCCGCCGCCGGGTTTTCAGGCAGGCAGACCCGGGGGATCCCCTATCACATTACACTGGGGCGTTTTCCCGGCGAAGAAGAAAAGCAGGTGCTGGAAGCATCCGCGGCCGCGGCGGAAAGAACAAAGGCTTTTTCTCTTACCTTCAGCCATATCGGCGTGTTCGGCGGGGGAAATGTGCTGTTTCTCGCCCCGGACTGCAACCGGGAGCTGCTGGAATGCAAGGAACGGTTCGGAAGCTCAGAAAACTGGACGCCCCACGCCACGCTGTATCTGGAGGACGCCCCGTCGGTCTGCCGTGCCCTGCCCCTGGTGCTGGAGCGTTTCTCCCAGTTTCAGGGCAGTGTGGAAAGCCTTTTGGTCTACGAGTTTTTCCCCACCCGGTTTCTAGGACGATTCCTGCTGAAAGCGGATTGATCGTTTTTTCACAATTAGGAAGGCCTGCTGCGAAACGTGCGTTTTGCAGCAGGCCTTTTGTCTGTTAGCTTTTAGTCGTGAGCGATTAGTTGCTATTTTAAAAATTCATATTGACTTATAAAATAGAATGATATATCATAATGCGAAAAAGTAAAAACTCAGCGGCGCGATCTAGGAATGTTTTGAATATGCAGCCGATATCTGCGGCGCTTTTTTGATTACATTGATTCAATGCGAACCGCAGAATGTAGTTGTTACTGGCGTTGAGAAGTTACGTTAGGAACGATGTCGCCGATCGGTAGAGCTAAAGATAATAGACTGGGCATTATGGCGGATAGTTCAACATTATTGGAAAAACAAGGTTTGGAGGCTCGCTATGAAACGGTTTCTAAAAATCCTCGGCGGAAACAGGAGCTTTTTTGCGCTCACGCTTGCGGTTGGACTGATTTTCTCGGCGGTCAGCGTCGTAACGCCGGTGCTTTCAGGAAGACTGATAACGGCGGTGACGGACGGCATTGGGCACGCCGGCGGGATTCTTGCCGCGTTTTTACTTGTCAGCCTGGGACAGATCGTCTTTTCACAGCTTGACAGGTATCTCAGCGAAAGCCTGAAAATCCGCCAGAAAGGGAAGATGCGGAAGGCTTTGTTCGGTGCGGTTTCACGTAAAAACGAGATGGGCGCGCAGGAGCGCTCCGAGGTGGTTTCGTTTCTCAACAACGACGTGCCGGGCATTGCGGAAGACTACGTCTGCGGCATTGTCGATATGGCAAAATGCGCGGCGCTGCTGCTGCTTTCGTCTCTTTCACTCCTGTCGATTCACTGGCTGCTGGCATTGATAATCATTCTCGTCAGCGTGCTGATAATCACCGTGCCAAAGCTCATGCAGAAGCGCAGCGGCAAGGCGCGTGACGAGTTTTCCCAGCAATTATCAAGGTATAACGCGAGTCTGCTGTCATTTCTCGGCGGCCTGCCGCTGCTGAAAACTTACCTCTACCGCGGACGTGCGGTGCGGCTGCAAAACGGGGAAAACGAAGCGGTTCAGCAAAAGGAAAAGGCGCTGCTCGGGTGCAAGATCAGGGTTTACGGCGCGACGGCAGTTTTGCAGGTAGTTAAAACCTCTGCGATTTTGTGCGTGGGCGCGTGGCTCATCGCAAACGGGGCGGTAACCGTCGGCAGCCTGGTGGCGGTCCTTCAGCTGGCTGAGATGATAAGCTCGCCGATTGAGGTCCTGGCCTATTTGTTTCACGCCCGCAACGAAGCTCTGCCCTTGTGCGATAAATATGAAACCTTTACGGCGCCCTGTGGGAACCCTCAGGGCAAATCGGTCGTCTTTGCGGAAGTTCCTGAAATCCGCGTTGAAAATTTGACTTTCAGCATCGGCGAGCTTGCGATTCTGAAAAATGTTTCGGTTCGGTTTGAACAGGGAAAAAAGTATCTGATCACCGGCGAGAGCGGCAGCGGAAAGTCAACTTTGCTGCGGCTTTTGGCGGGAATGGAAGACGAAAACTGCGGCGGCAGCATTCTGTGCGGCGGCAAAAGCATACGGGAAATCGATGCTTCTTCATATTATTCGGCAGTGTGCGTTGTGCCGCAGGAGCCGTACCTTTTTACTGCCACGCTTGAGGAAAACATACTGCTCGGACGGGAAATTTCTCGTGAGGATTACAGAACGGCAATCAGAAAACTGAACCTTGAATATCTGGTTGCGCGCTTTGGCAGCCGCGAGATCACCGCTGAAGACATTGAGTCGTTTTCGGGCGGTGAGCGCCAACGAATCGCCATAGCCAGAGCCGTTCTCGGCAAACCGAAAATCTATCTTTTGGACGAGGTGACCTCTGCGCTTGACGTAGAAAATGCCGCCGCGGTGGAGCAGCTGTTTCTAAGCGAGCCCGCGACGGTCATTCATGTTTCGCACAAAGCTGCGCCGCAGCTCTTGTCACGTTATGACGCGCATTTTGTGATGAGCGGCGGCGAGCTCAGTTTATTGGTTTGATTCTTCCTCCTGATATTCCAGAATGTCCCCCGGCTGGCACCCGAGAGCTTCACAGATTGCCGCCAGGGTAGAAAAGCGAATGGCGGTGACCCGGTTGTTTTTCAGCTTTGACAGGTTCACGTTTGTAATGCCCACCTGTTCCGCCAGCTGGTTTAAAGACATCTTCCTCTCCACCATCACGCGGTCCAGCCGCAGTACGATTTTTCCCATAGCTCACACCAGTCCGTCCATTTCGTTCTGCATCTGCATGCCCAGGGCGAATACCTGAGACAGGCACAGCATCAGGAGTCCTACTACAACGCCTATGAGGTCCACGCTGGATTCCACCAGTTCCGGTCCGATCACCAGTGTAGCGATCACGCTGCATATCAACTGCACCACGGTGGTGGAAAGGAAGAAAATGCCGATTTCCCGCATCATGCGCACATTGTCCTTTTGAAAGGGCGTTTTTCCCTGGGAAAATTTCGTCAGTCCCTGGGTGGTGCGCAGAATGAGGTTGACGTCGCGGAACACCCAGGCCATCAGCTCCAGGGTCATAGCGCCGCAGAGCAGGAAAATGACCATGGCGGCGTTATTTACGGTGCCGTCCGGATTGCCGACCACAAGGGAAAAGCCATGTACGCTGATGGCTTCACCGGGAGCTGACCCGCCCTTTGCCAAAACGCCGGGAAAGAAATTTTTATCCAGCAGGAGCAGGATCAGACCTACGATCATCGTCACCGCGCCGATATCATAACCGATTTCCAAAAGCTTGGAAAGCACGGTGGCGGCCTTTGTCAATTTTCCCTGTCTGTCTCTTTTCTCTGTCATGCTCAAACACCTCCAGCTTGGTTGTGACTCGATTTTAGCACGAAAATTATTGCTTGTCAATACATTTTTAATGTTTTTCGATAAATATTTAACGCCAAACAAAAAGCGGCGCGAGCCTTAAGCAAGGAAGGCCCGCGCCGCCGGTTCCCGGTTTTTATTTTGTTTTCGGCTCCATATGGACCGAGTCAGCCAGCACCATGACGGCGTGGCTTTCGGCGGTGTAGGGTTCCCAGCGGGGCAGGGCGTCGCCGTTGGGGTCGCCGGTTTTCGCAAAATTCGCCCAATAGGCGGACATTGTCCGGGCAAGCTCTCTGTCGCAGTCTTCCCAGGGCCGCCAGCAGCGGGGAAGGGTCTCAAACACGTACCACAGCTCGCTGGAATGGAAAGCGCCCGCGTCGTCGCCGGGAAGCCGGCGGTCAAAGAAATAGAAATAGGCGGGGGCACGGCCCAGCTTCAGCTGATTTTCACAGAAGCGGGCGCCGCTTTCCTGCAGCAGCTCTTTTCCTCCGCCGATATCGTTTCCGGTAGAACCTATCATATAAGCAATATCGTGGATCTTTCCTGATTCCGCTTGCTGATCAGTGGGAGCTGGCAGCAGCCAGCCGTCCTTGTGGGGCCTCCAGCCCAAGCCCTCTCCGTTTACCGCATAGGCGGCTTCCATCAAGGCGTTTGCGGGAACCTGACGCAGCTGATCGATGGTTTCAGTGTGCAGATATTTCATCAGCTTCCCGGAGATATCCCAAAGCCGCTCCTTTTCAGGGGCCTCATGCACCGCACGGAGCCCGCCGCCGCTTTGCAGAATGGCGCCGCGCATCATGCCCTTGGAAAGGGGAGAGGAAATGATGGTCTGCACGCTCATGCAGCCTGCGGACTGCCCGAAAATGGTGACCTTTTCCGGGTCCCCGCCGAAAGCGGCAATGTTTTCCCGCACCCAGCGCAGGGCGAAGATCTGGTCCAGAATGCCGTAGTTCCCGGAAACACCTTCCGCAGTCTCCCTTTCCAGCTCCGAATGGGCAAAAAAGCCGAAAGCGTTGACCCGGTAATTGACGGTGACAAGGATCACGCCCTTTTTGGCAAATCCCTCCCCGTCAAATTCCTTTTCGCTGCCACAGCCGTGCATGAAAGCGCCGCCGTGGATCCAGAACAGAACGGGCAGCCCGCTGTCTGGCTTGCAGTCTGCCGGGGTCCAGATGTTGAGATACAGGCAGTCCTCGCTGCAGGGAGGCACCATGGCGTCGTAAAATTCCCTGGAGTAGAAATCCATCTTTGTCAGGTCCGCCTGCGGGCAGCGGCAGGAAAATTCCTTGCAGGAAAGCGCACTCTCCCAGGGCGCATGCTCCTGCGGGCGGCGGAAGCGCAGATCCCCCACAGGGGGCTGGGCGTAGGGCACGCCGCGGAAGATCAGGGTCTTCCCGTCCTCGCTGCGCAGTCCTTCTACAGCGCCCTGCTTTGTTTTGACGATCGTTTCCATACAAGATCCTCCTCGTAAATTTTATATGTGCCGGCACGGAAGTTCAGTCCTTCTTTTCGGGGGCGTCTTCGCCGGCCTGCTTCTGCGAGAGCATAGTCAGCCTCTGCTCTGTGGCTTCCAGCGGAATAGTGTTTTCTCCCAGCTCCGGCCAGGTGTTCAGCCCGTCCCGAACTTTTCTGGGAATGATGTGAAAATGAAGATGGGGAACGGACTGCTGGGCGGCGCTGCCGCTGGCATTCAGGATATTGACGCCCTCGTAGCCGCAGGAATCCACATAGTGTCCGGAAACGGTTTTCACGGCGTTCATCAGGTACTCCACCGTTTCCGGCCCGCATTCCATCAGTGTTTCCGTATGCTTTTTTGGAATGACAAGGGTATGCCCCTCGGCGTCTCCGGCGGTATCCAGGAAAGCCAGGGTGAAATCGTCCTCATAAATTTTGTGGCAGGGGGCGTTTCCTGCCGCGATCTGACAGAAGATACAGTCAGGGTGGGGCGGGCCGCCCTCCTGCGCTTCGCCCGACAGGGGGATGGGGTTTAAGAGGCCGGAGCCTTCCTCGCTGGGCGAAGACAGTTCCTCTTCCTTCAGCCGGGGGATAAATTTCGGAGCAAATTTTCCCTGTCCCCGGCCCATGATATACAGCATGCCGATCAGAGAGAAAATTACCGCGCCCACAAAATTCACCAAAAGGTCCTTCATGGTGTCGTGCAGGCCGATGTCAATGTATCCTTCCCAGGGTTCTCCGTTTATGACCACGCTCTCAATGGGGACGGTAACGGCGGCGTTTCTTCCCTCCGGGTTCAACATGACGGAGGTGACGGAGGAAAGGACCGTGTCCTTTTGCATATCCATATGGAAAAACATATCCATGCCATATTCGAAAAACTCCCACAGCACGCCGATGGTCATGGAGAAGCAGAAGGCCACCACGGCTACGAAGACGGGAGAAAGACGGACCTTAAATTTTTTAGAACGGTTCAGGATATCCACCATGGCGATGCCGATAGCGGCCATTAAAAAGCCGTTGATGGTGTGCAGCATGGTGTCCCAGAAGGGGAAAATGAGGTAGTATTCCTGGATTTCCCCCAAAATCTCCGCTGAAAAAATAAACAGCAGAATGATGACCTCCAGGGTGTTCGGCACATCGATATGTAAGGTGCGCTCCACAAAGCTTGGAATCAAAAACAGCAGAAGCGTCAGGGCGCAGAGAAATGCGTCGTAGTATTCGCGGTTAAAGATTTGAAGCACCATCACGGCGATAACCAGCGCCCGCAGAATCACATAAGTGGCGAACAGCACCGGGTGGGCCTTGATCTCCTGTACGCTCTTCTTCCTGTTTTCCCTTGAACGAAGCCTTTTTTCTTCCTTTGAAAGCTTCTTTTTTTTCGTTTTTTCCATACGCTCACTCCCTGCAGCAGACGGAAGCGAATATCCGGCTGCACCTGTATTCAGCGCCGGTTCAGAGCCGGGCTTCAAAAACAGACGTTTATCCCTCCGCCTATCATATCACATTTTCACAAAATAGAAAAGGCGGAGCAAAAATTTTGCTCTGCCTTTTTGAAAGCCGCGCCGGACCGGCGGTTTTCAGTTGCAAAAACGAATCTGTTCCGTTTCAATCATCGGATAGATGACCGGAACGGAGCCATCCAGGTTTTCTTTGTGCATATCCACCGCGGTGATTTGATGGTTCCCATAGGTGGTGTAATAGTAAACGCCGCGGGACGCGCTGATGCAGCAGGTGTAAATCGTAATTTCGCAGCTGCCGTTCTCCATTCGGCAGGCGCCTCTCGGCTGCTCTACCGATCCCAGAATATGGAAGAACTGATTGACGCTGTCCTGTTCCGAATCGCCGGAGCGGGAATTTGAAAGTACAAACGCTGCCCGGACGAACCGGGATTGGGAGGAAAGGTCTCCCGGCAGTCCCATCGCTCCCATGCCGCGGCTGTAGGCATGCAGGGGCAGATTTTTGGAAAAGCGGTTTTCCGGAGGACAGGGAGAAAGGTTTATATAGTTGTTCAGGGAGAACAGCTGCTCATGAAAGGGGGGATTGTTTGCAAGCACCCCTGCCGGGTTGTCGTAGACCTTGATGCCCTCCCTGACCGATTCCACTACGATGGAGCCGGTCTTATCCGAAATCATCCAGTGCAGTTCGGCGGCGGGCAGCTTGCTGTTAAAGGGAATCGCCACCAGCCTGAGTTTTTTCAGAAGGGCCCGCGCTTCCAGGACGGAAGCACACTGGCACAGGATCCACGGGATAAACTCAAAGGTGGCAATATTGTCCCAGCCGGGGGCTTCCTCCTCAAAGAAAGCGTTACCCACAAAATTCAGGCCTGCCATGCAGAGGCCCTTTTCGTTGGCGGCTTCATAATAGAGGGGATACTCCTCTTCCATATGCGCCATGCCAATTATGGCATAGTGAGAAGGCAGCTCGCCCATTTTCCGAAACCGGAAAGGATAATTCCGGGGTGTAACAGCCACGTTTTCCCCGTAGTTAAAGTCATAATCCAAAGTACGCCCAAAATAGAAATTTTTCGTTTTATATGCCGCTGCCGTACACATGCCGCAGCCTCCTTCCAAATCATGATGTCTCAGGGAGATCCCCAACATTTAGTATAAGCCGCATGATACTGCGTCTATACACAAAATTTTATCTGCTCTCCGCGCGGGGAATTGGGAAGCCGGGCAATGCCCGCTTTAAAGGAAGCCGGCGCCGCTCAGTTCTTCAGGCTTTGCAGGGGAGCTGGTATCTTGCCGCCCCGGTGGATAAATTCTGCGGGAGAAGCGGAATTTACAGCCATGATCGGGCCTCCGCCCAGCAGGCCGCCGAAATTCAGCTCTTCCCCAGCCTGCTTTCCCACGGCGGGGATCACTCGCACAGCGGTGGTTTTGGAATTGACCATACCGATGGCGGCCTCGTCGGCGATGATCCCGGAAATCACCTCCGCCGGGGTGTCGCCGGGAATGGCGATCATATCCAGGCCCACGGAGCAGACGGCGGTCATGGCTTCCAGCTTTGTCAGGGTAAGGCTTCCGCTGCGGGCGGCTTCAATCATGCCTGCGTCCTCCGTCACCGGGATAAAGGCGCCGGAAAGCCCGCCCACGCTGGAGGAGGCCATCACGCC
>CAZXLM010000074.1:0-8697 GCA_964642055.1 uncultured Acutalibacter sp. | reverse complement strand
CGTGATCAGCGGCTGTTGGTATACGGACGATGATGACAGTACGATTGCGGATCTGGCCCGTTCGCTGGGGGTAAATTTGAAATTTACCAGTTATACGAGATATTGCACCAAGGAACCATAATGCCAGGAGAATGTTTATCAGCCTGATATGCCTTTCCACCTGTAACAGTTGTTGCAAATCTGCAACAACTGAATCCGGCACTGGTCTCGTAATTGGCTGAGTTCTTAGAGAATGTACTGTGATACAGAGAAATAGAAAGCCGGGAAGTGTTCCTTACAGAACACTTCCCGGCGCTTATCTCATCTTCTTTTAAAGGATGACAAATGAATGCTCCAGCAGATCCTCCGTTCAACACAGCTTTATTTCAAAATCAAAAGCGGCGTTTTCTTCATACCACAGACGGAAATTGGTATTCCAGCGGTTGTTGAAAAGCAGGTAGTACAGGCCGTTTTCGAGCCTGCCATACTCCTCGTTTTCGTCATAGAGGTGCTTCCCGCCCACGGAGAGCAGCGGCGCGTGCAGACTTTTCAGCCGGACATTTTCGTATTGCACTTCAGCCGTGGCGTGGAGCTTCCGGTTGCCGCCCTCCCGCACATGATAGGGATTTACGGGCAAACCAAGCTTTATGATACGCAGCTTTTCCCGGTCTGTGAGGTTCAGACCGAAGCCGAAGAAAAGCCCTTCGGGAATACGGCTGGCATCCTTTTGGAACCATTCCAGCCGCAGGCGTATCCCGCCTTCTTCAAAGACGTAGGAAATCACCGTCTGCCTGGGCGCGCCGTAGGTTTCCGCCGCCAGAGCGTCTGCCTTCAACCACAGGCGCAGAGTGTTTTCCGTCTGTTCCACCTGGTCCGTTGCATAGGAAAAGGTCCGGCCACAGAGACCTTTTACCCGGTCCAGGCCCGGCTTGGCAAAATCCCCTTCGGCCCAAACCCTGGTGCGTTCCAGGTCCCGATTATAGGCTTCCAGGTTATCGGCAGCGGTTTTGGCGCTGTAGACCTGATATTCCATTCTGCCCAGCCAGGCGTTGGAAAGAATTTCACCGCCGGGGCTCTGCAAAAGCAGCAGGCTGCCATCGTCCAGTGCTTTTACCCGGTATGCGCCGATGGAAAATTCCCGTTTTGCGGCAGGCGCATGGCATTCGGGCGCTTTGGCAGGACGAAGTCCCGCAAGCTTTTCCCGGCCTTCCTTTTGCAGAGGCTCGGGCAGGGCGTGCAGGGCGTTTTCGATATACCGGCGCTGCTCTTCCCAGGACTGTTCCAGAGCGGAGTAGCGGCACTGCCCCAGCCGCGACGAGGCCTGTTCCAGGGTGGCGTTTCGCAGTTCCTCACCGGCGGGCAGTACGTCCTCCGGGGAGACCGCGTCTCTTTTCCGGGCTGCCTGGAAATCCCTCTTTTCCCAGTTTTTATAGTCCGAGAACCACCGCTTGGAATCCCGGCCCCAGGTGTGCTCACAGACCAGCAGCAGGTTCCTGTTCAGGTCTCTCCACGCGGCCGAGTCCGCCGCGCTGGGGTCATCCTGTTCCCACCGGTCCCGCAGGCGCAGCAATTCGTAATAAGCCCCTGTCCTGTATGGGTCGGAGCCGACGCCGTGGATCCAGGTATCGCCCAGCTCTTCGCCGACAACGGGCAGCTGCCCCTTGTCAGCCAGGACCAGTTCGGCAAATTCATCGATGGTGCCGGAGACCACTTCGGCACCCGGGTACTTTTCTTCCATTCTGCGGATACCCTGCCAGACGTCCTCCGGCTGGGGCGGGCCCATGTTGTCCTGCGTGTGGGCAAATTCCATGGCGTACTCCCCAAAAACGCTGGAACCGCCGTATGCGCCGGCGTAATCCAGCACCACTTCAGAGCCGCCGTATTGCAGGCGACACAGGGGCGGCAGCTTTACCAGCTTGGAGGAGCCGTTTACACCTACGTGCAGATACTGTATGCCCGCTTCCGCCAGGTAGGGCACAAGGGTGTGGGTGTGCGAGGGCACATCCGTCATCTTGGCAGCGATGGTGTGACGGCCGAACCGCTTATCCAGCCTCTGGCCGATGCTGAGTGCGTAGCGGACCAGCTTTTCGTCCATCAGCTCCGTGTGAGTGGTCACAGGCAGACCGTGCCACGCGATGATGCCGTCCTGAATGGCGCTTTCCAAAAGCTCTGGATCTTTGCCGTGCTCCAGATAGTACTCGATCAGAAAGGAGCCAACGGTCCACACGAAATTCTTTTTCCCGTCCTTGTTGCAGATGTGGGCGGTCTCAATGGCGCCGGGGATAAAAACGTCCAGATAGTTTTGCAGGACCTTTTCGGACGAATCGGTAAAGCCAATGTCGAGATGGGTCTTGTGAATGAGAAAAACTTTTTTAACAGCACCCATGAATGGGAATCACTCCTGTCGTTTCATATTTTGAAGCTGTCCGAAAGAAAAGGCTCTCCGGCGGCCTTTCCCAAGGCAGCGGAGAGCCATGCCTCATTGCAAAAACAGAGGAAGCCTAGCCTTTGACGGAGCCCACCATGATACCCTTCACAAAATACTTCTGCACGAAGGGATATACCACCAGGATCGGCAGTGTGGAAACGATCACAACACAGTATTTGGTCAGCTGCATGTAATTGGCCCGGTCCAGCAAGGCGGTGGAACTCATGCCCTGCAGCGACTGCACATCGTTGCTCAGCAGTATTTCCCGCATGATCAGCTGCAGCGGCATCAGGGAACGGTCGGTAATGAAGATGGAGGCGTTGAACCAGGCGTTCCAGGCGGCCACGGCGTAGAACAGGATCTGCACGGCCAGCGCCGGCATGATGATGGGCAAGACTATTTTTAATAATACCACAAGGTCGTTGGCCCCGTCAATCTGTGCCGCCTCCAAAAGGGAGTTGGGCGCTGCTTGACACAGCCAGAAAAAGTACTTTAGAAAGTGCTTTGCGATAATTTGGTTTTCTGGTATAATCGTTATCAGCGAGAGGGGGGAAGTTTCCGTGAGCGTAGGTGGAAATATCCAAAAGTACAGGCAGGCGATGGGACTGTCGCAGGAAGCGCTGGGAGAAAAACTGTTTGTCAGCAGGCAGTCCATCGACCTGTGGGAGAAAGATCAGACCGTGCCCACTGTTGAAAACATCATGGGGCTGAAGGACGTTCTCGGCATTTCTTTTGATGAGCTGCTGGGCGGCGAGTCTGACAGCATAGAGGCACAGCCGGAACCTGTGGAGACGTACCGGTTCCGTTTTTCAGAAGCCGAATGGAAAAGCGTGTTTTGGCAGACGCTTAGAAACGCTTATGGAAAAGCGGCGATATTCGCGCTGATATGCGTGTTTTTTCTGGCTTTTTCCTTTGTGTCTCCTTCTCCAGCGTGGAGCGGATTCCTTTTCGGCGTCCTTACTGTCTATCTGGGTTCCATCGTAAAGGGCGGATATACCTTTCAGAAAACATGGAAAAAGAAAAGCAGCGTTCGCTGCGCCTCTGCATATGAATACCGGGTATTTGACAACTATATTCTGATAAGCGTTTATCGGGACGGGGAAAGGATTCGGGAATCCAAAACGTTTTTTTCAGATATTGAACAAATCCAGGTATTTGGAAATTTTCTTGCTGTCGTCTTTGGCGGACAATTCTTTCTCCTGCGAAAAAGCGAACTTCGGGAAAATTCCGTGTTCTATTCCTACCTGTACAACCACCCGGAGAAGACGGCGGTCGCGCCGGACAAATGGAGGCTGATTTCCATCTGCCTGTTCACAGCCTCCCTGTTCTCTATTTTTCTCGCGCTGCTCCTGGAGGGAGCGCTTTCAAGCGTGAACCAGAAATTCACCGAAAACATGTGGGTCTTCTTTTTGATGACGCCCATTCCCATTGCTTCCACAGTTACCGGCTTTATCATGCGGAAAAAAGGCTGTCGTAACTATAAAAAGAATATTGTGGCGGGCATCATTATGACAGTGCTTCTCTGCATATACGGCTCTTTTGTTTTTGTGTTTTAATTGGGCGGTTTCATGAGACTTTTTACCGCGCAACAGCAGGTTGCTTGCCAAAAACCCGCGAAAGAGTATAATCAGGGATATCACATGGATTGGGAGGAAGCAGTATGGAAATTCGGGATATCCTTAAAAATCTGCGGGAAAAACAGGGCTTGACCCAGGAGCAGCTGGCGGAGCGGGTGATGGTCACCCGGCAGGCGGTCAGCCGCTGGGAAACCGGCGAAACACAGCCAAATACGGACACGCTGATGCTGCTGTCCCGGGAGTTTGGCGTATCCATCAACACGCTGCTGGGTTCTCCCCGGCAGCTTATCTGCCAATGCTGCGGAATGCCGCTGAACGAGGACAGCATGATCAGCCGCGAGCCTGACGGCAGCTATAATGAGGATTACTGCAAATGGTGCTATGCCGACGGCCGGTTCGTGTATGATTCGAAAGCTTCCCTGCTGGATTTCCTGGTCAGCCACATGCCGAACCCGGACAACCTGCCCGATGAGGAACGCCGCAGGCTGTTTGACAGCGGGCTTTCCCAGCTGAAGCACTGGAAATGAGGAAACATACAGCCGTTTTGGCTTGTGGGAGTTTTTGAATAGAAATCGGTAGAAGAAGCGGCGGGGAGTTTTCCCCGCCATTTTTTGAAATTTTTTTGGAAAAGGCTTGACAGATAGATAGTTTTTTGGTATCTTCATATTTAGTTAGTTACTTGACTAATTAACCAAATTGGGGGGCGACGCGCGTGAAGCTTGATTTCGATTCGGAAAAACCAATTTTCCAGCAGATCGCAGAGGGGATCGAGGACGCAATTCTCATCGGCGCCTTTCCGGAGGGAAGCCAGATCCCGTCTATCACGGAATTTTCCGTGCAGTACACGATCAATCCCGCCACGGCCCTGAAAGGCATCAGTATTCTGGTAGACGAGGGCACTGTCTATAAAAAGCGGGGCGTGGGCATGTTCGTTGCCGACGGCGCGGCCGCAAGACTGCGGGAAAAGCGGCAGCAAAGCTTTTACAGGCGGTTCGTGGCTCCCATGGCAAAAGAGGCAAAGCGCCTGGGACTGACCGAAGAAAAGGCCTGCGTCCTGCTGAAGCGCGGTTTTGCCGGAGAAAAGGAGGAAATACAATGAGTATCGTCATGGAAAACGTCTCCAAGCGGTTTGGGCAGGTCCAGGCCCTTGACGGCGTGTCCCTCACCTTTGAGGAGAACAGGATATACGGGCTTTTAGGCCGGAATGGGGCGGGAAAATCCACCCTGCTGAATATCCTGTCAAACCGCATTTTTGCGGATTCTGGGGCCGTCACAGTGGACGGCAGGCCCGCCGCGGAAAATGACGGAGCCCAGGCCCGGCTCTATCTGATGAGCGAGCAGACCTGCTACCCTGAAACCATGCGGGTAAGGGAAGCGTTCCGCTGGACGAAAAATTTCTACCCGGATTTTGACGAGGCCTTTGCCAGGAAGCTGGCCGACAGCTTTGAACTGAATACGTCCGCCCGGATCAAGGGGTTATCCACCGGCTACCTTTCCATTTTCAAACTGGTGACGGCCTTATCTGTGAACGTTCCCTATGTGCTGCTGGACGAACCCGTGCTGGGTCTGGACGCCAATCACCGGGAGCTGTTTTACAAGGTGCTGTTGGCAAAATACGGCGAAAAGCCTTTCACCGCCCTGCTTTCCACCCATTTGATCGAGGAGGCGGCGGGTTTCATCGAAGACGCAGTCATCATCAAGCAGGGAAAGGTGCTCAGGGCCTGTTCCCGAGAGGAACTGACGGCTGGGTATTATACAGTTTCCGGAAGCGCCCAGGCGGTGGAGGAATATATCCGGGACAAAAAGGTGCTGTCGGTGGAAGCCATCGGCGGCCTGCGCTCCGCGTATATGGAGGGGAAGCCCCAGCGGGAAAACGCCCCGGAGGGTCTGGAATTTTCCGGCATGGATCTGCAAAAGCTGTTCATTCAGCTGACCAGTTCCTGAATGAGAGGAGGAGCCTGTATGAAAATTTATTCGTCTTTCCGTTATCAGCTTTCTCAATACAGAAAGAGCATTGAGGTCTACTATTTCGTGTGGGTGTGCATCACGGTGCTGGTCACGCTGGTCCCCCTGCTTTTCAGTGGAAGCCTGGAAGAAGGCGCCGTTCTGAGCATGGGCGGCCTTTCCGCAGGCACGGCTATTGTCGCTTTCGTGCTGGGGTTGAATTCCTTTAAGGAAAATTTCGGCATGGCCGTGCAGAACGGCGTATCCCGTAAAAGCATGTTCCTTGGCCATCTTTGTACCTCCGCGGCTCTATGTGCCGTGCTGGCTGTGATGGACGAGGTGTTCACGCAGCTGTTTGGTCTGATCGGCATGCTGCCCGGAGTACGCAGTGAAACCACGTCCCTTCTGCTGTCGCTTTACGGTTTGCAGGACCAAAACATGTTGGTCCGGATCCTGTATTCTGTCGCTTTCAGCTTTTTCCTGCTGCTGGCTGCTTTTGGGCTGGGGTACTTTATCACAGTCCTCTACTACCGGCTGAATAAGCCGGGGAAAATAGCCGTCAGCGTGGCGGTCCCCGCCTTCTTCATAGTTATCGTTCCTCTTTTGAAGGAGCTGCGGGACCTTCTGCATCTGGAAGCCCTGTGGCAAAGCCTGGAACGGGCCGTTTTCCAGCTTTTGCAGCTGGCTTTCGGCGCGCCCTGGAACTGTATGCTCACCTGCCTCGTTTTGTTCGCGGCTTTCAGCGCCCTGGCCTGGCTGCTGGTCCGCAGGGTGTCTCTGAAAAAAGCAAAAACGGACTGAAATATTGAAGACCTGAAAGCGCCCCGGACAAAAACAGTCCGGGGCGCTCCCAGTATGGGAAAATTTATACTTGTACGCGGAATGGAAAAGGGAAAACGGTTGTTATTCCACGTCCTGCAGGGCCGCTTCACCCTCTTCGCCGGTGCGGACCTTCACCACGTTCTCCACATCGTAAACGAAGATCTTACCGTCTCCGATGTGTCCGGTATACAGGGCCTTTTTGGCGGTTTCGATCACTGTGCGGACGGGTACCCTGCAAACCACGATCTCTATCTGCACCTTTGGCAGCAGGCTCGCTTCTACAGCAACGCCTCTGTAGTATTCGGGCTTGCCTTTTTGCACGCCGCAGCCCATTACGTTGGTGACGGTCATGCCGGTGATGCCGATGGACATCAGGGCGTTTTTCAGGCGCTCAAAGGCTGCCTGCTTACACACGATATCCACCTTGGAAAGCTTTACATCGGAGCCGGAGGCCGTGCCTGCCGGCGTATCGGTGACGAGCTGCACGGGAACTGCCTCATCTACAGGGGCGGAGCCGCTGACAGCAGGAGCCGTTCCCCCCTCGGGGGTGACAAAAGCCATGTCTTCAATGGCGGGGGAAAAGTCGGCGTAAGCGCTGACAAGTCCGTGCTCGGGAAGGTCCAGGCCGCTGATCTCCTCTTCGGGGGTGACCCGCAGGCCAATGGTATGCTTGATGATCTGGAAAATGACGGTCATCGTCACGGCCACCCAGGCGATGACGCACACAACGCCCAGGGCCTGCACGCCGAAGAATTGCAGACGGCTCATGCCCGTGGCGGCCAGGTCTTCATTGCTGATCAGCAGGCCGGTCAACAGGGTGCCCAGGGCGCCGTTTACGCCATGTACGCCCACAGCGCCTACGGGGTCATCGATTTTGCACACCTTATCCAGAAACTCGATGCTCAGCACCACAGCGATGCCGGCGCAGATGCCGATGACCGCAGCGGCCCAGGGATTTACCACATCGCAGCCGGCTGTTATCGCCACGAGCCCGGCCAGCGTGCCGTTCAACGTCATGGAAACGTCCGGCTTTTTATACCTGATCCAGGTGAAGATCATGGTGGTGCAGGTGGAAACAGCCGCCGAAAGGTTGGTGGTGACGAATATTTTGCTTGCCAGCGCAGCGGGAGCGGTAGAAACCGTTTCACCGTCTACAGATGCCATGGCCACCGTAGAGCAGCCGTTAAATCCGAACCAGCAGAACCACAGAATGAACACGCCCAGGGCGCCCAGAGTGATGCTGTGCCCCGGAATGGCCCGAGACTTGCCGGACTTTGTGTATTTTCCGATACGGGGACCCAGAACGACAGCGCCGATCAGCGCCGCAACGCCGCCTACCATGTGTACGGCGGTAGATCCTGCAAAATCGTGGAAGCCCAGCTGGGCCAGCCACCCGCCGCCCCAGATCCAGTGGCCGGAAATGGGATAGATCAGCAGGCTGATGACTGCGCTGTAAATGCAGTAAGAAACGAATTTGGTGCGTTCCGCCATGGCGCCGGAAACGATGGTGGCGGCCGTAGCGCAGAACACCGTCTGGAAAATCAGCGTGGCGTAGCCATTTGCATCAATGGTTTTTCCGGAGAACAGGTCGATAGCGCCGAAAAGCGCCCCGGAACCGCCGAACATGATCCCAAACCCTACGAACCAGTAAAGAGGCGTGCCGATGCAGAAATCCATCAGGTTCTTCATGATAATGTTGCCCGCGTTTTTAGAGCGGGTAAAACCTGTCTCCACCATGGCGAAGCCTGCCTGCATGAAGAACACCAGGGCCGCGCCCAGTAGAATCCATGTGGTGTTCAGTCCCGTGACTAGCTCAAGAATGTTTGACATAGTAAATCCCTTCCTCAAAATAAAATTTTGGCAAGCGAAAGAAAGTGGTAAATTGGAATTTAGCACCCACCCCTTGGCTTTCTCGCCTTCGGCTCGGTCGGTTCGCGGCTTGTGTCC
>CAZXLM010000073.1:0-9086 GCA_964642055.1 uncultured Acutalibacter sp. | reverse complement strand
GTGCCTTTCATTTTTTCTTCCTCCATCTCTTTGGTATGGTCTCATTATACGACCAGTGGTCGTATTTGTCAATACCTTTTTCAAAAATTTTTTAATTTTTTTTGCTGGAGAAAACAGATCCCCAGCCTACCGTTAAGGTAAGTTGGGGCTTTTGGCTACCCATATCCGTGCAGGAAACGGCGAAACTCAGCGGGCCGGGCCTGCCTTTTCCACCGTTATTGTAACCGTTCTAAGCAGACTGGGACGCAGCAGGCGCCGCTCCCGGTCTGCGATCGCTGTAGCGACTTTTTCCGTGGCAAAAGCATAAGCCTTTTCCCTATCAGACGTCCATCGGCTGATGGTCTTGCACATTCGGTATTCTCTGGTATGGGCGTCCGTGTTTATACGGACGACATAGTATCTCATATGCAAAAGAACTATTCCCGGCGGTACTCCACCGGGTACATATCCAGCACTTCATCGGAAATTCCATTTGCCGTTCCCTTGACTAGCAGGTTCAGCTCGGAGAACGCGAAAAGCTCCATGCTGCCGCTGCGGCTTTGCGAAGGCGACAGCGGAACCACAAAATAGATGCGATTCAGCAGGTAAGACGCGTTTTCAAAGGCGTCTTCGTTATGTATTTGATAACGGATAAGCTGTTCTTCGTCTATGGGGTCCGCGCCGTCCCGCGCCCGCTCCTGAAACCACGCGAGATAATCCTGATAGATCCTGCTGAATAAAAACTTCAAATCCCGTTCCATTTCCACACACCCTTTTTTAAATTTCCATATTCTGGATTTATCACAATATACATCGTGGCGGGCCGCATGGAGAGATCGGAGCTTCCCTGCGGTATCTGAGCCAGCGGTACGCCATGCCTTACCCGGAGCTGCGGGCGATCCTGACCGACATCGGTACGGAGGAGCTGGCGCATCTAGAAATGGTGGGGACCATCGTGTACCAGCTGACCCGGAACCTGACGCCTGAGCAGATCCAGGAAGCGGGCTTTGACACTTATTTTGTGGACCACACCACCGGCGTTTATCCTATTGCCGCCTCCGGCGTGCCCTTCAGCGCGGAGACCTTCGCCGTTACGGGAGACACGATCGCGGACCTGCATGAAGATATGAGCGCCGAGCAGAAGGCGAGAATGTCCTACGACAACATCCTGCGCTTTGCCGACGACCCGGACGTGCGGGACCCTATCAAATTCCTGCGCGCCCGGGAGGTCGTACACTTCCAGCGATTTGGCGAGGGGCTGCGTATTCTTACCGATAAACTGGATTCCAAAAACTTCTACGCGTTCAACCCCTCTTTTGACAAGGCTTGAACCTGCGACGAGAGAAAAAGAGCCGGGCTTCGCGCCCGGCTTTTATCGTATCCCGAAAGCCGCATACAAGGGCAAGACTCTGATTTCGAGGCTTCTATAAACTGCGCTTTTTCACTTTTATTTTACTGCCGGAGAGGGATAAAATGTTTTCAGCGGAGCGGAGAAAAGGAAAAATTTGAAAATCCCCTGCTCTTGTGTTAAAATAACAGTGTTGCTATTATCAGGGAGGATCCCTGAACAGAAAACGGTTCTCTTCTTTCGCACAGCTTTGCTGTTTTGCTTGAAAAGCACCGGGTTTCTCCAAATTAAGTTAAGAACAAAATTCCCGATCGCAGGCACGGGATCACAACCATTTCGGAGGCGCGCATGAACGAACTCAGGCAAAAAAATGGCGGAGGCTGGAAAAACAACTATTTTCTCAAGGCGTTCTTTCTGGGGCTGAGCCTCGCTTTTCTCATTTTCCTTCCATTTCTGGTGGTAGACGGAGGAAGGTTCCTTTTTTACGGAGATTTCAACGTCCAGCAGGTCCCCTTTTATCGCCTGGCCCACGACGCTGTGCGGTCCGGAGAGCTTGGATGGAACTACAAAACCGATCTGGGCGTGAATTTCATAGGCTCCTATTCCTTCTATCTGCTGGGAAGCCCCTTCTTCTGGCTGACCATTCCCTTTCCGTCGGAATGGCTCCAATACCTGATGGGCCCCCTGCTGATTTTAAAATTTGCCTGCGCCACTCTGACGGGTTATGTCTATATCCACAGGTACACGAAAACCGGGGAATCGGCGTTGATCGGCGCGGTGCTTTACGCCTTTTCCGGCTTTTCTATATACAATATCTTTTTCAATCATTTTCATGAGGCCATCGTCATGTTCCCGCTGATGCTGGCGGCGCTGGATGAATACATGGCCACGCGGCGCCGGGGTCTTTTCGCCCTGACCGTGTTTGCCTGCTGTTTTGTAAATTACTACTTCTTTGTGGGGCAGGTCACCTTTACCCTGATCTACTTTTTCCTGCGTCTGTTGTGCGGCAGCTGGAAGATCGGCTGGAAGGACTTTTTATTGCTGGCGCTGGAAGCTGTGCTGGGCGCGGGGCTGTCCTGCGTGCTGCTGGCGCCGTCTGTGCTGGCGGTGCTGCAAAACAACCGTACCGGGAACATTATCAACGGCTGGAACGCGGTGCTTTACAACAAGAATCAGCGTTATCTGCACATTCTGGAATGCTTCTTTTTCCCGCCGGATCTTCCCGCCCGGCCCAATTTCACGCCGGAGTCCGAATCAAAATGGGCCTCTCTGGGAGCCTGGCTGCCGCTGTTCGGCATGACGGGCGTCATAGGCTGGCTGCAGCTGCGCCGGAAACACTGGCTGAAAAAAATGCTGTGGATCCTGTTCCTTATGGCCATGGTGCCTTTCCTCAATTCCTCCTTCCAGATGCTCAACAGCGCCTACTACGCCCGCTGGTACTATATGCTTACCCTGATGATGGCCCTTGCCACTGTGATGGCGCTGGAAAACGAGCGCACGGACTGGAAGCGCTCCGTCATCTGGACGCTGGTCATCACCTTGAGCATTGCGGCGGTGGTGGGCTTTATGCCGGCGGTGGAGACCACAGACGGGGAAAAGAGCGTTTCAGTGGGCTTGGAGCAGTATCCTACCCGGTTCTGGACCTATGTGGCCATCGCAGTGCTTTCTCTGGCGGCGCTGATCTATGTGTTCGCCTTCTGCCGTAAAAACCGCCGGACTTTCTACCGAGCCCTGACGTGGGCCCTTTCGGCCGTGACAGTATTTTACGCCATTTTCTTTATCGCCATTGGCAAGACCCAGTCGGACTATACCTGGGACCATTTGATTCCCTATGCCCTCAACGGTGGGAGGAATATCGACCTGCCCGACCTGCAGGAATGCCGCTCGGATTTTTATGAATCCACGGACAATTCCGCCATGTTCTGGGAGATTCCCTCCATTCAGGCTTTCCACAGCATTGTGCCCGGCTCCGTCATGGAGTTCTACGATTCCATCGGCGTTCAGCGGGACGTGGCTTCCCGGCCGGATACGGACCATTACGCCCTGCGGGGCCTTACCTCTGTCCATTGGCTGTTTGACGACGACCATGACAGCGACTTTTTCGCCGGGGAGGATTCCTCCGACCCCGAGATGCCCGGCTGGGCCTACTACGGCAACGCTAACGGCTTTGACATCTGGGAAAACGAATACTATATTCCCATGGGATTTTCCTATGATTATTATCTGACCCGCAGCGAGTACGACGCCATGAGCAAATCGGACCGGGAAAAGGTGATGCTTCGGGCCGTTGTGGTGGAGAGCCAGGACGCAGAGGCCTTGTCCGCCCTGATGCAGGAGCTGCCGGAGAACGACCGGCGCTTTACGGAGCAGAGCTATCAGGAGGACTGCCTCGATCGGGCGGCCACCAGTTGTTCCTCCTTCCAGTACACCTCCACGGGCTTTACCGCCGAACTGAATACGGACGAGGAACGGCTGGTCTTCTTCAGTGTTCCGTATGAATCCGGCTGGTCTGCCAGGGTCAACGGGGAACCGGCGGATATTTACCGGGTGAACGTTGGCTTTATGGCGGTGACGGTCCCCAGCGGGGAAAAGGTAGCCATCGAATTTACCTATCGCACGCCCGGACTGCTGACGGGTGTATTGATCACTCTTTTCTCGCTCATACTCTTGATAGTTTATCTGGTGCTGCTGCGCCGCATGAAGGGGCAGGAACCGGACCCCAAGGCTGCGCCCGGACTGCTTCGGGCAGGGCGTTTTTCCGACTATGCCAAGGCCCGGAAGGCCTCCTTCCTCCGTCCCGACGCGCTTGTCCCGCGTTTTCCCAGGGAAGCGGTGTCTCCCTCCGCAGACGACGGGAAAGAGACTGATGAGAAACAGGGGGAAGAAGCAGAGCAGACCGATCCTGAAGAGGAGGACATCCTATGACGCCTATCGTGTATCTTGTAATTCCCTGCTACAACGAGGAAGAGGTCCTGCCGGAGACCGTCAAACGGCTGACGGACAAGCTGGCGGCTATGCAGGCTGCCGGCCTAGCTCATGAAAAAAGCAGAATGCTGCTGGTGGACGACGGCAGCCGGGACAAGACCTGGGAGCTGATCACCCGGTTCCATGCGGAAAACTCCTTTGTAGAGGGCGTGAAGCTCAGCCATAACCGGGGGCATCAGAACGCTCTGCTCTGCGGCTTGATGACCGCTATGCAGTCCTGCGACTGTGCTATCAGCCTGGACGCCGATCTGCAGGACGACGTTGAGGCGCTGGACGAGTTCGTCCAAAAGTACCTGGACGGCTGCGACGTGGTGTACGGCGTGCGGAACCGGCGGGACACGGACACCCGGTTCAAACGAGTATCCGCCGAGGGATACTATAAGGTCCTGAAGCTTCTCGGCGTGGATATCGTCTTTAACCACGCGGATTACCGGCTGATGAGCAAGAGGGCGCTGGAAGGGCTTTCGGAATACGGGGAGGTCAACCTGTTTCTCCGGGGCCTGGTGCCGCTGATCGGCTACCGCAGCGACTATGTGTATTACGACCGCCACGAGCGGTTCGCGGGGGAATCCAAATATCCCCTGAAAAAGATGATCGCTCTGGCGCTGGACGGCATCACCAGCTTCAGCGTCAAGCCCTTAAAGCTCATTTCCAACCTGGGGATACTCATTTCCGTTCTGAGCGTGTTCGGACTGCTGTACGCTCTGATCTCCTATTTCGCCGGCTGGGCGGTATCCGGCTGGACGGCCATCGTGTGCTCCATCTGGCTGCTGGGCGGCCTGCAAATGCTGTGCCTCGGCGTGGTGGGCGCCTATGTGGGGAAGATCTACAGCGAGGTCAAAGCCCGGCCCAGATACCGCGTGGAGGAGCACTTGAAGCAGAAATGAGGTCGAAAAAAGCCTCCCCTGCCGGTATGGCAATTCGCAATGGGGAATGAGCAGTCAGCAATAAACAATGAATGGCAAAAAGCCTCCTCTTGTTTCAAGCAAGGGGAGGCTTTTCTAATATCTAATATCCAACGTCTAACGTCTAGATATGGCAGGCGTCGCACTCGGGGATCTCGCCCACGATGGGCACGGGGTCGATTCCCTGTCGTCTGTAATAATCCGACACCGCGGCCTTGATGGCCTGTTCCGCCAATACGGAGCAGTGCACCTTCACCGGCGGCAGACCGTCCAGAGCCTCCATGACGGCTTTGTTCGTCAGCTTCAAAGCCTCGCTGATGGGCTTACCCTTGATCAGCTCTGTGGCCATGCTGCTGGTGGCGATGGCCGCTCCGCAGCCGAAGGTCATAAAGGAAACATCGGTGATGACGTCCCGATCCACCTTGATGTACATGCGCATGATATCGCCGCATTTGGGGTTCCCTACCTCCCCAACGCCGCTGTAGTCCTTCATTTCTCCCACGTTCCGGGGATTGGCAAAATGGTCCATTACCTTTGCACTGTAGGCCATTTTTGATCCTTCCTTTCTGTTTTTATGCTACAGGATAAGCTGTAGAGTGCCGCTAAGCACGGATACTGGAAGCTGGATATTGGATATCCCAGCCGCTAAACGTCGTACTTCACTTTGCCCTGCACAATGGCCTCCCACAGGGGGGAGATGGAGCGCAGGCGCTCGATAATGGGAGGAAGCGTTTCCAGGATATAGTCCACGTCTTCTTCCGTGTTGCAGTCGCCCAGAGAGAGCCGGACGGAGCCGTGGGCCACCTCGTGGGGAAGGCCCAGGGAAAGCAGCACATGGCTGGGGTCCAGGGAACCGCTGGTGCAGGCAGAGCCGGAGGAAGCGCAGATTCCCTTCATATCCAGCATCAGCAGCAGGGATTCCCCCTCCACGCCCTCAAAGCAGAAGCTGACGTTCCCCGGCAGGCGGCGCTGCCGGTCGCCGTTCAAATGGCTGCGTTCGATCTTGGAGAGTC
The DNA here is from genome assembly GCA_964642055.1 of uncultured Acutalibacter sp. GTDB lineage: Bacteria > Bacillota > Clostridia > Oscillospirales > Acutalibacteraceae > Acutalibacter. Next base: position 2,856 of record CAZXLM010000073.1, on the reverse strand, counting down.
CATCGATAAGCTTGTCCCGCAGATGCGTCAGCCGGGCGATACGCTCCTCCAAAGTGGAGCAGGCCTGTTCCATGGCGGCGGCAAGGCCCACGATCCCGGCCACGTTTTCCGTGCCGGCCCGACGTCCCCGCTCCTGGGCCCCGCCGTCCAGGAAGTTCTGAACGGAGACTCCAGTCCGGATATAGAGGGCGCCCACGCCCTTGGGCCCGTGAAGCTTGTGGCCGCTCAGGGAAAACAGGTCGATGTTCTGTTCCTTCACATCGATGGGAACGTTTCCTACGGCCTGCACCGCGTCGGTGTGGAATGGGACGCCGTGCCGCCTGCAAATGGCCCCGATTTCCGCGATGGGCTGGATCGTGCCGATCTCATTATTGGCGTACATAACGGTGACAAGGGCTGTTCGGTCCGTGATGGCGGCCTCCACTTCCTCCGGGCGGACGACGCCGTCCCTGTGTACATCCAGATAAGTGACTTCAAAGCCCTCCCGTTCCAGGGCCTGACAGGTGTGCAGCACCGCGTGATGCTCAAAGGCCGTAGTAATAATATGATCTTTTCCTTTTTTCTTTTGGGCGCGGGCAACGCCTTTAATGGCCCAGTTGTCGCTTTCGCTGCCGCAGCCTGTGAAATAGATTTCTCCCGGGGCGGCGCCCAGGCACTTTGCAACGGCGGCCCGGGCCTCCTCCAGAGCGGTCTTGGCTTCCTGGCCCAGCCTGTACAGGCTGGAGGGGTTGCCGTAGGCTTCCCGGTAGAAGGGAAGCATAGCCTCCAGCACCTCCGGGGAAACGGCGGTGGTAGCGGCGTTATCCGCATAGACAGTTTTTCCCATGCGTATTCAGTCCTTTCCAGATCTGGCGTTTTTCTTTTTGTGAAGCAGTGTACGCTCCACAAATCAAAATATACACCATTTTAGTATACTTTTCAATAGCTGAATACGGAAATGGGAAAATATTTTTTCCCGGGGCTCATAAACTGCTTCAAAACGGCAGAAAATGGAAGTACGAGAAAACCGCGGAACCGGCGCAGCGCTCCCCGGCGCTTGACAGCCATGCCCGGAAAAGGTAAAATAGAAAAAATAACAACCGCGGGAGCCGAAGTCTTACGGGTCGCAGGAAGGCGGCGCGGTTAGATATCCATATCAGCTGGATCATTTTGCAGCCTTGCGGCGCCGCCGCGGACAGCTGCTTTTGATAGAACGGATACAGGGCGGACAGATCTGCTCAAACGGGAACGCCGAAGGTTCCCGTCCGGAAAACAGAATACGGGAAGCAGGCAGTCAGCGCCGGGGACGGAGAATGTCCGGCGCTTCTGGCGTTATTTTTATTTTCCGCTTCCCGAAAGTTTGTCGCGCTCCGATAAAAGACCGCCCCGTGGAAGGCGAAGGAACGAAGCGCTGGGCCCTGCCGTTCATGCTATTGGGAAACATTTTGAGAAACAGGAGGAATTTTTTGTGACGGAAAAAAAGAACAGCAGACCCCGCCGGACGCCGGCCAGCAGCGGAAGCAGACAACAGGACCAGGTCCTCAGCGGAGCGGTGGACGCTCCCAGAATCGAAAAGCTCCCCGGCACTGAAAAGCCGGCAGAAAAGAAGGAAGCGGCTTCCCAGAATAAGCTGCGCAGGCAGAAGGCAAGCGGCCAGGGACGGGCCCAGCGCGGCAGGACAGCCGCCGGAGCGGGCCAGGCCGGAAAAAGCCAGGCCGGCGCGGCAAAGCAGAGCGCGGGCAGAAGCAAAACGGCGTCCGCCGGGACAGGAGCTGGAAAAGCAGCCCGGACGGAGCCGAAAAAGGCGGGGAATGCCGGAAAGGCGGAAGCCGGACGGACGACCCGGACGCGAAGCGGAAAGCGGCAGAGTCTGGGAACTGCGCCCATCGCGGCGGCCCAGCAGGCCCAGGCGGCAAAGCAGGCTGCGCAGGACGTAGCCCGGCCCGTTCAGAAACGGGGCAGGGGCAGGCAGAAGGCGAAGCCCCCGATCCGCGTTTACTTTCTGGGGGGCCTCAACGAGATCGGCAAAAACTTTACAGTCTACGAATGCCAGGACGACATGATCATCGTGGACTGCGGCCTCAGCTTTCCCGACGAGGAAATGCTGGGTGTGGATATGGTGATACCGGATTTCACTTTTGTGGAAAAAAACCGGGAAAAGATCCGGGGCATTGTGATCACTCACGGCCATGAAGACCATATCGGCGCGGTGCCCTATTTGTTGAAAAAGCTGAACGTGCCCGTATATGCAACGGCGCTGACCATCGGCCTCATCGAGGGAAAGCTGCAGGAACACGGCCTGACCGGCTCCGCCCGGCTCATCGTTTCACCCCCCGGCTCCCATATCCGGCTGGGCTGCATGGACGTGGAGCTGATCCATGTGAACCACTCCATCGCGGACGCGGTGGCCCTGGCCATTCACAGCCCGGCAGGCGTGGTGGTCCACACCGGGGACTTCAAAATTGACTGCACCCCTGCGGAGGGAAGAATGATCGATCTCGCCCGGTTCGCAGAGCTTGGAAAAGAGGGGGTGCTGGCCCTGCTGGCGGATTCCACCAACGCAGAACGCCCCGGCTATACCCAGACGGAGCAGACGGTTCACAATTCTCTGGATTCCCTGTTTATGCGGGCGGAGGGCAAGCGAATCATCGTGGCGACCTTCGCCTCCTCCATCAGCCGGGTGCAGATGATCATCAACTGCGCCGTGAAATACGGCAGGAAGGTGGCGCTTTCCGGCAGAAGCATGGTAAACGTTATGGGAATCGCCAGCGAGCTGGGGTATCTGCGGATACCGGACGGCGTGCTGGTGGACCTGAACCTCATCAACCGCTATGAGCCGGGACAGCTGGTGCTGATCACCACCGGCAGCCAGGGCGA
>CAZXLM010000072.1:0-9487 GCA_964642055.1 uncultured Acutalibacter sp. | reverse complement strand
TGAGGTGCTGCAACGCTTAGTGGACACCGGCAACACAGTGGTGGTCATCGAACACAATCTGGACCTGATCAAGACCGCCGACCACATCATTGATCTGGGACCCGAGGGGGGCAACCGGGGCGGGGAGATCGTGGCCCAGGGCACCCCGGAGCAGGTGGCGAAGGTGGAAGGCTCCTATACCGGGCAGTATTTGAAGCCCCTGCTGTGAGCGGAGCGGCCGGGAAGGAAATTGTTTCAAAATCTCGTTTTGGGGTAGCAAAGTTCCGGAGCATGTGGTATACTATAGGTCATCAGCAGGGACAAACCGAAAGGAGAGGGAGCCATGCTGGAAAAGGCAGATCTACAGGCAATTTCTGAATTGATGGACCAAAAAATAGAGCCGGTCTATGGAAAACTGGGCCATTTGTCGGATCAGATGGGACAGGTGGAAACCCGTTTGGACCATTTGGAGACCGATGTATCTGAGTTGAGGCGGGATGTCTCCGGGTTGAAGGAAGACGTATCAGTCCTCAAGGGAGATGTTTCCGGGCTGAAAGAAGACGTATCAGTCCTCAAGGGAGATGTTTCCGGGTTGAAGGAAGACGTATCGGTCCTCAAGGGCGACGTCTCCGGGCTGAAAGAAGACGTATCGGTCCTCAAGGGAGACGTTTCCGGGTTGAAGGAAGACGTATCGGTCCTCAAGGGAGATGTTTCCGGGCTGAAGGAAGACGTAATAGTTCTCAAAGGCAGCGTGACAAAACTGGAAGGGACTGTAAGCGAGCTTCAAAGCGACGTTTCCGGGTTGAAGGAAGGTGTGTCGGTTCTCAAGGGAGATGTTTCCGGGTTGAAAGAAGACGTAGCGGTTCTCAAGGAAGACGTTTCCGGGCTGAAGGAGGATTCCACTGTTACAAGGGAAGCGGTGAACACCCTTTTGGACTGGGCGGAGAAAGCGGAGGTGCAGGTACGGGTCCCTCTGCTGCCTCGGGCGGAAAACCAGTAGGCTACATACATGAGGTCCCCGCAGAGGCGGGGACCTTTTCGGCTTTGACACAGAGCCGGAACGCAGGGTTTTCCTTGCCATTTCTTACAATACCGACTACAATTGTTTACAATGTGTTCAACATCTCCGATTGGAAATGAATTACAATATCCGCAAAGACCCAGTCGGGAAAGGAAAAAGGTATGTTTGGATATGTGCGCCCGTACAAGTCGGAAATGCTGGTGCGGGAGTATGAGCAGTACAAGGCGGTCTACTGTGAGCTTTGCCGGGTTTTGGGGCAGGAATACGGCTGGTCCGCCCGGTTTTTTCTGACCTATGACTGCACCTTTTACGCTTTGTTGGCACTGTCGGTATCCGGCGGGCGAGTTTCCCAGCACGATGGCAGATGCGCGGCAAATCCTTTAAAAAAGTGCCGGTATTTGGAGTCGTCCGGGGAAGAATACAAAAAAGCGGCGGCCCTCTCCGTGGTGCTGACCTATTACAAGCTGCGGGATAATCTGGAAGACGACGGTTTTTGGAAGTCTTTCGGCAGCAGGCTGCTGCTGCCGCTGGTTTCCCGAAAGGCAAAAAAAGCGGCGCGGCGGTATCCCTTTCTGGCAGAGTCCGTCCGGACCGCTGTGGACGGACAAAGAGCTGCGGAACAGGCCGAGGCAGGGATAGATCCTTGTGCCGAGCCCACCGCCAGGCTTCTGGCGGATGTGTTTCGGGAGCTGGGCGGCTGCGACGAAGGGCAGCGCGCCGCTTTGGAGGAATTCGGCTATTTTTTGGGGCGCTGGGTCTACCTGATGGACGCCGCCGACGACTTGCAAAAGGATCTGAAGGAAGGCGCGTTCAATCCTTTTATAAATCGTCTGGAATTGGAAAAGGGAAAGGAGCTTTCGCCGGAGGGACGGAAAAAGGCAGAAGAGGCCTGCAATGCGGTCTTAAATGCCACCATTGCCAGAATGCTTCCCGCGCTCAACCTGATATCCATGGAAAATTTCGGCCCTGTTGTGGAAAATGTAGCGCAGAAGGGCCTGCCCGAAATACAGAGAGAAATTTTGTTTTTGCACGTCCGTGAAAAACGGAGGAAACGCGGAGACCCGGCGAAGCTGTCCTGAGGACGCCGGGACCGGTGGGAAAAGGAGAAAAGGATTTATATGACGGACCCGTATAAGGTATTGGGCGTTTCGCCCTCTGCTACAGATGAGCAGATCAAGGAAGCCTACCGCAACCTGGCGAAGAAATACCACCCCGACCAGTACACCGACAGCCCTTTAAAGGATCTAGCGGACGAAAAGATGAAGGAGATCAACGAGGCCTACGACGCCATCACCGCCCAGCGGAAGGCCGGGAACCGGCAGGGAAGCTATGCCGGCGGCTATAACTCGGTCGAGAACAATGCAAATTCCGGCTTCAACGATGTGCGCAGCCTCATCATGTCCGGCCGGATCGCCGATGCGGAGCAGATCCTAAACGGCGTCCCCCCTGAGCGGCGCAACGCCGAATGGTATTTCCTCAAGGGCTCTGTCCTGTACCGCCGGGGCTGGCTGGAGGAAGCGAAGGACCATTTTTCCCGGGCCTGTCAGATGGATCCCGGCAACGGAGAATACAGCGCGGCGCTGAATCAGGCCATGAATCAAGGCACAGGCGTATATGGCGGATACAATCCAAACCGGGGCATGGACACGGGAAGCTGCAACTCCTGCGACATGTGCTCCTCTTTGATCTGCGCGGACTGCTGCTGTGAGTGCATGGGCGGAGATTTGATCCCCTGCTGCTAATAGGGGCGGAAAAACCGCTTTTCGGCTCGAAGAGCCGCAATTTTGCTTCGCAAAACCGCGCTTTTTCAGCGGCTTGAGGGTACACTGCCATATAGGTTTTAGCAGGAATGCTTATTTACAGATGAGGGGCGGAAAAAAGACTTTGTGGTATGAAATACCACAATTCTCCCATGGAGAACCGTCTTTTTTCAGCGGCTTGAGGGTACACTGCCATATAGGTTTTGGCAGGAATGCTCGTTTACAGCTGAGGGGCGAAAAAAATATTTCACGGCTTGAAAAGCCGTGATTTTGCTAAGGTAAAACCATATTTTTTAGTGCCTTACAGGTACACTTCTCTACGGATTACGGTGTTCTAACATTCAGAAAACGGGCGGAAAAAAGACTTTGTGGTATGAAATACCACAATTCTCCCATGGAGAACCGTCTTTTTTCAGCGGCTTGAGGGTACACTGCCATATAGATTTTACCAGGAGCGTTTTTTCTAGCATATTTTTATATCTTCTTCGCTGCAGGCGGAAGAAATGTTTGGAAGTGAGAAATTTGAAAAGTTCCATGAAGGTGGCGTTTTGCGGTGTGCTGGCGGCGCTTTCCACGGTGGTACTGTTTTTCACAGGCATCGTTCCCATTGCCACCCTGGCCCTTCCTGCGATCGCCGGGTGCCTGCTGATCCCCGTAGTGGCGGAGCTTGGAACGATATGGGGCTTTAGCGTGTACGCCGTTTGCAGCGTACTGGCCTTTCTGCTTGCGCCGGACCGGGAGGCGGCTCTGTTCTACCTTCTGTTTTTTGGGTGCTATCCTGTGCTCACCGGCGTTCTGGACCGTATCAAAAACCGCCCCATGCAAATGGCTGTGAAGCTGCTGGTGTTTAACGCTGCCGTAGTGCTGGAAACGGTTTTGTCCGTTTTTGTTTTGGGGATCCCATGGGAAAACATTGGCTTTTTGGGAAAGGCGACCCCGGTTGTGCTGCTGCTTCTGGCCAACGTGGTCTTCCTTTTGTACGATCGGGCCTTAAACGGGCTGATTGCCCTGTACTTCGCCAAATTTCACGAAAAGATTAGGAAAATTTTAAAAGGGAGATAAATACCCGCGGCTTTGAAAGAAATTTTGAAGCCGCTTTTCTATACCTCTGCGGTTTTGAAATGTGAAAATGAAATCCTGCAAATTTCCATGATATTTTTGAAAAAGTCTGAGCTTTTACTTGATTTTTGCAGGAATAGGCCTTAGAATGAATAGGCACAAGCTTTTTTGCCAAAGAAGAAAAAGGAGAAGAGAAATGAACAGCCAGCTTTCTGAGAGGATCCGGCTGAAAAGCCAGGAATTTTCCAAAGGACAGCGCCGGATTGCCCGATATATTGAAGAACACGCCGATAAAGTAGCGTTCATGACAGCCTCCAGGCTGGGGCTTACAGTGGGGGTCAGTGAATCCACGGTGGTGCGCTTTGCCACGGAGATCGGATATTCCGGATATCCGGCCCTGCAGCAGGCTATGCAGGAGATGGTCCGCAGCAAAATGACCAGCGTGCAGCGGCTGGAGATGACCTCCAGCAACATTGAGCCGGAAAAGCTTCTGGACGCGGTGCTCGAGCAGGACATCGACATCTTGAAAAGGACCAAGGAGAATATTGACCGGGGAGCCTTTTACAGGGCTGCGGACGCTTTGGTAAACGCCAGAAAGGTCTATGTTCTGGGAGCGGGGAGTTCTCTGGCTTTGGCCACGTTTCTGGCCCATTATTTGCAGCTAATTTTTGAAACGGTCCAGTTGGTGGACGCCACCAGCGAAGCCGCTATTTTGCAGCAGCTGGTCCAGGCGGGTCAGGGCGACGCGCTGATCGCCATCAGCTTTCCCAGATATTCCAAGAAGGCGGGAAAGGCCATGCAGTACGCTTCGGACCACGGCATGGCGGCGGTGGCTGTCACAGACAGTCTGTTGTCTCCCGTTGCCCAGCATGCCGCCCATGTGCTGCTGGCAAGAAGCGATATGGTCTCCTTTGTGGATTCCCTGGTAGGCCCTCTGAGTGTGATAAACGCCCTGATTGTCACCATCGCGATCCGGAAAAAGGAGCATGTGGCGGAAAATCTGCGATTGATTGAAAATATTTGGGACGAGTACGGAGTATATGAAAAGGTGGATGAAAAAACCAGTTGAGCAGAGAAAAAGCCTATGACGTTTTGATAGCGGGCGGCGGGGCAGCCGGGCTGATGGCGGCCGGTACAGCTGCGTCCAGGGGACGCCGCGTCTGCCTGCTGGAAAAAAACCGGGAGCTTGGCAGAAAAGTGCGCATCACCGGCAAAGGCCGCTGCAATGTGACCAACAATTGCTCTGTGGAAGAGGTGATCGCCTGCGCACCCCGGGGCGGAAAATTCCTTTACACCGCCCTTTCGGCCTTTCCCCCTGCCGCAGTGATAGACTTTTTTGAAGATTTGAGGGTGCCCTTGAAAACCGAGCGGGGGCGCAGAGTCTTTCCTGTTTCCGACCGAGCGGAGGATATCGCCGAAGCTCTTTCCCGGTTTGCTCTGGGAAACGGTGCGGAAGTGGTCCGGGAACCGGTCTCCGCCGTGCTTGTAAAAAACGGGGCCGCCAGGGGCCTTCGCACGCCTGCTGGGGAATACCGGGCAGAGTCCGTGCTGCTGGCCTGCGGGGGAGCGTCTTACCCCGGCACAGGCTCCAACGGGGACGGCTTCCGTCTGGCGGCGGCCCTTGGGCATACCGTCACCCCGCTGGTTCCCTCCCTGGTTCCGCTGGTGGAGCAGGGAGAATTTTGTGCCCGGCTGATGGGCCTTTCCCTGCGAAACTGCGGGGTAGAGGTCACGGAGCGGGGAAAGAAAAAGCCCGTGTACACAGATTTCGGCGAACTGCTCTTCACCCATTTCGGTCTATCCGGACCTACGGTCTTAAGCGCCTCGGCCCATCTGCACCCCATGGAGCCGGGGAAATATACGGTGCATATCGATTTGAAGCCCGCTTTGGACGAGCAGAAATTAGATGCCCGGCTGCTGCGGGAACTGGAAGAAAATAAAAACAGGATCTTCACCAATTCTTTGGACAGTCTGCTGCCCAAAAAGCTGATCCCGATCATTGTGGAGCGCTCCGGCATTCCCGGCGAGACCCGGTGCAATTCCATCACCCGGGAGCAGCGCCGGAGGCTGTGCGGACTTTTGAAAGATTTTACTGTGGAGATAGAGGGCTTTCGCCCCCTTGCGGAAGCCATTGTCACCTCCGGCGGGGTGAGCCTGAAGGAAATCGACCCCCGCACCATGGAGTCCAAATTGATAAAAGGACTTTACTTTGCCGGGGAAATGATAGACTGCGACGCTTACACCGGGGGGTACAATCTGCAAATTGCCTTTTCTACCGGCCGTCTGGCGGGCAATCATCTGTAAGGAGGAAGAAAGATGGGGGAGCAGCGGCTTTTCCGGAAGGATATCCTGGAGCTTGTGGGAAAACTGGATTTTTTGGGAGAGGACTGCTGGCTCACCTCCGGCGCGGCGCTGGTGCTGTATGGGGTGAAAGAGAGCACCCGGGATATTGATTTAGTATGCACCACTGCCTTGGCGGACAAATTGGAGGAACAGGGCGTCCCCTTCCGCCGGGACGGGCTGGACGGCACCCGCATTTTTGCCGTTGGCGGGCAGGTGGAAGTACTGGAAAACTGGCACACCGACGAAGTGATAGAATGGGAAGGCCTGCGGATCGCCAGCCTTTTAAGCGTTCGGAAACAGAAAGAGGCCCTGGGCAGGGAAAAGGATCTGGCGGATATCCGGCTGATAGATGCATTTCTGCAAAAAAACGCTTGATTTTTTTCTGCCCCTGATTGGGCAAGGTTTTCCAAATAGATCCAGGAGGAAAGATTCATGTTTTCTGTAGCAATAGATGGTCCCGCCGGGCAGCCGTTTTTCGGATCGAAAACCGGCGCGGAATTTCCCTGCAGGAAATTCAAAGAGGACAGTTTTTCTGTTCCCTGCCCCTGATTGGGCAAGGTTTTCCAAATAAATTCAGGAGGAAAGATTCATGTTTTCTGTAGCGATAGATGGTCCGGCTGGCGCGGGAAAGTCCAGCGTGGCGAAGGCGGCGGCAAAGGAGCTGGGCTTTATCTATGTGGATACGGGGGCGCTGTACCGCACCATCGGCCTGTACCTGCTGGAACACGGTATCGATCCCCGGGACGCGGAAAAGGTGGAAGCGGCTCTGTCGGAAATTCAGGTGGAACCCCGGGTGGCTCCGGAGGGGCAGCAGATGTTTCTATGCGGGGAAAATGTAACAGACCGGATCCGCACGCCAGAGGTGTCCATGGCGGCTTCCAACTGCTCGGCGATCCCGGCGGTGCGGGCGTTTCTTCTGGAGCTCCAGCGGGAGCTGGCCCGAAAAAGCAATGTGCTGATGGACGGCCGGGATATCGGCACCGTAGTGCTGCCAAACGCGCAGCTGAAAGTGTTTCTCACCGCTTCCCCGGAGGAGCGGGCCCGGCGCAGGGTAAAACAGCTGCGGGAAAGCGGGCATGAGGCGGAATATGAGGAAATTTTGAAAGATATCCAGCAGCGGGACTACCAGGATACCCATCGGGAAGCAGCCCCCTTAAAGCAGGCGGAGGATGCGGTGCTGCTGGATACTTCGGACATTTCCTTCGCGGAAGCCGTAGTAAAGTTGACGGCACTGGTGCGGGAAAGACAATAGGAAACTGAAGGAGGAAGCGGACATGGCAAGAGAGAAGCGAAAGGCCAAGCGGAAAGGCTGGTTTTATGCGTTCGGGCAGTTTTTGCTGCGGTTGTTTTACTATCCTGTCTACCGGCTGAAGGTGGAGGGCCGGGAAAATATTCCCAAAGAAGGGCCTGTGCTGCTGTGCTCCAACCATGTGGCCATGAAGGACCCCGTCATACTGGGCTTGGCTCAGCATAGACAAGTGTTCTATATGGCCAAGGAGGAGCTGTTCCGCAATAGATTTGTGGGAACTGTGCTCCGGGGCCTGGGGGCCTTTCCCGTGAAGCGGGGCACCGGCGGCGCGGACGCTTTGGCGGACGCTTACGCCCTGCTGGAGGAGAACGCCGTAGTGGGGGTGTTCATCGAAGGGCACCGCTCCAAAACCGGGGAGCTGCAAAAACCCAAGACCGGCGCGGCCCTGCTGCACTACCGCACAAAGGCTGCCGTAGTGCCTGTCTGCATCACCGCCGAAGACGGGAAGCTGCCAAAGCCTTTTCACAAAACGGTGATCCGGTTCGGCAAGCCCATTTCCTCGGAAATGCTGCATATCCCAGACGATTCCAGTATGCAGCTGCGAAAAGCCAGCCGGATCATCATGGGCGAGATCGCGGCTCTCCGGGAGGAAACATTAAGGGAGCTTGGCGTAGCGCTTCCGGCGCCGCCGGAGAAAGAGCCCGCCGCAGAGCAACCCGAAGAAGGGGAAAGCTGAAATGTCTGTAAGGGTGGCAAAAACCGCCGGCTTCTGCTTTGGTGTGGACCGGGCGGTAAACACCGTATATGAGCTGCTGCGGCAGGGGAAAAAGGCGGCGACCCTGGGGCCCATCATTCACAATCCGCAGATCGTCGACGATCTGCGGGACAAGGGCGTTTTGACCGTGGATTCCCCGGCAGACGTTCCTCCCGGCTATGCGCTGGTGATCCGCTCTCACGGAGTGCCGAAAAACGTCATGGACGAGATCGAAGAGATGGGGCTTGCCTGCGTGGATGCCACCTGCCCTTTTGTGAAAAAAATTCACGATCTGGCCTGTCAGTCGGGAAAAGAAGGACGGACTTTTCTGCTCTGCGGCGATAAAGATCATCCGGAGGTCCAGGGCATTATCGGCCACTGTACAGGAGAGCATTATGTAGTGAAAAACAGCGCGGAGCTGGAAAAGTTGCTGGAAAATCATTCTGATTTGGCAAAAAAGCCGGTTGGGATCGCCGCTCAGACGACTTTTCACACGGGCGAATGGCAAAATTGTTTGGAAACTCTGAAAAAAGTATGTACAAACGCCGCAATTTTTGCTACAATATGTAATGCGACTGCGAAGCGGCAGAAAGAGGCGCGGTTTCTCGCCCAGCGGTGTGACCGCATGATTGTGGTGGGCGGCAGGAACAGCTCCAATACGGCAAAGCTCCGCGACATCTGCGAGGCTTACTGCGAAACGTATCTGGTCGAAAGGGCGGACGAGCTCCCACACTTTCCCGCCGGACTGAGCATTGGCATCACTGCGGGCGCTTCTACACCCGCAAGCATTATAAAGGAGGTACTAGTTACCATGGCAGAAGTGAGCACCAACGAGCAAAATTTTGAGGAGATGCTTGAGGAGTCCCTCAAAAGCTTAAATACAGACGAAAAGGTACACGGCGTTGTAGTGGGCATCTCCCCCACGGAAGTGTATGTGGAAGTCGGAAGGAAGCAGGCCGGGTTTATCCCCGCCGACGAGTTGTCCAACGACCCCGGCGTTCGTCCCGAGGACGTTGTGAAGATCGGCGATGAGATGGAACTCCTCATCATGAAGACCAACGACCAGGAAGGCACCATCATGCTCTCCAAGCGGCGCGTGGACGCCATGAAGGGCTGGGACGAGATCCAGGAGGCCCAGGAGAGCGGCGAGATTTTGGAAGGCAAGGTCATCGAGGTGGTCAAGGGCGGCGTCATCGTCCTCAAGGGCGCCATGCGCATCTTCGTGCCCGCCTCCCAGGCGACCGCCAGCCGGGGCGAGGACCTGAACGCCCTGCTGAACCAGGAGGTACGGTTCCGCATCATCGAGGTCAACCGCCAGCGCC
>CAZXLM010000071.1:0-9543 GCA_964642055.1 uncultured Acutalibacter sp. | reverse complement strand
ATCACCGGCGGCATGTCCGGCGCCAACATGAACGTGGACCATCTCACCGTGTATTCCGGCCTGGCCGACGCGATCAGCTCTCTGTTCGGCGGTGGTCCGGTGGAAGCCATCATCTCCGCCACCGGCGCGGCCCCTCACGCGGTGTGGTCCGGCGTGATCATGATGGCGGTCATGGCCCTGATCCTGTTCTTCGGCCTGCTGCCCAAGATCGGTAAATTCGTGCCCAGCCAGTCCATTGCGGGCTTCCTGTTCATTCTGGGCGCATTCGTCACCATTCCCGGAGACGGCGCGGCGGCCTTTGCCACGGCGGAAGCCGGCGGCTCTGTCATTGCAGCCGTCACCATGTCCGTCACTGCTGTGTTCGATCCCTTCTTCGGCATGCTGGCCGGCATTGCCCTGAAACTGCTCATCGGTCTGACCGGCCTTGCGCTGTAATTTCCCGCCACTCGTTTTGGAAAGGAGTTTTTCCATGGAACAGTATTATACTTTGGAGGTGGCCGGAGTCACCCGCCAGCTCCCCATCATGCAGGTATCTGATTCCCTGTGTATCGCCAGCTTTGTGATCCTGGGCGACTGCGAGATCGTCACCAAAGCAGCCCCGCTGATCGAAGCGAAGCTGCCTCAGGTGGACTATATCATCACCGCCGAGGCCAAGGGCATTCCCCTGGTGCACGAGCTGTGCCGCTTGAGAAACCTGCCCTATTACATCGTGGCCCGAAAGAGCGTAAAGCCCTATATGAGCAAGCCGCTGACCGACGAGGTGGTATCCATCACCACCCAGAAAAAGCAGACCCTTTGCCTGGACGGCAAGGACGCCATGCTTTTAAACGGCAAGCGTGTGGCTGTGGTGGACGATGTGATCTCCACCGGCGAATCTCTTTCCGCCATTGAGCGCCTGGTGGAAAAGGCAGGAGGCAATATCGTGGCCCGAGCCGCTATTCTGGCCGAGGGCGACGCCGCCAAAAGGGACGATATCATCTTTTTGGAGGAGCTGCCCCTGTTCCCGGTAGAATAACGTAGCAATCGAATGAATCTGCGCATACCAGCCTCTTTGCCGGGCTGGTATGCTTTTATAGGCATAAAAAAGCGGAAGCCGCCGCTTCCGCTAAAAAACAACGAAAAATGAAGAAGGAGATCACCTCATGCTGAGACTGATAAAAGAGGCGGAATTCGACCGCTGCGCGGACTTCGCCTATGAGCTGGCCCTGGACCCCGCCCGGTCGGGGTATCCCACCTACTGCGACGGCATGAAAACCCGGGAGGATTTCATCCGCCGGACCAAGCTGTCCCTGAAACGCCCCTATGAGGACGTCCTGTTGTTTCTTGTGGACGAGGTGGTCGAGGGATTTATCGCCTTTGAGCATTTGGAAAAAGACCGTTATATCCACACCTACGTCTTCAACATACGGCGGGACACAGGGGCAGCGCTGGCGGAATTTGTGGACTACTGCCGGGAACGCTGGCCGGGGTTTACCCTCGACTTTGGCTTTCCCGCAGAGAATGTGGACGCCCTGAGCTGGCTGAAAGCAGCGGGCGTTCCCTGCACTGAGCGCTCCTGGAATTTCCTGCTTGATTTAGAACGGTACCAACCTCTTCCGCCGCCCTCCGGCATAAAACGGGTAACGGCGGACAACTTTGAGGCGTTTGCCGCCATTCACCGCCAAATTCAGGGGGAGATGTACTGGAACTGTGACCGGGTGCGGGACACCATGGGCCGGTGGGATATCTTTATCACCGAGGAAGGGAGCGCCGCCGGAGAGGTGCTCATGACCAGCGACGAAGACCCCCATCAGGAAATTTTCGCTCTGGACTTTACAGACCGGCAGTACCACGCGGAGCCTTTCCGGGCGCTGCTCACCGCCGCCCTGAACAGTTTAAAGGAAAAAGGCGGTCGATGGCTCACCTCTTTTGCAAATGAGGGAGACCCCGGCGGAGAGGTTCTGAAGGAGCTGGGCTTCCGGCTGGTAGGGACGTACGTAGGTCACCGGCTGATGCTGTAAACAGAAAAATCGAAAAGGCTTGGTATGCTTAAAAGCAAAGGGAATCGTATTCCCCGCCGTCCAGCTCCTTCCAGCGGAACAGGCCGTTTTCCAATGTCATATAGCTTCTGGGCGAGCTTTCCTTGGGGAGGGAAACGGACCCGGGGTTCAGATACCAGAACCCATGAGAACCGTCTCTTGCGGGCACATGGGTGTGGCCGTGGAGCAGTACGTCGCCGGACTTCAAAGCAGGCGGGTTTTGCAGATTGAAATGGTGGCCATGGGTGGCGAAAACAAGACGGCCTTCGGCTTCCAGCAGGCAGTATTCCGCCAGCACAGGAAATTCCAGCACCATTTGGTCCACCTCTGCCTCACAGTTTCCCCGAACGCAGAAAAGCTTATCCTTCGCGGCATTGAGCAGGGAGATCACCTGCTTGGGAGCGTATCCCTCCGGCAGGTCGTTCCGAGGGCCGTGGTACAAAAGGTCCCCCAGCAACAGGAGCCGGTCTGCGTTTTCCCTCTCAAAAGCAGCCAGCAGCTTTTCACAACAGGACGCGCTGCCGTGAATATCGGAAGCAATCAGCCATTTCATATAAAAACCTCCACTTTCTCCCCTTGCAAAAAGGGGAAAATCGGATATACTGAAAGCAGGAACAAAAATCACAAAAAGGAGCGGCCAAAGTATGGAATTTAAAAAAGAACCTGGGCGCATTTTCGCGCAAAACGAAAAAGGGGAACTGCTGGCGGAGGTCACCTTCCCCACCGGGGAAGACGGCGTGGCGGACATTGATCACACCTTTGTACACCCCTCCCTGCGGGGGCAGGGGGTGGCAAACCAGCTTTTAAATGCCGCCGTCGAAGTCTTGCGGGCCCAGGGACTCAAGACCCGTCTCACCTGCTCCTACGCGGCGGAATGGTTTGAAAAGCACCCGGAACACAAAGACCTGCTGGCATAACGTAATGGATTATTTTCTGGAAATGTATTCATAAAAGATCCAGCCGTCTTCGGTTCTGACCCAGCGGCCGTTTTTTTCGTTGTCTCTGCCCAATTCCTCCAATACGGTAACAGCGTCGTTCCGCTGCAACGTCTTGACCACGCGGTAGCTGGTCCCGGGGCCGGAACGCACCGATACGGACGAGCGGGTGATGCGGGCAGGGTAAGAGCCGTCATAATCTGTTTTATACTGCCCCACCCGGTCCAAAAACGCCTGCCAGGCGGAAAAGTCGTTGGCAAAGGGAGCGGGACAGGTCTTGTGGGAAACATCGTTATGGCGCACAACGTTTTCCAGCGGAACGCCATACCGCATCATCAGCTCCCGCACCAGCTCAGCGGTATTTTCCATGGTCTCCTCCGCGAAATACCAGTCGGGGTCATAAGGGGAGTCCGCATGGACGGGGTCGCCCTTTAAGCAGCACATCTCAATTCCGATGGAATTGTCGTTCCGACAGGCGTCGTGATAATACACATCGTTGCCGCAGTGCCAGGAGACGTCCCGGTCCATCACACAGCGCCAGATCCCGTCCTCGTCCACAAAGAAATGGGCGGAAGCAGCGCGGTACTGGTTTTCAAAGGACATGCACTCCCTCAGGGCTGATACCCCCGGCTCAGCCGTGTAATGGACCGTGATGTAATCGATATCGTCAAAGCCCCGGTGGGCGGCTCTGAAATTTACATTCGTCAGCAGCTGGCTGACCGGCAGGGAACGTCTTTCCTGGTCTTTGTCCGGCAGCAGATAGTGCTTTCCGTCGATCACCTGCCACCCGGTTTGCAGAAAGCCTGTTTCCGGGTCAAAGTAATAGGTATACTGCCCGATGTGCTGAAAACCGGTGAGGAGGACTCCCTCCTCAGGCTGATAACTTACCCCAGCTTCCTCCTCGACCCAGGCCTCGCCGTTGCGGCGGTCAGGAAAATCCCAGGCCTCGCCGCTGCCCGTCCGGGTATAACCGTGAGACGTAGCCGCCTCGCTGATGGAGGAATAGGCCCAGTGCGTCCGGGAAACATCGGAAAATTCCACCGTACGGTGGATCAGCTGCACGTCCGGGTCCGCTCTGCGGTTCAGCATAGCGTTGACGATCGTCACCGCCTCTGCCCTGGTAATAAAAGCGTTGGGCCGAAAGGTACCGTCCCGGTATCCCGATATCCAGCCATGGGCGACTGCGGAAGCGATGGCGGGCTCTGCCCAGGCC
The DNA here is from genome assembly GCA_964642055.1 of uncultured Acutalibacter sp. Taxonomy (GTDB): domain Bacteria; phylum Bacillota; class Clostridia; order Oscillospirales; family Acutalibacteraceae; genus Acutalibacter. The sequence continues at coordinate 5,377 of CAZXLM010000071.1, read as the reverse complement.
GCCGTTTCCAGATCCGGAAAACCGGGAGCTCCCGGCAGCAGCGCGCTGAACCGGGCGGCTATGGAAACAAATTCCGCCCGGGTGATATTTCTGCCGGGGGAAAACAGGCCGCTTGGATAACCGCTGACAGCGCCCAGGGAGGCCATAGCCCGCACCGGCACACTGTACCACACGCTGTCCGGCACGTCAGGAAAGCTGGCCGTAAGCTTCGGTTCCTCTTTCAGCAGCGCATAGAAAAGCTGGGCGGTCTCAGCTCTGGTGATCTTCCCATCGGGACGGAAGGTGCGGCCTTGATAGCCGGTGATATAAGCGTCATGCGTTTCTGTTTCCAGCAGATCGCCTACGTTCTCACAAAGCGTGGGATAAGAACTGTCCTCTTCCCCACTTGCGGCCTCTTCCGGAATTTCCGGAACCGTTCCTTCGGGCGTTTCCCCGCTGGGAGAAGGCTCCTGGTCGGCTTCCGCCTGAATGAAAAGCGGCAGAGGCTCTTCCGGCAGAACGTCCCCCTGCGCCGCCAGCGCGGCCGGGGAACAAAGCAGCAGGCAGGCGGCGGAAAGCAGCCAGATGGACAGACGTTTTTGAAGCATTGCGATTCCTCCCAGAAAGTCCGATGTAGACACACATATAAAGTCATTATAGCAAAAAGCCATGTGGATTGCAAATCCTGTCAAATTTTACCGAAAAACGAAAAAGGAGAAAAAATCTATGAAAGCCACAAAATGGATAGCGTCCCCGGTGGGGACGCTGCAGCTGGCTGAGGAAAACGGGTCTATCACCGAGCTGCTCTTCAGGGAACGGGACAGCCGGGCAGAGCAGGCGGAAACAGAGCTGCTCCGTCTGGCGGAGCAGGAGCTGCGGGAATATTTTGCCGGGCAGCGGAAGGTCTTTGACCTGCCTCTTTCCCCAAAGGGTACGGAATTTCAGCTGCGGGTCTGGAACGCCCTGCTGGCGATCCCCTACGGCGAGACCCGCAGCTACGCCGACATCGCCCGCCTTGCAGAAAGTCCAAAGGCCTTTCGGGCCGTAGGCATGGCGAACCACCAAAACCCCATTTCCATTTTGATCCCCTGCCATCGGGTCATCGGGAAAAGCGGCGCCCTCACAGGCTACGGCGGCGGGCTCAAGGCAAAGGAATTTTTATTGGATCTGGAAGAAAAGGGGTCCCGATAGAGCCAAAGCGCGTACATAAAAAGGCCCGCAGGCAGTGATGCTTGCAGGCCTTTGATCCTATTTGCCGTCTGCTTTTCCGGCAGCTGTTTTAACCATGTCTCCTCACTGTTTCAAATAGTTTACAAAGCGGGTGAGAATTGCGGCCACTTCCGCACGGGTGGCGGTTCCATGGGGCGCAATATAGTCCCCGCCGCTCTGGGCACGGCCCGTGATGAGACCCTGGGCTACCGCCCATTCCATGGCGGGCTTCGCGTAACCGGAAACGCTGTTTCCATCTGGGAAGCCTCCCAGACCGGCAGCAGACGCCGTATCAGCACCAATAGCGTTTGCGTAACGGTACAGCATGGTCACAAGCTGCTCTCTCGTGACAGACTGCTCCGGGGAGAATTCGTTCGCAGCAGTGCCGAACACGATCCCGGCTTTTGCCGCCCAGTTTACGGAATCCTCATACCAGACACCGGTTTTCACATCGGCGAAAAGATTCGTTTCCGTCCCGTAGGCCGGGCCGCCGCTGAGATTGTAGAGCACCTGCGCCACCATACCCCTGGTCATGCGGCCGTTGGGCGTAAAGGCAGTGTCGCTGGTACCGCTGAACAGGTTATAGGCAGTCGCCTTGTCTACCGCTTCTGCGTACCACGCGCTTTCTTTCACATCGTCAAAGATCTTTCCTGCCCCCGGGTCAGCGGGCAGATCGACCTTGGCCATCACGCTGTCGTTTGAGGTTGTCACCTGGACGGCGGCGTCCCCTGCGGGACTTAAAACCCGCACAGATTTCTTACCGTCAGGCCAGGTCACAGTCACAGTTACTGTACCGTCAGGGGAAGTTACGGTTTCCCTTGCCGGCGTGTTCGAGTGGTCCGGGTCAGGTCCCGGGCCTGGTCTCGACTCGTCCGGGGACATTTCCGACAGAGGCTTGCAGGGATATCCGTTCCATTTGGGCGTTGTCCAACCGGCAGCGCCGTCCTGATAATAAATGCAAAAATCTTTTCGGACGTCTTTAAAAACAGATTCGCCTGCAGAAGGCGCAGTTCCCTCAAAAACAACGCTTTTTAAGCCGGCGCACCCAGAGAACGCGCCGCATTCAATGCTTGTCACGCTGCCGGGGATCGTGATACTGGTCAGACGGGCGCACTCAGAAAACGCGCCTACTCCAATGGCAGTCACACCATCGGGGATCACAATGCCGTTCAGGCCGGAACAGCGGAAAAACGCACTGTATTCTATGCTGGTTACGCCATCTGGAATTGTAATGCTGGTCAAGCCGGTGCAGCCCTCGAACGCTTCGCTCCCAATGCTGGTCACGCTGTTGGGGATCGTAATGCCAGACAGGCTGTTGCAGTTCAAGAACGCGCCGGGTCCAATGCTGGTCACGCGGCCCGGAATAATGACGCTTTTCAGGCCGGTGCAGCCCCAGAAAGTATGGCCTTCAATGCTTGTCACGCTGTTTGGAAGGGCAATGCCGGTCAGACCGGTACAGCTGTCAAACGCACCGTATTCAATGCTGGCCACGCTGTCAGGAATGGTGATGCTTGTTAAGCCGGTACAGCAGCCGAACGCTTCGCTTTTTATGCTGGTCACACGGTCCGGAATTATCATACTGGTCAAGCTGGAACAACCAAAGAACACGCCGTATCCTAGACTGGTCACGCTGTCAGGAATGGCAATATCGGTCAAGCTGGCGCAGCCCCAGAAAGCACGGTCTCCCATGCGGGTGACGCTGCTGGGGACCGTAATAGAGGTCAGAGCGGCACAGTCGTTAAAAGCGCAGTTCCCAATGCTGGTCACGCCATTCGCAATAACGATCGTCTTGATCTCATCTTTCCAGAGCCACCACGGAGGAGCGGGCACGTCATTCAGGCTGGGATAAAGATAAGAATAATCATTCATCGTTCCACTGCCGGAAATAGTGAGAGCACCGTCTTCTGCCAGGGCCCAGGTCACATTCCGACCGCAGAATCCGGAATGTATCTTCTCCTCTGCGTAAGCAGAAAGAGGCAAAGAACCCAGCATGAGAGCAGCTGCCAGTAAAAGACTTAAAAAACGCCGTTTCATTCTTTCTTCCTCCTGCAATATGGCTGTGCTTTTTATCAAAACTAAAGGACCGCTTCTTTTTTGAATCAGCTTACCACAAAAAGAAGGCTTTTTCAATACTTTTCAAGCTTTTCACAGGGAAAGCGGTCCTGTAACAAAGCATATGCTTTTAAAAGCAGGGGGGTTACTGGGCAGCCTGTTTTTTGCGATCTCCTGCCCGGCGGCGGAGCGCCGGCAGCTGTCTGTCCTCGTGCTGCTCCCGAATGCTGATCCGGACATAACCACAGGCAGCCGAAAATTCCATTCCCTCCTGTAAGCAAAGAAAAAAACCTGCTTGATCCGGCATTTCCGCAAGATCAAAGCAGGCATTTTATTTTTCACGGGCATTCAGCTAACCAGAGCTGATAGTTTTTAGAATGCTTTTACCGCCGCGTTAGAAATTCCCGCCGGTCAAATCCTCTACAACCAGCGTGCGGGGGGCGCTATCGTCCGCCTTCTGGGGAGCGGCAGCGGCGGCAGGGGCGGGAGCTTCGGGCTCCACATCGTGGGGGCCGTCTCTCCATTGCAGGAATTTCTCCGCCACCTGAGGGAACAGCGCCAGGCTCAGCACGTCCTCCTCGCAGTTGCCCAGGCCCTTTTCCCTGCTTTCGGCGCGGAGCTTCTCCATCTCCGGCTCCAGCAGATCGGCGGGACGGCAGGTAATGACCTCAGCGTCGCCGATGGCCTTCTTCCGCACTTCCTCGTTGACCTGACCGGGAAGCTGGCCGTATTCGCCGCGGAGCAGGCCTTTGCTTTCCTTGGTGATCATCTTATAGCGCTCGCCGGAAAGTACGTTCAGCACCGCCTGAGAGCCCACGATCTGGCTGGTGGGAGTCACCAGCGGCGGGAAACCAAAGTCCTCTCGGACTCTGGGCACCTCAGCCAGCACATCGTAGTACTTATCCTCGGCGTTTGCCTGTTTCAGCTGAGAAATCAGGTTAGAAAGCATGCCGCCAGGCACTTGGTACAGCAAGGTATTGGTATCCACCTTCAGCACCTTGGGGTTTACCTCCAGCTTTTCCGCAACGCCGCGGAAATGGGCGGCAGCCTCGGAAAGCTTTGTCAGGTCCAGCCCGGTGTCGCGGCTGGTGCCCTGCAGCGTGGCCACCATAGATTCGGTGGCAGGCTGGGAAGTGCCGTTTGCCAAGGGAGACAGGGCGCAGTCCACAATATCCACCCCGGCCTGGGCCGCCATGAGATTTGTCATGTCGCCTGTGCCAGTGGTGTTATGGGTGTGCAGATGAATGGGCACGCCCACGTTTTCCTTGAGCTTCTTCACTAAAGAATAGGCGTCATAGGGCAGCAGCAGGTTCGCCATGTCTTTGATGCAGATGGTGTCCGCGCCCATTTTTTCCAGCTCCATGGCCAGCTTTACAAAGTAATCCTCGCTGTGAACAGGGCTCTTTGTGTAGCTGATGGCCACCTCGGCCATACCGCCGTACTCCTTGACGTACTTCACGGCCGCCTGGACGTTCCGAGGGTCGTTCAGCGCGTCGAAAATGCGGACGATGTCGATGCCGTTTTCAATAGACTTCTTACAGAAGGCCTCTACCACGTCGTCGGCATAGTGGCGGTAGCCCAGCAGATTCTGGCCGCGCAGCAGCATTTGCAGCTTTGTGTTGGGCAGGCCCTTTTTCAGGGTGCGCAGCCGCTCCCAGGGATCCTCGTTCAGAAAGCGCATGCACACGTCGAAGGTGGCGCCGCCCCAGCATTCCAGGGACCAGTAGCCGATGCTGTCCAGCAGGGGCAGCGCGGGGACCATGTCCTCCAGCTTCATGCGGGTGGCCGCTTGGGACTGATGGGCGTCGCGCAGAATGGTATCTGTAATTTTCAAGGGATTTTTAGCCATATTACAATATCCTTTCTATTCGGAATGTTCTGCGGTTCTGCGAAGCAGAATTTCGGCTTTCGGCCGAAAAACAAAACTTCCAAAAGATTGAAAAACCTGTTTTTCAATCTGCTTTAGCCAAACAGGGCCAGCAGAACGCCTGCCGCCACGGCGGAACCGATAACGCCCGCCACATTGGGGCCCATGGCGTGCATCAGCAGGAAGTTGGAGGGGTCTTCCTTCTGGCCCACCACCTGGGACACCCGCGCGGCCATAGGCACAGCGGACACACCGGCGGAGCCAATCAGC
>CAZXLM010000070.1:0-9958 GCA_964642055.1 uncultured Acutalibacter sp. | reverse complement strand
TGCTGGCTGACCCCACCATTGACGCCGTGCATGTGCTGACTCCCAATATCGCCCACTGCGAGATCACCATCGCCGCTCTGGAAGCCGGAAAGCATGTTCTGTGCGAAAAGCCCATGGCTGCTACTGAGGCCGACGCCAAGAAAATGCTGGAAGCCCGTGACCGCACTGGTAAGATGCTGACCATCGGCTATCAGTACCGTCACTTCCCTGCCAACCAGGTTGCCAAGAAAGTTGTTGACGATGGCTGGCTGGGCGACATCTATTACGCAGAAGCTACCTATCTGCGCCGCCGTGGCGTTCCCACCTGGGGCGTATTTACCGACAAGTCCAAGCAGGGCGGCGGTCCGCTGATCGATATCGGCACTCACGCTCTTGATTTGACCCTGTTCCTGATGAACAACTATGACGTGGAGTATGTAGTAGGTACTTCCTTTGAAAAGCTGGGCACGCTCCTTGATCCCGATCATCAGGGCCAGAACAACTGGCGCGGTGAACCCGATCACTGGAACAACAAGACCTACGATGTGGAAGATTCCGCGGTTGGCCACATCAAGATGAAGAACGGTGCTGTTATCAACCTGCGCGCTTCCTGGGCCATCAACATGGCTGAAGCCCGCGGCGCAAATAACGAAGCCCACACCATGCTGGCCGGTACCAAGGGCGGTCTTGATACTTTTGAGGACCGTGTGCGTCTGAACCATGTCGTTGCCAATCAGCCCACCATTTCCTGGGTAGGCAACAAGGTTGCCGGTTACATTCCCGGCTTCAGCCAGGGACCTGCTCCCACCAGCAAGGAGCATGATATCTGGGTAAAGGCTTTGCGCGGCGAAGGCGACTTGTTCGTTACTGCCGATCAGGCTTATGTTGTTACCAAGATCCTGGATTCTATTTACTATTCTTCCAAGCACAACAAGCCTGTTTATTTTGGCGCTGACGGCCGTCCCATTTTTGACTGATTGGGTTTAAACAGAAGCTAAAAACAAGGAGGCTGAATCCTTTTCAGCCTCCTGTTTTGTAAAAGGAGATCATACCTATGAACAATATCAATTTGCAGCAGTATTCTTTTGGGTTTGACTGTACCCTCTCTCCCCTAGAGAAAATCAGGACCACCGCCGAAATGGGCTATGCCGGCGTTGAATTCGCCCGGGAGTATGCCGGTTTACCCGTGGAGGATGTGAAGAAGGTCTTACAAGAGGCCGGCATCACCGCCGATTCCGCTCATGTCGCTTTTGACTTTATGGAGGAAGATATCCCCTATCTTGCTAAGCTGGGCGTAAGATTTGTCGCCTGCCCCATGACGCCCTTCAATTCTGCCGAGGAAGCGAAGGAAGTGGCCGAAGACCTGAACAAGTTCGGCAGATTCGCAAAACCCTACGGCATTACGATCGGATATCACAACCATACCCAGGAGTTTAACCAAGACCAGGGAAAATACCTGTTCGACTGGGTAATCGAGAACACTGACCCAGAGACCGTGGCTTTTGAGATCGACTGCGGCTGGGCCTCTGCCGCAGGAATCGACCCTGTGGAGTACATTCAGAAGCACGCCGGACGCATCGCCGCCATTCACATTAAGGAAAACGGCGCTGTGATCGGCCCCGACCCTGCGGACTCCCGCCACGTCAAAAAGGAATGGCCGAAGTTTGAGACTGATGAAAACGGCAAGCCCATCTTCCCGCCTGAATTTTTGAAGATGATGGAAGAGCGGGATAAGTTGAATGTGCCCACCGGTTCCGGCATTGTGGACTGGAAAGCTGTAAAGGCTGCGGCCGACGCCCAGCGCAAGGACGTGCTCTATGTGGTAGAGCGTGAGGCTAATTACGGCGGTAAGGACCGGATATCCTGCCTGAAAGAGGACATCGCCTGGCTGAAAGCCAACCTGTAAGTTTTGTAAAAGAAGCTGATGGGCTGAAAACTCGACAGGTTAAAAACAACCGATAAAAAACGGCGTATGGTTTTCCATACGCCGTTTTTTGCGCTTAACGCAATTCACAGACTTTCTCTTTTCCTGACTGTTTACTTTTTTCAGCTGCTTTACTCTGTGCCTTTCTTGCTTGGGCCGCCAGAAATCTTATCACATTTTTTCCGTCATACCCACTGTATCGGTCAGCAGTTCTTCACCACTCTGATTGTCCGTCACTTTCACAGTCAGCACCTCGCCGCACGCTGGGTGATATTCGGAAACGCCGACTATATTGTAGGTATAATTATCACCCCAGTTATTCTCGGGATTGCTGTGGAAAATCTCCCAGAACTCCGAAGCCGGGTCAAGATAGTAAGAATAGAGTGAGCTGTTCGCGATGGGCGAATCGGAAGAGATCATTTCGGCCACCGTCTCCCCCGCTGCATTTTCGATTTTCACCTTCAATTCCCGGTAAGGGGCAGGCTCCTGCTGGATTGTCAGCTGGAATTGACTGCTTTTGTTGTCGAAGAACACACCGTTCAGAGAAAACCCGTTTACCATGGTGACTTCACTTCGTTCCGTGAAAAGGTATTCATAATCAAAGGGAGAGTCCAGGGCCAGGGGACCGTCCTCCAAATAAGTCTGGGTGACGGCGGCGGAACCGTTTTTCAAATCAACGGTAAACTCGCAGTAAACTGCCCTGGGAGAATCCGGCGTTTTCTGACAGGTGTCCTCGTAAATACGCAGGACTGCCGTTTCCGTGCCCTCGGGCAGGCCGTCGAAGGTCATGTCTACGGTCTGCTCCTCTTTCATCTCATAGTCATAGCCCTCCGGGAAGGTCTGCCGCCAGTTGTGCGTCACCCGTACGCCTTCCGGCAGATAGAGGGCGGGCTCCCATTCGGTGATGGGAGCATCTGTCCGGTTGGCAAGCTCCACGGGCAAAGTCACTTTCAACTGGGTGCGAACCGGGGTGGCATGGACGGCGAGCAGTTTGACGCCGTTATCCTCAACAGGGCACTCAAAGTCCCGGTTATGGGTGGTATCCGCCTCCACGGTAAAGGAAATGTCAAAATCTGCTCCGTCCATGAAGATGGGGTTATCCGCGTAATCGCTTGCCTTCCTGTCCTTGCCGCTGAAGCCGTTCATGGCAAGGCCCACGTTTAAAACTTCCCCGTTTTCCGCCGGAGCGGGCAGGCGGCACACAAAGGCGCCAGCCAGCTTTCCTTTGCCGTTGGGGGAAAAGAAAAGGTCGTTTCGATTGCTTTCGCCACTCCCGGAAAGAAAATCGGCCTTTTCCCCGTTGACGGAAAGTAAGATACTATCCACAACGGTATACTCTATCTGCTCCAGAACCTCAGCGGGGCCGGTCATATCCAGGGCGATGGTCATGGTCTCGCCGTCGCAGAAGGCGTTTTGCACGGTCAAGGTGTAATCGCCGCTGGTCTGGGAAACGTCAATGGGCTTAGTCAGGCTGTCAGCCACGTTGACGCCCAAAACGCTTTTTCCCATCTTCAAGGAAGCGGCGTGGCTGTTGCCGTTTAGAGACTGGAACATTTGTCCTACCACCGGCAGACCCTCGGCAAAAGCTGGGAAGGCCGCGTTCACGCCGAAAATCATCAGGAAACAGGCAGCCAGAGCGGAGGCGGTCGTGATCCAGACACGGCGGTGGCTCTTGCGAGGCGCTTTTTCCTGGGCTCCAAGAATACGATAGGTCTCTTCGAAGCGCGCTTTGGCCCTGGGGGAAAGCGGACGGCGGGGCATTTCCTGCTCCAGAACGCTGTAAATTTCTCTATCGGTTTCCGCATGTTTCATACGCTTGGTTTTCCTCCTTTAAAAAGACTTCTTTCAGACGAGTCCGACTTCTGTTCAGACGGGTCCTCACGGCGCCTTCGGACACGGACAGGGCCCTAGCAATCTCTTTCGTGGTAAAGCTGTCGTAATAAAACAGGGAAAGCACCAGTCTGTCCATTTGGGAAAGCCGAGACATGGCTCGGCCTACGTCCAGAACCGTATCCCAATCCGGTGTTTCCGATTCTTCCGGTATCAGGCTGCCGTCTGAGAAGTGGCTGCGCACCCGCAGGCAATCGTAGCACTTATTCAGCAAGATCCTGGTAAGCCAGGTCTTAAAATACTTGTCCTGCCGCAGACTGGGAAGCTTTTCCCAGCAGGCCAAGACTGCGTCCTGCACCGCATCAAGAGCATCGTCCTCGTTTCTGAGAATCAGCAGCGCCGTGTTATAGAGCATACTCTGATACTGTTCCAGCAAATCGGCAAAGGCATTCCCGTCGCCCGCCTTTGCTTTCTTCAACAGATCCATGAGTGAATCACCTCCCATTTTTTATGCTCTGTAAATTAGTCGTGGAGGAAAGAAAAATGTTACACATATCCAAAGGCCCCGGAAATCCGGGGCCTTTCTTTTCGTTTCTAACCTTCCAAATACAGCATATCCAGCAGCTTTATACCGGTTTTCGTGCGGAAAACATTTTTCCGCACCGCTTCGATTTCCGGGCGTTTCATCTCGCTCTCATAGATATTGACGAGAAAATCCGCTTCCACTAAGGCCTGATAATCGCTGCCGTCAATCCCGCTATAGGTATGATGGTGTCCCACCAGATAGCAGACTCGGTCTGTAACTGCCGGAGGATACCCCAAAGCTGTGAGCATAGCTTTCGCCGGGGCAGGGCCCTCTTTTTCCTGATGCTCTCCGACAGCGCTGTGATATTTTTCCAGGCTGGGTTTAATACCAATATCATGCACGATGGCAGCAGTTTCCAGTATTTCCTGAACTTTGGCGGGGAACGCCTCTCCCTCTCCAATAGTTTTGGCAAAGGCGTAAACCTTTAAGAAATGGTTGACCCGCTCCGCACAGCTGCCTTCGTATTCTGTCATAGCTAAAATCAATGGTGTGTTATTCATGGCACTTTCCCAACTCCTCATATCCTTTTTTCGTCATGGAACAAAAGCGTGGCTCTCATTCTTCCCGCTTCATTCTCAGCGCCATGGCGATCCAGCCCTTTTCTTCTTTCCGTTCCATCACCTCAAATGTCCCGGAAAGTGCGTCCAGCACGTCCTGCTCTCTGGTATCGATAATACCGCTGACAATGTATACGCTATCCTGACTGAGAAAACGGGGCGCGTCCTGGCTGAGCAGAATCACTATGTCCGCCACGATATTGGCGGCGACTACCTGAAATTTCTGAGGAACAGCCGGATTTCCCGCAACCTTTTCCGTAAGATTGCCGCAAATACCGGTAAAACGGTTTTCCACCCCGTTCTGCCGGGCATTTTCTACAGCGGTTTTCACGGCCAGCGGGTCGATATCCACGCCCACAGCAGTTTCCGCTCCCAGCAGCAAAGCCGCCACGGACAATATCCCGCTGCCGCAGCCCATATCCAGGAAATCACAGCCCGGAACAATATATTTTTCCAGCAACTCCAAACAAAGCCGGGTGGTCTCGTGGGTGCCGGTGCCAAAGGCCAGGCCGGGCTCCAGGTTCAGCACTATGCGGTCCATGGGGTCAAAATTCTCCTCCCAGACAGGGCGAATCAGCAGCTTTTTCCCTACCGGGATAGGCTTAAAATACTTTTTCCAGTTGTTGAGCCAGTCCTCCTTCACACAGGAAGCGCAGGTAATAGCATGTGGGATATTTTCAGCCCGGTAGCGTTCTTCCAGAAAGGAAACGGCCTCGGCCGGGTTTTCCTCCGGACTGATGTACACATGAATCACCGCCTTGGTCCTGTCCTTTCGCAAAAGCTCCTCATCGATCAAATCAATATGGGCAATCTCCATGGCCTCGGCTTCTAAATTTGAATAGTCTTCCATATAAATGCCGTAAGGGACTACCATATTTGCGATAGCACCGGCCAATTCCACCTGCCCGGCAGGAATTTCAATTTTTATTTCAGTCCAATTTTCGTTCATACTATGCCTCTCTCGCCAAAGTTCTGATTATTATTTTATCAGATTTTCCCGGGCCTTTCAAGTCCGCTGTTCGTGGAATAAGGGGGTAAGAAATGACAAAACGGAAATTCTTTATCCAGGGATCGATCCTTACGGCGGTATCCCTGTTTTTACGCATCACAAATATGGGATATCGCTCCTACCTTTCCCAGAAGATCGGTTCTGAGGGCATGGGGCTTTACCAGCTGATTTTTTCCGTTTTCATGCTGACGGTGACTCTTTCCACCTCCGGAATCAGTCTTGCCGTGACGCGCATGGTAACGGCAGCCATTGCCGCCGGACGCCGCGAGGTAGTACGCTCCACTGTGGCAAAGTGCTTCGCCTTCTGCCTGTCTATCAGCTCCTGCATTTCACTTTGCCTGTTCTTCCTTTCGGATTTTGCGGCCGCCGTTTTTCTTGGGGACCCGCAGGCGGCACCCTGCTTACAGATCTTAGGCTTTGGCCTGCCGTTCATGTCACTCTGCACCTGCATGAAGGGCTATTTTCTGGCAGTGGACGAATCCCTTTCCACCGCGACGTCAGACACGCTGGAACAGATCTTGACGATCCTTGCCACCGTATATCTGTTTTGGCATTTTGCCCCTCAAAACATTGAGCACGCCTGTCTGGCAGCCATGACCGCCTCTACTTTGGGAGAAGCTGTCTCCTTTCTTGTCAGCTGGTCGGCCTACCGCCACAGTCTGAAAAAGAACACACCAAAAAAGCGGGAAAAAAGCAGCGGCGTACTGAAGGGACTTTCTCATATCGCGCTACCCTGCACCTTGAGCTCTGCAGCAAAAAGTCTTCTGAACACCGGAGAAAATCTTCTGATCCCTCGAGAGCTCCGGAAATTCGGGCTGAGCTATTCCGCCTCGCTTTCCCAATACGGCCTGTTGCAGGGTATGGCAATGCCCATGCTGTATTTCCCATCTTCCTTTCTTTCCTCCTTTGCCTCTTTGTTGATCCCCAAAGTCGCAAAGGAGCGGGAACTGGGACATCGCCGGGAGGTAGCATACATCACAGGAAAGTCTGTTCGCTCCGCCCTGGCCTACGGCATGTTTTTCGCCGCAGTTTTTATCGCTTTCGGCGATGGCTGGGGACAGGCGTTTTATCACAGTGAAAGTGCCGGGGCGTACCTCCGGGTGCTGGCGCCCATCGTTCCCCTGATCTACCTCGACGTTGTGGTGGACTGCCTTTTAAAGGGGCTTGACGAACAATTCAATTCCATGAAATACAATTTTTCCGATTCCCTGATCCGAGTAATTCTGGTCCTCTGCTTTCTTCGCTTTTTTGGCATGGAAAGCTATGTATGCATTTTGTTCTTCAGCACTATTTTCAACGCGGCTCTCAGTCTTCACCGGCTGCTTAAGGTCGCAAGCGTAAAGCTGTCTTTGATGTGGCATGTGCTTCTGCCGCTGCTGTGCGCTGTCGTTTCCGTTTCTCTCGGAAAACGCCTTTTGCTGGCGCTGTCTTTTTCCAATCCTTTTTTCCAGCTCGCCGTGGAAACCATTGTGTGCGGTCTGCTTTTTTCCGCAGGATACTTTGGTCTTTGCCGGATTTCGGAACGACCGGCAAAAAAGGAAAAAGCGCCTTTCACAAGGAAAAGCACTCAGCATTAGAAATCAGTTATGAGATTTTAGACGTTTAAAAAAAGACAGGACTCTCCACCGGCAGGTGAGAAAGGCAAGTCTCTTTTCAACTATCTGTTAAACTTCACTTAGGATTTATACAGCTTTGACAAGGCTTTGGCACGCTCGCGAAATTGCTCTGCTGCTTTTTTGGGAGATATCAATCTGACTTCCGTTCCCTGGGAAAAAAGCCACGCGAAAAAGTCTACATCGATATCGGTCCTGAAGGTCGCCCGTATCCGGCTCTTCCCCGCCGGTTCTGTTTTCAGATCTGAGTCAAAACGCTCCTCCACCATTTTTGCGAACTCCGCGGAAAACTCAAGCGTGACCTTCTCCCCTGCTGTTTCCACGTGAGGAACAGTTTGAGGTTCTTTCCGCTGCTGTAATTCCTGGGCCTGATAGGAGCTGCACAGGGTCCCCAGCTTGGCGGTAAGCTCCATCGCCTGCTTTTTGGAAAGAAATGAAGCAGACCGCACCGCTTCTGCCAAAAGCTGAAGCTCCTGAAAGGAGAAGCGGCGTTTTTCCACATAGTATTGAAATGTCCGCTGCTTTCTGGTCTCGATTTCGATCCCCACGCTGCGGAGCGTTTCAATATCGTCATAAATACTTTTTCGTTCTGCGTAAATCCCTCTGTTTTCCAATTCCTGCAAAAGTTCAGGCAGCGTGAGCGTATGCTCTTCGTCTGTCTTTTCCAGCAAAATCTGAAACAGAAGGAGCAATTTTTTCTTTTTTTCCGAAACATTTGCCATGCGCCCATCTCCTTCTATCCCTCAGGCCCGGAACTGACGATCACCGTAACTGTAGAACCGTAGTCCAGCGAGTCGCCTTCTGCATAGTCTTTATAGCGGATCACATAACCGGGATCCACATCGTCGCTATGCTCTTCCTCCTGTACAGGTATAAAACCATTATTTGTCAAGATGCCCTGAAGGTCGGCAAAGCTTACGCCCTTAATGGAGGGAAGGGTGCGCTTTGCGCTGCCTTTGCTCACTGTTACTACCACAACTTCTCCCTGGGCCACCGTTTCTCCCTCAAAAGCGCTTTGGCTGATAATATTCCCTTCCGCTACCGTTTCGCTGAAAATGCGGTCGGAGACCCGCAATTTGAAGCCATACTCACCGTCCCCGATTTTTTGGGCCCATTCGTCGTAATTCTGGTTTACCATATTGGGAACAACCAGCGTTTCGGCAACGGCACTGCTGCTATCAAATAGCTTCTGCAAATCCCCAAAGGACATGCCCCTGTCCCCAAGCCACATGGAGGCCACAATGATCAACGCAACGAAGGTGACAACGCAGGAGCCAATCAGCCAGACAGCCGGAGGCAGCCCCTTGTTCTGAGGAAGGTCCATGTCGATGGGCGGCAGACGTCGGATCGCTTCCGTCTGGTTCACTTCATTGACAATGGTAGGCGCGGCGGACAGTTCGGTTTTAAAGCGTTCAAAGCTGGCAGTTCTGGCGCCTGGCTTCACCTGCAGTGCATTTGCAATGGCCGTCACGGCGAAAGGCGGCAGAGACCGCAGCACCTCTTTTGAGATCATCAACCGCTGGTCATGCACCCGTTTTGTTGCTTCCTGGGGCACGCTGCCTGTCAAAGCGAACAGCAGCGCCGCGGCAAAGCCGTATACATCGCTGGTTTCCCCACAGACTGATTTTTCGTGGTACTGCTCAATGGCGGCGCAGCCGGGAAAAAGCTCTTCGGGAATTTTTCCTCCAGCCTGACGAACGTCGCGTATGGAAAAGCCGGAAAGGAACATGGCGCCATTCTTTGTGACCCGAAGGGTGTCCGGAGACACACCAAGATGAGAAATTCCCAAGGAATTAATAAGTCCTAAAGCGGTCAGAACCGGCATGAACATGCGGTTTGCCTCGTTCCAGCTGATATTCCCTCCTGCCTTTTCAACATAATGACGCAGAGACACTGCCGGCACATATTCATACACCGCATACGCCGTATAGTTTTCCTCGAAGATATCCAAAACAGAGGCGATCACCGACAAGTCACGCAGGCGGCTTACCCCCTTTGAAAGCTCGATAAACTTTTCAAGATCCCGCTCAAAATCTCCCTCATTGCCCTGTATGGCGATGATGCACTGGTCTTCACGACGAAAGGAAAGCGAAATGGGGAAAAATTCCCGGAGTTCCACTACCCGTTTGGTAGTGCGGTCCAGAGCGGCGTATGTAATCCCCTCCCCGTTCATCGCCTTTGCACGGCCGATGACATAACGGGAAGCGAGCACAGTACCATACCGAAGGCCGTTCCGGATTTGAGGTTTTGCGTTGTCCCAGCCGCACACGGGACAGATCACACCTTCCTCCGGACGGTATCCGGCAAAGCAATTCATACACAGTCTGCTTTCCATATCGTCCTCCATCATTCCTCAAGCTTTGTACACAAATGACTATGAGCAATTATTATACCATAAGCGCGAAGTGCGTTGGTATAATGTGTCCATCGGCCGTCTGAGCGAAGCGAAGAACTGGCCGG
>CAZXLM010000069.1:0-10115 GCA_964642055.1 uncultured Acutalibacter sp. | reverse complement strand
CTGGTCCAGATCTATCTCCACGCCGTCCCGTTCCACTTTGCCGGTGCCCAGCACCTTGTGGGCCACATAGCGTATCATATCCTCGGTGATATACATCATGCCGTGAATATCCGTATAAGCCTGATAGAACTCCAGCATGGTAAATTCAGGATTGTGGCGGGTATCCATGCCCTCATTGCGGAAATTCCGACCGATTTCATACACCCGGTCAAAACCACCCACGATGAGCCGCTTCAGATGAAGCTCCAGAGCGATGCGCAGATACATATCCATATCCAGCGTGTTGTGATGGGTGATAAAGGGCCGGGCTGCCGCGCCGCCGGCCTGGGTGTGGAGCACAGGCGTTTCCACCTCCAGAAAATCCCGTCCGTCCAGATATTCTCGAATGGCGGTGATGATTTTAGAACGCTTCACAAACACGTCCTTTACTTCGGGATTCACGATCAGATCCACATACCGCTGGCGGTACCGGGCATCGGTATCTTTCAGGCCGTGATATTTTTCAGGCAGAGGGAGCAGAGACTTGGAAAGGAGGGTAATGCTTTTGGCCCGAACGCTCATTTCGCCCCGCTGGGTGCGGAAAACTTCTCCTTCCACGCCTATAATGTCACCGATATCAAACTTTTTAAATTTCTTATAAGCCGTTTCGTCCATTTCATCCTGACGGGCGTAAAGCTGAATGCGACCGTCCCTGTCCTGAAGGTCGCAGAAGGAAACCTTTCCCATGCCCCGCTTGGACATGAGCCTGCCTGCCACTTTCACAGGCTTACCCTCCATGGCGTCAAAATCATCTTTGATTTTTTGAGAAGTGGTATCCCAGTCAAAACGGGTGATCTGATAGGGATCCTCCCCCGCTTCCCGCAGCGCTTGCAGCTTTTCCCTGCGAATCCGTAAAAGCTCCTTCTGATCCTGCTCTTCCCCGGCCCGGGGAGCTGTCATTTGATTTTCCGCCATTTTCTTCTTCCTTTCGGGGATATTTCATCTGAAAAAAGGAGCGGCACAGCTCGCTCCCCTTTCTGGTCTCGTATCTGAATTACCGGGAAATGGTAACGATTTTATACTTGGAAACACCGGCAGGCGTCTCCACCTTTACGGTCTGTCCCACCTTCGCGCCCAGCAGAGCTTTGCCCACGGCGGATTCGTCCGATATCTTGCCGTTGCGGGGGTCGGCCTCGTTGGAGCCCACGATTTTATAATCGCGCTCGACCTTTTTTCCGCCGGGAGGAGTGACGGTCACCTCGATTTTGGAACCGATATGCACCGTCTCGTTGTTGAGCTCGCTTTCGTCAATCACTACGGCTCCTTTGAGCATGACCTCCAGATCGGCGATACGAGCCTCCATAATGGCCTGCTCGTTTTTGGCTTCGTCGTACTCGCTGTTCTCGGAAAGGTCCCCAAAAGAGAGCGCGACTTTGATCTTCTCAGCCACATCCTTCCGGCGAACGGTTTTCAACTGGTTCAGTTCTTCTTCCAGGGCCGCAAGGCCTTCTTCTGTTACAAAATACTGCTTTTCTGCCATGTCGCTTTCACCCTTTACAAAGTAGGCCGCGCAAAAACGCAGCCGCATTGTTCCTTATTATAGTAAAACAGCCCTTCATTGTCAATGAGAAGCTGCAAACAACAGGGATATTTCTCCAAAACCCAGGATCAAAAATACCCCATGGGATTTGTCAGGCTTCCCCCATAGATCACTTCAAAATGCAAATGGGGACCGGTAGAATTACCTGTACTTCCCACATAACCGATAACCTGCCCCTGGTCCACAGCGGCGCCGGTATCCGTACCCAGGGCGCTCATGTGGGCATAACGGGTCTCATAGCCGTTTCCGTGATCGATGAACACACAGTAACCATAGCTGTCGTTCCAGCCGGCATAGATGACTGTACCGCCATCGGCCGCCACAATGGGTTTGCCGTAAATATCGCCGCCGGCGATGTCAATGCCACGGTGCCCGCCCTCGCCAAAGTAACAGGTCAGGTAGGTATAGCCGGGCATGGGCCAAATAAAGCTGCCGCTTCCAACATAACCGGAACCGCCTGCGCTCCAGCCGCCGGAAATCTGCTGGCGGCGTATTTCCTCCTCCAGCTGCGCGATGGCTTCTTCGTTTTCCTCCATCTGCGCTCCCAATATTTCGGAATTTGTAAGAGCGTTCAGTTCCTCGTTTTCGGCCTCTTCAACGAGCTGCTGAGCCTTTTCATAAAGCAGAGTCAATTCTGCCCCTTTGGAGTCCAGCTCTTTTTTATCCTGGCTCAATTCGCTCTTATTCGCGTTGAGAGAGGAAAGCTCACCGTCAATTTCCTGAAGCTGTGACGTCAGCTTGTCAATGAGCTCTTGGTCATGGCGAGTCACCGCCCTGAGAAACTGGGATTTTTCCGTAAAATCCATCAAGTCCGTGCTGTTGAGTATCAGAGCCAGCGTGGAAGCGTCTCCGGTAACATACAGCGCTTTGATCCGCTCTTTGAGCAGATCCATGTTCCGATCGATCTCCGTCTGTTTTTCCGCGATCTTGTCTTCGGCGGCGGCTATTTCCAGATCCAACTCGCCAATTTGCTTTCGGAGCAGATCCAGCTGGCTCTGGACGGTGTCGATCTGCTCATATAAAACGTCGCGATACGCTTTTTTCTGTTCCGTATCGGCCTGAAGCTTTTCCAGGAGCGTGTCATTTTCTTCCTTCTGTTCCTGCAGACTGTCCTGCCTTTCCCGCAACTCTGTCAGGCTTTCCGCAGAAGCGGAAAGGGTGCCCGCAAACAGCATGCACAGGGACAGGCCAACGCAAAGAAAACCTTTCAAACGCTTTTCCAGCTTAGACAACCGCATCTTCTCCCTCCCGCTTTAAATACCTGCCAATAGAGATCACGCCGCCCAGCATACCGAACAGCATGCCTACTACGATATAGGCCAGATACAGCAGCCCCGTATAGGGCTGGATATCTACAAAGGTCAGGAAAGGCACAATGCCATACACGATCTCCACTGCTTTGTCGTATGCAAAATACAAGATCGTGGCGGAGATGGCTCCGGAAAGCACACCGATTACCAAACCCTCCACAATAAAGGGGATCCGGACAAACCCATTGGTCGCGCCTACCGACTTCATAATGCTGATCTCCATTCTCCGGGAGAACATCGTCACCTTGACC
The DNA here is from genome assembly GCA_964642055.1 of uncultured Acutalibacter sp. Classification (GTDB taxonomy): domain Bacteria; phylum Bacillota; class Clostridia; order Oscillospirales; family Acutalibacteraceae; genus Acutalibacter. The sequence goes on along the minus strand of CAZXLM010000069.1, from coordinate 6,975 downwards.
GTGTTGGAAATGATAAACAGGGACACCACGCCCAGTACCAGCACAAGGGCAATACTGGCATAGCGTACCAGCCGGTCCAGATTGCTCAGCTTAATGGCAACATCGCGATAGTTTGAAATGCGGTCCACGCCATCTACCGCCTCAATGGCGGAAATGGTTTCATCGTATTTGCTCAGATCCGCCATGGAAATTTCGTAAGAATCCGGCAGCGGATTTTCATCTCCCTGCAAGGCCTCGAACAGGGTGCTGTCGCCGCCAAGCTTCTGCATCATAGTGACCAGGCCGTCCTCTTTGGGGACAAAGGTACAATCGGATATATTGTCAATTTTTCTCAGGTCCTCGCCGACCTTGACCGCCATAATGGAGGAAATATCGTCCTGCAAAAACACGGAAATCGTATTATTGCCTTCAATATTTTCCATATTGGTGGAAAGATTCAGCGTCAGCAGTCCCGCCACACCGGTCAGCAAAAGGCAGGAAATCAGGACCGCAATGGAAGCGATGCTCATGGTCCTGTTTTTCCAAAGGCTTTTTACGCCTTCACGGAAAAGATATCCGATACTATGCAGTCCCATTACCTCACCTCCTCATCGTTGTCAGGATCCAGCAAAATCTCCCGCGCCATGCTTTCAGCAGCTTCTACAGCCTCGGGGTCGTCATCATATTCCTCTGCATCTTCATACGCGCCGTCATAGGACTCATACCCGTCCGCCTGGTCTTCTTCCTCCGGCTGTTCGTACTCATATTCCGTTTCCTGTCCCTCATACGGCTCTGCATTGTCGTATTCGGCATAATCGTCGTCAGCTTCCGAACTGGGCTCCGGCTCCACATATTTCTCCGGCGGCGCATAGCTGTCCTGCATTGCTGCCGTATCCGCCACGATCTCACCACTGTGTATCTGAATGATCCGCTTATGGAAGTGTTTAACAAGCGAATGCTCATGAGTGACCATCAGCACCGTTGTGCCCCGCCGATTGATCTCGCTGAGCAGATCCACGATCTCGAAGGACAGCGCCGGGTCAATGTTTCCGGTCGGCTCGTCCGCAATGATCATGGAAGGATTGTTCACCAGGGCCCTTGCCAGACCCACGCGCTGGCGCTCGCCGCCGGACAGCTCCGTGGGATAATGCTTCGCCTTGTGCTGCAGCCCCACAAGGCTCAGAATGTAAGGCACACGTTTTCTGATGGTTTTCGGGGGAGCGCCTACCACACGCATGGCAAACGCCACATTGTCATATACCGTCATGTGATCGATCAACCGGAAATCCTGAAACACCATGCCCATTTTCCGGCGAACATAGGGGATTTTCCCTTTGCGCAGACGGGAAACGTCTCTTCCGTCCACGATGACCTGACCGGAGCTGGGACGCTCCTCACAGGTGATAAGCTTCAGGAAGGTGCTTTTTCCGGCGCCGGAAGAACCAACGATGAAAACAAAATCGCCCTTATCGACCTTCAGATTGATATTGTGCAGAGCCTCCGTGCCGTTGTTGTACACCTTGGATACATTTCGAAATTCGATCAAACTTATCCCTCCAAACAGATAGACCACATTTTCAGCCGCCTTTCCTTTCGCCCGCCGTGGGGAAAGCGAAACCGACTCAACGGTCTAAGGGAGATTGCCGGCTCTCAAAGAGGTGCAATTCCCAGGGTCACATAAGGAAAGGGAACCCTGACGGTTCCCTCCCACCGCCTGCGCACTGCCGGAAAAGCAGAAACGCGCAGACAATCGCTCGTCAGCATAAGGTATTATACCAACGGGCGGCCAATATTTAATTCCCTAAAAGAAATAATTTGTAATCATTTTGTAATTTCTGTTGCCAGAAAACCTATAATTGTGATAAACTCCGGCAGGAATCAGAACTTATTCGGATTGCTCGACAAGTATTTCTTTACCATCAAAGCGACCTTAAAGACGATCGCATCCTCAAATTCCCGCAGATCCAGCCCGGTAATTTTCTTGATTTTTTCCAGACGGTACACCAGCGTATTCCGGTGAACGAACAGCTTCCGGGACGTTTCGGAAACATTCAGGTTGTTTTCAAAGAAGCGCTGAATGGTAAACAAAGTCTCGTGATCCAGAGAATCGATGGAGCCCCTGCGGAACACCTCTTTCAAGAACATTTCGCAAAGCGTGGTGGGCAGCTGGTAGATCAGTCTGGCGATGCCCAGATGATTGTAACTGACGATAGGCTTTTCCGTATCGAAGACCTTGCCCACCTCCAAGGCGACCTGTGCTTCCTTGAAGGAACGAGCCAGATCCTTGATGCTGCTGACGACCGTGCCGATACCAACTGTGCAGTGGGTATAGAACTCGCTGGAGAGGGTATCCACAATAGATCCTGCCAGCTTGTTGATATCCTTTTCATCGATATTAGGCTTGATCTCCTTCACGAGCGCAATGTCGGTCTCGTTAATATTGATGATAAAATCCTTATTCTTGTCAGGGAACAGGTTCTGCAGCACATCGTAAGCCGAAATATCGTTCTTGTCCGTGATCTTAATGAGCATACAGACGCGGCTCACATCGGAATCAAAATGGAGCTCATGACTCTTGAGATAGATATCCCCAGGCAGGATATTATCAAGGATCACGTTTTTGATGAAATTGCCCCGGTCATATTTCTCGTCGTAATACTGCTTGATGCTGTTCAGGGACACAGACAGTATCCTGACAAATTTCTGCGCCTCCGGATCAGTACCGGCGACAAAAACGGCATATTCCGGACGCGGGTGGTTCCCAAAAGATTTAAAAGTGTAGTCCTCCGCCTGAAACACCTCGTTAGAAGCCAAATTCTCAGGCATAACGCTTTCACAGACTTCGCCGATTTTTCCCAGCTCGCTGCAGGCGATAATAACGGAAGACTCATCGATCACACCAATCGTGCGGTCAATGGTATCCCTCATCTGATGGATAATTCCCTGAAACAATCTGTTGGACATAGCTCTTCCCCTTTCTATCTTGTCAGGACTGAGAAGCAAATCCCAGCCGCACAGGCATTTCTGCCGTCTGGCAAACGCAAAATGCAAAAAAGCGTCTATACAATATTTATTGTACAGAATTGCCGGAGAAAATTCAACCTTTTTTTTAAATTTCGCCGCGCAGAAGATGATTTTTCTCCTCTGCTCTTCCGGTAAAAAAACAGGGGTACCAGAAACCGGTACCCCTGCGAAAAGCAAGTGTATTTAGTTCAGGAACGTCTTTTCAGTTTCCTTGTCGAACAAGTGCATCTTGTTCAGATCGAAAGCGATAGCGGCCTTATCACCGGACTTGGCGGTGGAAGTGGGTTCCACGCGGGCGGTAACAGCGTTGCCCTCGCAGTTCAGGTACAGATAGGTCTCAGCACCCATCAATTCGGTTACTTCCACATCACAGGTAACGTGAGCGCCACCTACCCTCTCGATGAACTCGGGCTCATCGTGAACATCTTCGGGACGGATACCAAAGATAACGTCCTTGCCAACATAATCGGCGATCTGCGTGCCCTCGGCCTTCTTTGCGGGGACCTTGATGGTGCAGCCGCCAAAGGTCAGCGTGTAGTCAGCGCCGTCCTTATCCAGCTTGGCATCAATGAAGTTCATCTGAGGAGAGCCCATAAAGCCCGCAACGAACTCATTGACAGGATAATCATACAGGTTCTGAGGCGTGTCGACCTGCTGAATGAAGCCGTCCTTCATAACCACGATGCGGTCGCCCATGGTCATAGCTTCCGTCTGGTCATGCGTAACATAGATAAAGGTAGTGCCCAGTCTCTTATGAAGCTTGGCGATCTCCGTTCTCATCTGAGCGCGGAGCTTGGCGTCCAGGTTGGACAGCGGCTCGTCAAGGAGGAATACCTTAGGATCACGGACGATAGCGCGGCCCAAAGCCACACGCTGTCTCTGGCCGCCGGACAAAGCCTTGGGCTTACGGTCCAGCAGATGGGAAATATCCAAGATACGGGCGGCCTCTTCCACGCGGCGCTTAATCTCGTCCTTGGGCGTCTTGCGGAGCTTCAGGCCAAAGGCCATGTTGTCGAACACAGTCATGTGGGGATACAGAGCGTAGTTCTGGAACACCATGGCGATGTCTCTGTCCTTAGGCGCGATATCATTGGAAAGAGCGTCGCCTATGTACAGCTCGCCTTTGCTGATCTCTTCCAGACCTGCGATCATACGCAGAGTGGTGGACTTGCCGCAGCCGGAAGGACCGACCAGAATGATAAACTCCTTGTCCTCGATTTCCAGATTGAAATCGGTAACAGCAGTTACTCCTCCCGCATAGATTTTATAGACATTTTTCAGGGTTACACTTGCCATTCAGTAATTCCTCCTGTTTTTGGCGGCAAAACTGTTCGCGTCAACGACGTCCGCCGCTCTATTTAGATTGTCATAAGTATATCAGATAAATCCGGTCGATGATATTCTTTATTTGCCCAAAGATTTTCACTCCGCTTTATGAACTTTCTCTAAATTCCAAATTGTCTTGCCGCTTTTGGTACAATTTGCTAGCGAAAAATCAGGGCCGTTTCGTTCTCTGCCAAAAGGCGCGCTTCCCCTTCGGGTAGTGTTTCGTCCAGCCAAAGCCCCCCTATCTTGAGTCTTTTCAGAGAAAGCACTTGATTCTCCACTGCCCGAAACATTCGCTTTATTTGATGGAATTTCCCCTCTCGAATTTCGATAAAAGCATGCATTGCGTTCTCCTGTTCTGTCCAGAGCCGGGCTGGGGCAAAGCCCTGTCCGCCCTGGGATATCCCTTCTGAAAAGCGCCGGATATCCTCTTCTTTCACCGGAGCCGAAAGCCTGGCTTCATACAGCTTCCACACATGGCTTTTCGGCGAAAGCATTCGGTGAGCCATCTCTCCGTCGTCGGTGATAAGCAAAAAGCCGGTGGTGTCCTTATCCAGTCTCCCTGCCGGAAAAAGGCCCCGGCGGGAAAGCTCTGGCGGCAAAAGATCCAAAACCGTTTTCCCACGGCCGTCTTCTGTGGCGGAAAGCACCCCGGCAGGTTTGTTCATCATGATATAGAGATGTTTTCGGTACAGGACCTCCTGGCCGTTTACTGTGACCAGGTCCTTCCCCGGTTCCAGCTTTTGCGCGCTGTCCTGCGCCGTCACGCCGTTGACCTGCACAACGCCGGAACGCACCAGCCCGGCAGCTTCCCTGCGGCTTCCAAGGCTCTGAGAAGCCAAAAATTTATCCAGTCTCTCCGGCATAGCTGCTCTCCCCTTTTTCTCAATTCTGCAATCTTTGCGGCTTCGGTTTTTTCTTTTCTTTTTTAGTATACCAAATAAACTCGAAGAAAGGTAGTCCCCGCTGAAAATTCCGGGGTCAAATAGAGACAGAAAAGGACGGCACAGCCATACCGGCCGTGCCGTCCTTTTTTTACAGTCCGCCTATGAAAGATGGAAAACACTCAGTCGGTAGGATAAGCGTCTTCTTCGATATCCCCGGCTGTGGAAGCCGCGGAAGCTTCCGATTCCACAGCGGAAGCCACCGCCTCGCCGCCGTCCGCGCCGGACCCCACAGCGGAACTCACACTGCTGCTTTCAGAAGCGGGCGTCGAGCTCATAGGAGCGCTGCTCTCAGGAAGCATACTGCTCTCGGAAGTCTTTGAGGAGCCTCCCGCTGTTTCGCCGTACCGAGCGCTGTCTTTGGCAAAGCCGTGCATAAAGCCGTCCACCTCAGAACAGGCTATGTCCCCGCCGATGATCAGCTCGCCCCGCACCAGCAGAGTAGCGTAAACTTCCGGCTCATTGGGGTAGTTGTTGATCTTGTATTTGTACTGGGTGCAGGTTTCTCCCGCGTATGGCTTCAGGTCGTATCCCTGGGCCTTCTGCATGACATTGTATGTAGTGTATACGTCGTTAAACTGGGCGGGGATCATGACCTCCCTGGTCTCCGCCGGCTCTGTATCCACCTGCCAGCCAAAGCTTTCCAGAAACGCCACCCGCTCTTCATTGGTGCCGCCGGCCACCTCCCGGTTTTTCTCCTCCCCGCCCTTGCCGTTTCGCAGAAAAATGCAGGCTCCCACGACCACCACTACAAGGATCAAAAAAGCTATGATCCGTTTCTTATTTGCCTTTAACGATACAACCATCTTCCACCGTTCCTCTCTGTGCGGCAACCGTCTCGATTGCCTTTCCTGCACTATACCTATGAACAATGGATATTCAATTATGCCTGGTTTCGGAAAAGCTCCGGCAATTCTTGCAGCTTCAGCTCTTTCGGAGGCTCCCCGCGGCAGCAAATGGAAAGCAAAACGCCCGGAACGGGCCTGAAAGACGCGGCTTGAACTCCTGCCAGGGCCGGTACCGGTTTATCATGGCGAAACATAAACGCCGCGTTCCGAAAGCCATAGCCGATCCCTTTTCCCGTCAATTTCATCAAGCTTTCCTTCAAAGTCCAGAGAAGGATAAGCGCTTCGTCACGGTTCGGCGCGGAACTGAGGAATTCCCATTCCTCCGGCGTACAGATGCGCCGGGCCAGGCGGAGGTCGAAGGGGCGCACGGCTTCCGCGTCCACTCCCACTTCTTCCGCTCCCAGGGCACAGCAAGCAAGTCCCCGGCAGTGAGAAAGGCTGAACTTCACAGGGCTGTTGGAAAAAGCCGGCTTTCCATGCGAACCATAAACGATTTCGGATAAAGGATATTTCTTACCATATTCCCGCTTTACTGCCCAATGCAAAAGCGTCCGGGATAATTCGCGCTGATAGGCCGCCTCTTCGCTCCTGCTAGAGAATTTTTTGTTGTAGGGAACTGCGTACAGCATACTGACCCCCATTAAGCGTTTTCAAAATTCATGCTGGTTCCTTCTTTACGTAAATCTGAAACAAAGCCGCGCTTTTCAGCGCGGCTTTGCAACCAGATACTTTCAGAGATACCAGAAATCACTTCCTGGGATTTTTGATAGCGGCCTGAGCGGCAGCCAGACGGGCAATGGGCACACGGAAGGGAGAGCAGGAAACGTAGGTCAGGCCCACGTTGTGGCAGAACT